>JAEZAU010000233.1 GCA_023430325.1 Bacteroidota bacterium | reverse complement strand
TCGATCATCATCATGGTGAGCGATGCGATGATGTTGAAAGCGCCGATCAGTCCGATGAAGGCGAGCACCATGAACGTGAAAAATTTCTCCGAAGCGTTCGTCTGGTACATCAGCGCGTTCTTCTGGTAACGTGTGCGCACCTGGAAGTCCGGACCGAGTTGTTCGCGCAAACGCTCGGCCGTGCGATCGAGGTTGGTGTGTGGCTTCAACTGCACCTCTAGCGCGCTCACGGTGGAATCATATTGCAGCAGTTCAGCGGCCATATCGATCGGAACAACCGCGTACTTGGCATCGAACTCCAGGTTCATGGAATACGCGCCGCTCACCGCCACCGCCGTGCTTTCGAACGCTTTCTGCTGGTAGCGGCTGAGCTTTCTTCCACGGATCGGCGCGCTGATCTCCAGTGGTGTGAAGATGCCATCCTCCAACGGTACATCGAGATCCACTTTCAAAGCAATGCCGAGGATCGCCGTTGGGCCTGTCGGTCCGGAGAGTTCGGCCTTGCCAGAGAAGAGGTATTCGTTCATCCGGCTCATTTGCAGGTACTGCGGTTCCACGCCTTTGAGCGTAGCCACAGCTTGCTGATCGCCACTGCGAAGGAGCACGTTCTCTTCGATCACCCAGCTTCTGCGTTGCAATTCGGGCATCGCTTCGATCGCCGTGATGTCCAGTGCCGAGCGATCGAAGGTCTTGCCGTTCACCGGAGTGATGGTGATATCCTGATCGAAGGGGCTGTAGATGGAATCCACCAGATCGGCGATGCCATTGAGCGTGCTGAGTACCACCACCATCGCCGCCGTTACCACCGCGATCACCACCATGCTGATCATGGTGATGATGTTGATCGCGTTCTGCGATCGTTTGGCCAGCAGGTAACGTCGGGCGAAGAGGAAGGGGAGGTTCATGGGATCAGTTGGAAAATTGACTTCCCTTTATTTCTCTTCTTTCTCTGTAAAAAAATGGCCGCAGTTGCTGGAAGGAAAAACAGCGAACCGATCAAGATAAATCCCCATCCAGGCATGTTCACTGCTTCTCCACCTCCGCGTCCTGATCTTCCTGCAACTGTTATCCCTGAAGATGCTTGTTCGGTTAGAACCAAATACGAACCCATAATAATGATCAGAGATCCCAAAATAAAGGCCAGATATAAACCAATAGTTTCAGTTCCGAGACCAGATGATCCTCTTTTCATGACGTACGGTTTTGGCTCGGACGCCGCGTGAGGGATAGAAGCGGAAAGCCCGGAGCGCAGCGAGGACTTGCAGCGGATAGCCCGACCCGGCCCTCACCCCCGGCCCCTCTCCCAAGGAGAGGGGAGAAATATGGCCGGGACACGCCCAACACTTCGACCCTTCGAAAAGCTCTGGGCAGGCTAAGCTCAGTGTGACAATTTACTTCCATGCCTTTACGATCAATCCAGTGCCCGTGCGGTGCTTCATACGCACATCGAAGATATTGAGCACGAATGCTATCGGGTAGGCGATGAGGTAGTAGAACGGCAGGATGATGAAGAAGATCTTGCTCGCGTTGAGCATGAGCAGCGGCCATTTCATGCTGAGCTTCCAGCTGATCTTGCCCGGTGCGCCGTAGCTGTAACGCGCATCGACCTTGCTGAAGCCGTTGCGCAGGCATTTCGCGCGGATGTCGTCGATGTTGTAGCCATCGCGCACGTGTTCTTCAATGAACGATCCTTCGCCTTCTTCGTGCACATCGCTGCCGCCCTGGTCGCTGGGTGTGCTGATGATGAGCATGCCGCCGCTTTTGAGGCTGGAACTGTAGCAACGGAGCGCGGCCTCATCTTCCACGATATGTTCCATGACATCGACGCAGACGACGAGATCGAACGTGTTCGGCTGCTGGAACTTGGTGACATCTCCGACGAGGAATTTCACCTGTGGCCGTCCGATCTTTTGGAAGAACGCGTTACAATCTGCCACCTGTTCTTCCTTGACATCGATGGCGGTGATGGACCAGCGTGGTGAGAGGCCGCTGAGCCAATAGGAATATTGGCCGAAACCCGCACCGGCATCGTAGATCGCGATCGGCCGATCGCGCTTGCCCTTTGCCCAGATCCGCAATTCGCGCTGAATGTGCCATGCGCGCAGCAGCAGCAGATCGAGAAGTCCGTAGAACAGCTTGCGCAGGAAGGGCGATCGGTTGAAGACCTCACCGAGCTGGCGCTTGACCGGATCGTACTGCATGGTGGCGCGAAGATCGGGGCTGGGGGCGGAAGTTTAGGTGGTCGGGTGGGTGGTAAAGTTGGACGTCGAATGCCGCAGGGTCCCTTCGTTCCTCAGGAGACCACTGCGGAGGCTTGGGGACAACTCCTCAACTCCTCAACTGCCTCAACTACCTCAACTGTCTTTAAGGAGCTTATCGATCTCCTCCGCCCGATCCAGCGAATCATCCACGTAGAAGATGAGCTCCGGTACCACGCGCATCTGTTTGCCTATACGGCCGCCGAGGAGCCCGCGCACCCAATGTGACCGTTCCTTGATGTTGCCGATCACCGCCTGTTTGTCCTTTACAGGGAAAAGGCTGAGATACACTTTCGCCAGGCCGAGGTCCGGGCTTACGCGCACGCCGGAAACGGTGATGAGGCCGCCGGGAAGAAATTGCCGGGCCTCCTGCTGGAAGATCACGGCCAGTTCGCGCTGTAAGAGACTATTGACCTTGTTCTGTCTTACACTGTCCATTTCAGGTACGAAGTTACCGCGTGGAAGGTGCCAAAGGCCACTGGAGCACAGCGTCTAACTTCGCCACGCCGCATGAAGTACTTCTACCGCATTCTGAAACACGGGGCACCGTACCGGGGTTTCGCAGCATTGAATGTGGTATTCAATCTGGTGGCAACGGTCTTCCATCTGGCGTCGTTGCTGCTGTTCATCCCGTTCCTGCGATTGCTTCTGGGCCAGGTGCAGGCGATGCATGAGCGGCCCGCCGAACTCTGGACACGCGACGGATTGGAAGGCACTTTCAATTGGATGCTGACCCAGCTGATCGAGGAGAACGGCCAGATGGGCGCACTGCTGTGGATCAGCATCATCGTGGTCGTGCTGTTCCTGATGAAGAATTTGTTCCGTTATCTGGCACTTGTGGCGATCACACATTTCAGGAACCGGATCGTGCGGGACATCCGATCGAAGATCTACGCCAAGCTGCTGGAGCTTCCGTTGCGCTACCATGATCAGGAACGAAAAGGCGATCTGCTGGCATTGATCACGAATGACATGCACGTGGTGGAATACTCGGTGATGTTCTACATCGAGATGATGTTCCGCGAGCCGGTGGCGATCATCCTCTTCCTGGGTACGATGGTGACGTTATCGCCAGAACTCACAGTGATCTCACTGCTTCTGTTGCCGATAAGCGGACTGATCATCGGTCGGATCGGTAAAAGCTTGCGGCGGAAGAGCACGCGCGTACAGGAGAAGAACGCCGATCTGCTGGCGCGGGTGGAAGAGACGCTTTCAGGTATCCGGGTGATCAAGGCATTCAATGGCGAGGACGACATGACGCGTCGTTTCGAGCGGGAGAACGAATTGCTCACCCGTTCGAGCATTGCGATGCTGAACCGGCAGGACATCGCTTCGCCGCTCAGCGAAACGATGGGCGCTGCAGTGATGGCCGCGATCGCCTACATCGGGGGATCGTATGTGCTGGGTGTTGAACCTACCCTGACGGGCGACAGCTTTTTGGGATTCATAATCATCTTCTCGCAGTTGCTGGCACCGATCAAGGGATTTTCACAAGGCTACTCGATGATCACGCGTGGATCGGCCGGTGCGAAACGTGTGTTCGAGTTGCTTGAAGTGGAGAATACGGTGAAGGAGAAGCCGGATGCGCGGAGGATCCAACACTTCGAGCATGCGATCGAGTACCGGAATGTTTCATTCGCATACGGTGAATTGGAAGATCTTGGAACGAAGCTTTGGCGGCCGGTGCTGGAAGAGATCTCACTTACAATTCCCAAAGGCAAGAGCGTCGCTCTGGTAGGCATGAGCGGAAGTGGCAAGACCACAATGGCCAATCTGTTGCCGCGGTTCTTTGATGTGACCGGTGGATCGTTGACCGTGGATGGCATCGATGTACGCGATCTGCGGATCAAGGATCTGCGGTCGCTTTTAGGGATCGTCACGCAGGACAGTATTCTTTTCAATGACACTGTCGCCAATAATATCGCGTTCGGTACGCCGGGAGTGGCGCAAACGGACATCGAACGGGCGGCAAGGATCGCCAATGCGCATGACTTCATCATGCTGCTGGAGAACGGCTACCAGACGAACATCGGTGATGGTGGCAATCGTTTGAGCGGTGGCCAAAAGCAGCGGTTGAGCATCGCACGTGCGGTATTGAAGAACCCGCCGATCCTGATCTTGGATGAGGCGACAAGTGCGCTGGATACGGAAAGTGAAAGGCTGGTGCAGGATGCGTTGTACAAGATGCTGGAAGGCCGCACGAGCCTGGTGATCGCGCACCGGCTGAGCACGATCCAGCATTGTGATGAGATCTGTGTGATGCACGAAGGCCGGATCATTGAGCGCGGGACGCATGCGCAGCTTTACGAGGCAGGCGGGCAATATCGCAGGCTTTGCGATATGCAGGCCTTCTCGTGATCAGTTCTTCTTCTTGAATAATCGGTCGAAAAAGCCGCGATCCTTCTTTTCCCGTGCGGTGTCGTTCGGGTCCTTTAGCTTTTTCGGTCCGAAAACATTGTCGAAGAACCGTTCCAAGACATTCGGATAGCGTTTGGGATCGCAGTTCATATCGATGTCATGCTCCGACAGCCAGTCGAATGGCAGGAGGTATCGTTTCCGCAGCTTCGCCTTCGCTTCGATGTCGTTCAATACATGGGCCGCGATCGGCATGGCCAGTTGCGTTCCGGTTCCCGCGCTTGAGTTGAAGTGGATCTCGGGATCGAACGCGCCCACCCAGGTGCCTATCACAAGGCCGGGTGTGTAGGCCACGAACCAGGCATCGCCGTAGTTCTGTGATGTGCCGGTCTTTCCAGCAAGTGGACTTGTCACATTGTATTTTGAGCGCAAGGCTGTTCCGGTCCCCTCATCGATCGCTTTCTGCAGCATGGCGGTGATCTGGGCTGCGGAATTCTCGTTCAATGCATGGAACACTTTCGGCTTATCGGCCTTGTAGATCACTTTTCCCTGTTGGTCGGTGATACTGGTGATCAACTGCGGTTGAACACGTTTTCCGCGCATGGCGAAGGAGCCGTACGCAGGAACTATTTCGAGCAACGATATCTCCTCCGCGCCCAATGCGATCGCAGGTTTATCGGCATTCTCCGAGGGAAGTCCAAGCGCATTGAAAGTGCGGCGGATCGTGTCCTGGCCGGTCTTGAAATAAAGATCCACCGTAGGCCGGTTCATGGACTTGGCCAATGAATACCACATTGCAACTTCGCCAGCGGTGGTATCCCGATCATAGTTGTCCGGTGACCAATCCTCGAACTGTGCATAGGTCCTTTTCTCATTATCGAAATAGGTGCATGGATCGAAGCCACGTTCCAGTGCGGACGCATACACCGCAGGCTTGATCGTACTTGCGATAGGCCTTCGTGCGCGCACCAGATCGTAGGGCAGGAAGCGGTGATCATTTCCGCCCACCCATGCGCGTACCGCCCCGGTGGATGGATCCATCATGAGCACTGCACCATTCAACATTTTCTCGTAATGCCAGAGGCTGTCGCGGTAACTCAAGGTGTCCACACGCTTCGCGCGATGATCGTATAGCTCACGTGGTTGCCTGGCAGAGTCCTTCCACTTCGCGCCATGTGAAGGGGCGATCCGTTTCTCCCAGGCGGATCGGCTTTTTTGCGCGCGCAGTTCCCTGTCCAGACGCGGCTGCATGGATGCCAGATGTCTTCGGATCGCTTTGATGGCGGAATTCTGCAACGCCGGATCCAGAGTGGTATTGATCCGCAAGCCATCTTTTTCGATGTTGTATTGCGTCCCCGACTTCTCTTCGAGTTCCTTAAGTATCGATCGGGCCTCATCGGCCACTACTGCCACATAATACCCGTAGTTGTCATAGATGTCGCCACCGCTGTAATTGAGGAGTACCGGCAACTTCTGTAAGCTGTCCTTTTCTGTCTGCTTCAAATGGCCGTTCTCATGCATCAATGCAAGCACCACATTCCTGCGCTTGCGGGCATTCTCGGGCCTTAGTCGCGGATTGTAGGTCGTGTTCGCCTTCAACATGCCGACAAGTACAGCTCCTTCCTCCACCTTAAGCTGTTGCACGGGTTTGTTGAAGAACCGCTGCGAAGCTGCACCGATCCCGAAGACATTTTCGCCGAAAGGCACGGAATTGAAATAAAGCAGCAGCACATCCTCCTTGGTAAGAACGCGCTCCAATCGTTGCGCCATCAGGGCTTCCTTCACCTTGTTCACAGGGATCGTGAGCGCTCCGTGGCGTTGCCTTCCATACAGATTTTTCATGATCTGCTGGGAGATCGTACTTCCACCGCCACCACTTCTGTCACCCCCAAGTAGCGTGCGGAAGAATACGCGGATATAACTGCGGCCATCAACGCCTTGATGCGCGAAGAACCTGGCATCCTCCGTGCTCACCAACGCATTCACCAGGTGCTTCGGAAGATCCTTGAATTGAACATTCGTACGGTCCTTGGCGAAGATCTTTCCGATCGGGGTGCCGTCATAGGCCAGCACCATCGTGGCCTGTTCATGGCGGATCGACCTCAGTTCTTCATCCGAAGGAAGTTCTCCAAAAACTCCGCTGCGAACGGCTTGGATCAGTCCCAGAAAGGAGAAGAAAACGATCGCCAGTCCGATCAGAAGCAGCTTCACCAGAAAGCCTATGCCCGACCGGCCTTTCTTCTTTTTCGAAGATCTCTTCGCTGCCATTCTATTTCAACAGTGGATCTTCTTCGAATGGTACTGGTCTGAAACCTCAATATTTGATCATCCACGGTTTACCCATGGGTCGACGCTACACATCTTCTTCTCCCTCTACATAACTATCCTTGAACAGCAGATCGCTTTCATAAGGATATCGCGCGGTATGGATCTCTTTCACACGTTCGTATAACAACTTGCGCAGGCCGTCGATATTCTGCCTGTCGGCCGCGCTGATGAAGATCGTTTCCACATCCTGCATGCGCGCCATCCACTGCTCCTTCAGCTCTTCAAGCGTGAACTGGTCCACGCGTTTCGGGGCTAGATCATCCGGATCATGTGGTGAAGGTTTGTACGCGTCGATCTTGTTGAAGACAACGATCACCGGTTTGTCTCCGGCGCCGATCTCTTCCAGCGTATGCTTCACCGTGTTGTATTGCTCCTCGAAGTTGTGGTGACTGATATCGACCACGTGCAAGAGGAGATCGGATTCACGGGTCTCATCCAAAGTGCTTTTGAAGCTTTCGATGAGTTGCGTGGGAAGCTTTCTAATGAAACCTACCGTATCGGTAAGGAGGAACGGCAGATTGCCGAGCACGATCTTCCTTACCGTGGTATCCAGCGTTGCGAAGAGCTTGTTCTCGGCGAAGACATCGCTTTTGCTCAGCAGGTTCATCAAGGTGCTCTTGCCTACGTTGGTATAACCGACCAGCGCCACACGTACAAGCTTGCCGCGATTGCCACGCTGCGTGGCCATCTGCCGATCGATGTTCTTGAGCTGCGCTTTCAGCAAGGAGATCCGATCGCGCACGATCCGCCGGTCGGTCTCTATCTCCTTCTCACCCGCACCACCGCGTGTTCCCGTACCTCCGCGCTGCCGCTCCAAGTGTGTCCAGAGCTTTGTAAGACGCGGCAACATGTATTCGTATTGGGCGAGTTCCACCTGCGTTTTGGCGTGGGCCGTCCGCGCTCTTCGTGCGAAGATGTCCAGGATCAATCTGGGCCGATCGAGTACCGGCTTGCCGAGTTCCTTTTCCAGGTTCCGTTGCTGGGCCGGTGAAAGTTCATCATCGAAGATCAAGGAGTCGGCGCCATGCTCCTCCATCCATTGTTTCACTTCCGCAAGCTTGCCGCTGCCTATATAGGTGCGCCCATCCGGCTTGTGCAGTTTCTGCGTGAAGCGCTTCAGCGTGGTGATGTCCGCAGTAGTGGCAAGGAACTCAAGTTCATCCAGGTATTCCTTCACCTGTTCGCCATCCTGCTGATCGGTGATCAGCCCGATCAATACGGCCGTCTCCGCCCGTGTCTTCTGGTCCAGTGGGTCGATCATTCCTTCACCTTCAATGTACGCACATGGTCCACCACCTGTTCGATCTCTTCTGCGGAAAGGACTTGTTTGTACGGCATCATGGTACCGCGGCCATGTGTGACCACGGCGATCATTTCTTCCCTGGTAAGTGTGGAGATGGAAAGATCCTTCGCGTCGCCCATCTTCAATTTACCATCAGCACCATGACACAGGGTGCAGTGGGTATCGAACAGCATTTCACCGCTGCTTCTGGGTGCCGAAGCCGTGGTTCCCCCGCCATTCCCGCAGGAGAAAAGCATTATCGCTATTGTTATCGAGAACAGGAATAACTTCTTCATCATATCCATCCACGGCCAAAGCCGATCTCTCTGTCAGGCCAGGGCATCATCATGAGCATCAACAGCAATGCGATAATGAAGAAGATGGCCACGTATAGTTGTTTTTTGCGGTCGTCCTTGGCTTTTTTGGAAAGGACACGGCCCAGTGTTATCAAAATGATCGCCACGATCATGGTGCCGATGTGCTCCATTTTCCAATATCGGTCTATCCGTGAATCCACAGCCACCTTGTACCAACCCCGGATGATATACAGAATGACACCGAGGATAAGTTGAATGTGAGCAAGCAGTACCGCCCATACGGTGACCTGCCTATGGCCGATAAGCACGGGCGTTCGCGTTATAAGGCCGTAAAGGCTGAAGAGGATCGCCAGGACAACGAACAACAACAAGCCATAGCGCAGGATGCTGTGGATAAGCAGGAGAAAAGTTCCATCCATGGGGTCCAGGTTTCGGAGCGAGGCAAAAATAGGTGGCTTCCCAGCGGAATGATCCGGTCCATATCGAACGGCTATTCACCAACACCCGTCGATGAACGCCCTGTTCAACCTGCGATCGGCATCAGCCTGTCTGCTACTTTCGCCGCCATTGATGCGGTCTTTCCTACTTCTCACCGCGCTCGTCATCGCCATGGGGGTGATGGCCCAGAGCGTTCAGCCGAAGGAGCATATCTCCGATGCTGCCCCCATGCTCGTGGCCTTCACCAATGCAACGGTACATGTCGATGCCCGTACGGTACTGCAGAAGGCCACCTTCGTGGTGAAGGACGGTGTCGTTGTCGCGGCCGGCGAGAGGGTGAAGGTGCCTTCCGGGGCACAGGTGAGGGACCTGAACGGCATGCATATCTGGCCTTCCCTCATCGATCCATACTCAGGCCTGGGTCTTCCACCGAGCACTGCTGACGAGCGGAAGGCGGAATGGAAAGGTGCGCGCCATTGGAACGGGGCGCTGCGCGCAGATTCCCGTGCTCATGTGCTGGTGAAGAGCGATGAGAAGAAAGCGGAAGAGTTACGCAAGGCAGGTTTCGGTGTGGTGTATACGCATAGGATGGATGGTATCGCGCGTGGGACATCTGCCGCCATTCTGCTCGATGATGGTGATCTGCGCCGATCGGTGATACAGCCCGATCTGTCTGCGCATTTCAGTTTCAGCAAAGGTTCTTCTCCGGATGCGTACCCAACATCACAGATGGGGGCCATCGCATTGCTCAGACAGACTTTCTTGGATGCATTGTGGACGGAGGAGATCGCGCGTCTCAATGAAGCTGATGCGGTCCTTGCGGCACTTGCCGGGCAGATGAAAGGCCGGATGGTGTTCGAAGCCCAAGGTCGAAACGAGGTTCTGCGTTGGGCGAAGATCCTTGAGGAATTCAGCCTGCCTGGGATCATAAAGGGATCGGGAGATGAGTACGCGCGGCTGGCTCAGATCCAACATATGGCCTTGCCGATGATCATTCCGGTGGATCTTCCCGGGGCGTATGACGTGCGCGATCCATTCGATGCCCTTGAAGTATCCTACGCCAGGTTTAAACATTGGGAGTATGCCCCGTTCAATGCCATGATGCTTGATTCAGCGGGTGTAACGTTCACTTTCACCACTCATGGCCGCAAGGACCTGAAGGAATTCTGGCGCGATCTGCGAAGGATGGTCCAATGTGGGCTCGATCCAGTACGTGCGATCGAAGCGCTCACCACCGATCCCGCACGCCTGTTCGGCATGGATGATCGAATCGGTGCTCTGCGCCCGGGGATGCTGGCCAACTTCCTCATCACCTCGGGTGAGCTCCTGGATGAAAAGAACGTGATCCATGAAAATTGGATCGGAAAGAAGAGGTTCGTACTTGTGGACCTTGAGAAGCCGAAACTTGCGGGCACTTATGATCTCAATATCGGCGGAAGCAGTGTTCTCTTGGAGGTAAGCAAGAAGGACAACAAGTTTGAAGCGTTCGTTCGGGGAACCCTGCCTGCGGATACAAGCAAGGTGAAAGCGATCATAGAAAGACAAGGTGCGATCGTATCGATAAGTTTCGCCACAAAGGCAGATGCTTCAGCCGTTACGCGGTTGTCAGGAAGCATTCATCGCGAGGGACTGTGGGAGGGGAGAGGCCAACTGCCCGGTGGGCAATGGATCGGCTGGAGCGCCCTGAGGCGTGCGACCAAGGCAAAGTCCGATCAAGGGGTCAAGAACGGTACCTCCTTGGTGCCGGTCCTTGGTCCGCTGCATCATCCCCTGAACGGCCATGGCTGGACGAAAGAGCCATCCAATACCACCACGATCTTCAGGAA
The DNA here is from genome assembly GCA_023430325.1 of Bacteroidota bacterium. Taxonomy (GTDB): domain Bacteria; phylum Bacteroidota; class Bacteroidia; order Flavobacteriales_F; family PHOS-HE28; genus PHOS-HE28. The sequence continues at coordinate 71,001 of JAEZAU010000233.1, read as the reverse complement.
TGCCACCGTTTGGACCAATGCATCGCCTGGCATTCTTCGCAATACGGATGTCCTCGTTCATCAAGGCCGGATCAAAGCCGTCGGCGAGCGACTGGATGTCAATTCAATCTTCCCGGGAAGGAATAAACCGGCGATCAATGAGATCGATGCGAAAGGGCTTCATCTCACCGCAGGTATTGTTGATGAGCATTCGCACATCGCCATCTCGCGTGGTGTCAACGAGGTGGGTCACCATATCTCATCGGAAGTGCGTATCGGTGATGTCATCGATCCGGATGATGTGAACATATACAGGGCATTGGCCGGAGGCGTCACCACCGTACAGCTGTTGCATGGATCGGCGAACGCCATCGGCGGTCAAAGCGCATTGATCAAACTGAAATGGGGTCTACCGGCTGATAGCATGTTGATCAGGAATGCTCCGGGTCATATCAAGTTCGCTCTTGGAGAGAACGTGAAACAGAGCAATTGGGGCCAGAGTTCAAGATTTCCCCAAACGCGGATGGGCGTGGAACAATTGTATCACGATGCATTCGCCAGAGCTGCCGATCTGGACCGGGAACACCAGGCATGGAGATCATTACGCCCCAGGGATCGGGAGCGGACCGATCGGCCGCGAAGGGACCTTCGCTCGGAAGCACTGCAGGAGATACTGCGTGGCGAGCGGCATATCACCTGCCATAGCTATGTGCAAAGTGAGATCGATATGCTGATGCATGTTGCGGACAGCATCGGTTTCAAGGTGAATACGTTCACGCATATCCTTGAAGGTTATAAGATGGCCGGTAAGATGAAGAAGCACGGAGTTGCGGCCAGCACGTTCAGCGACTGGTGGGCCTACAAGCTTGAGGTTTATGATGCCATCCCGTACAACGCTGCTTTGTTGTACCGCAATGGCGTACTCACCGGCATCAATAGTGATGATGCAGAGATGTGCAGGAGATTGAACCAGGAGGCTGCAAAGACCATGAAGTATGGGGGTGTTCCGTCCGACGAGGCATGGCGCATGGTGACATTGAACCCTGCGCGCATGTTGAAGCTCGATCACCGCATCGGAAGCATCGAAGTGGGCAAGGATGCCGATCTCGTGTTATGGAGCAACGATCCATTGTCGATCGATGCAAAGGTGATGCGCACCTATGTGGAAGGTATCTGTTATTACAGCATTGAGGATGACGTTTCAAAGCGCCAGCTGGTAAGCGAGGAACGAGATCGGCTGGTGCGCGCGATGCTTTCCGCAGATGAGACGAACAAAAAGAAGCCGGAGCGTGAGGTGGATCAGCAATGGCATTGTGATGATATCGGTGATGGAGATGATTCGCATTGAACGTTCACCAACCGTACTTCGGCCCTTGATGGCCTTGTGCATCCTTTTCTCGTGTTCACTTTTCGCCCAGCAACCCCTGCCAGGTCCTGCTCAAACAAGATCGATCCTCATCACCGGCGGAACGGTTCATGTGGGTGATGGCCGGGTGTTCGAAGAGGGTGCGGTCGGTCTCCGGAACGGCAAGATCGATTTTGTCGGATACGGATATGGTGTTCGCGCATCGTATGACACTACCATCCATGCGAACGGCCAGCACATCTATCCGGGTTTCATCGGTCTTTGTTCCAGTCTGGGACTCACAGAGATCGAGTCTATCCGTGCCAGCCGTGACTTTCAGGATGTCGGACATTTCGAGCCTGAATTGCGTACGATCACTTCCTATAAAGCTGATTCGCGCATCATTCCCACAGTGCGGTCCAATGGTGTGTTGATCGCCCAGATATCGCCGAAAGGGCTTGTCATCAGCGGCACGAGCTCCATCGTCCAGCTCGATGCATGGGATTGGGAGGAAGCGACCGTAAGATCCGATGAAGGCGTGTTCATGACATGGCCACCGGCATACCAGCGCCGCGGCTGGTGGGCGGAGCAGCAGGAGACCGATGCTGCTGCGAAGGATGAACGGCAAAAGAAGCTGGATGAGATCCGGGAGTTCTTCGGCCGGGCCAAGGCCTATTCAGCGGTAGCCCTTCCTGAAAAGAAAGATCTGCGGTGCGAAGCAATGCGCGGCCTTTTTGATGGGCGCAGGACGCTGTATGTGCATGCCGATGCAGCGCGGGAGATCACTGAGGCCGTGCTGTTCGCCAAGGCAGAAGGCGTAAAAAAACTGGTGATCGTCGGTGGCTACGATTCCTGGCGTGTCGCCGATCTTCTGCGGGATAACAAGGTGGACGTTATTCTTCGCAGACTCCATTCACTGCCGCTGAGACCCGATGATGATGTGGAACTTCCGTACCGCCTTCCCGCATTGTTGAAGGAACAGGGTGTGCGTTTCGCACTGAGCTATATCGGAGAGCATGAAGCAGCGGGTCTGCGCAATCTTCCATTCGTGGCCGGAACGGCTTCCGCATACGGGCTGGGCAGGGAGGACGCATTACGCTCCATCACCCTGGACGCTGCCGCCATCCTGGGCATATCCGATCGGTGCGGAAGTCTTGAGATCGGCAAGGACGCCACGTTGATCGTATCCAACGGTGATGCATTGGACATGCGTGGGAATGATGTGCGGCATGCTTTCATTCAAGGGCACAGGCTGGTGCTTGATGATCATCACAAAGAGCTTTTCAGGTTGTATGAGCAACGATCATCTGAGGCAAGGTGAGCCTATCTGCGATCGACCGACCTTTGTGCCATGTCAGAAGAACTGCAACGGACCGAGCTTTCCAGCCTCGGGGAGTTCGGCCTCATCGATAGGATCGCATCGCGCATAAAGATCGTGGACCGCTCGACCGTGAGAGGGATCGGTGATGATGCGGCTGTGATCGATCCTTCAGCAAGTGGCGAATGCCTGCATCAAGTGGTCACCACGGACATGCTGGTGGAGGGCGTTCACTTCGATCTGAGCTATGTGCCGCTGCGCCATTTGGGCTATAAGGCGATCGCTGTCAACTTGAGCGATCTATATGCGATGAACGCCATGCCGAAACAGGTCACAGTGTCATTGGCGCTCAGCAATCGATTTCCAGTGGAAGCGATCGATGAACTTTATGACGGCATGATGCGGGCCTGCGACCATCACGGGGTGGATATCATCGGTGGGGACACCTGCAGCAGCCGCAGCGGGGCCATCATCAGCATCACGGCCATCGGTTCAGCCAAAGGATCGGACATCGTCTATCGCAATGGCGCCCGCGCCAACGATCTGCTGGTGGTGAGCGGAGATCTGGGTGGCGCGTACATGGGACTTCAGATCCTGGAGCGGGAGAAGTATGTATTCAAAGAGACCGGTGCCCAGCCGGACCTTACCGGCCATGATTACATCCTGGAGCGCCAACTGAAACCCGAACCGCGAAGGGACATCATCGATCTATTGAAGAAGCTGGGTGTGCGGCCTACGAGCATGATCGACATCAGCGATGGGCTGGCCAGCGATGTGATGCATATTGCGAGGAACTCCGGCGTTGGCGTGCGTATATATGATGATAAGCTCCCGATCGATCCGCATACATACAGCACTGCACGGGAATTCGATCTCGATCCGAGCATGTGCGCATTGAACGGTGGCGAGGATTACGAGCTGTTGTTCACTATTACCCAGGCCGACCATGATAAAATCAAAGGCAATCCTGATCTTACGATCATCGGGCATATGACCGATCCTGCTGATGGATGTGTGTTGGTGGACAAGGTTGGAGGCATACATCAATTGCGGGCGCAAGGCTGGGATGCGTTCTTGCGACGAGGTGCTAGTTGAAGCTAGGCTGCACTGGCCATTCGCATGGCCCGTTCCTTCACCAGATCGGTGAACGATCTTCCAGTGACCTTGCTTTCAGCCCATGCTATGGCATCCATGTGTTCGAAGACCACCTGTTCCATGGGGTCGTTCTCCAATGATCGCGAGCGTTCCAGAAAATCCGAATATGTGCGCAGGGTGGCCTTTTCAGATCGCGAACGCATGGCACCATGCACCATCTGGAGAAAGAGCGGTTCGAACTTGTGCACGCGGCCCCTGGTGGCCAGGTAACGCTCGGTACTGCGAAGGGCATAGGTGAGCATTTCCGATGGCCCCAATTCTATGTGCGCAAGAAGGTTCAACATCCGCCCGAAACAGACAATCTCGGCACTCTCATCTATCCGCACATCGTTCAATAATCGGTGTGTCCAGCGCAACGCCTTATCGAATTGCCCGCAACCGAAGTGAACGTATGCTAGCTGGTAGTAGAATCCCGCCTTACGCACTGCACCGAGCCGGTCACCGTGCTGGAGAAGTCCTCTTTCCACTTGGGGCACCAATTGCATGGCTTTCTCGAAGGCACCCATCTGGCTGTGGATGGAAAGTTCAAGACTGGTGGATGTACAAAAGAGCTTCAGTTCAAGATCTTCATTCACCGGCATGTTCCACAGCTCGGGTAGCAGACGGAATTCCTCCAACCTTTCGAACGCTTTTTTGAAATTGCCCGATCGAAGCTCCACATAGATCAGGTTACTGAGCACCGAAAGGGCCAGATAATGCTCGTCCATGAAGCATTCCCGTGAATTGCAGAGGATCTTGTAGGCCTTGTTCAAGTGTGCATGGCAACCCGTCAGATCTCCCGTGGCAAAGGCTGCCGCGCTGTGCAGATGATGACATAGGAACCGGGCCCTGTGGCTCTTCGATCGGGCCGCTTCTTTCAGAACGGGCTCCTCAAGCAGCGATCGTAGTTGGTCCATGCCTTTTTCATCCCGAACCTTTCCATGGCGGTACAGGTTAACGAAGACCCGGCTTTTCAGATCCCATAGTTCGTCCAGCTGGCGCTGTTCATCATGCAGGTCCCTGGCCTCGCATCGGATCCGATCCAGAATTCCCGCATCCGCTTCAGCATAATTGGCCCGTTCAAGAAGTTTTCGTTCCCAGCGCAGCACTTCGGCAAGTACGGGATGTTCTTCATGTTGCTGTGCCAGCCGTTTCACGCTTTGGAGCATCTTCGAAGCATCATCGTACAATGCACGTTGATGGAGCAATTCGACCTGGTGCAGCATCCGGTGCAGACGTGGGTGGATCGAACTCTCAGCATGGAACGCATCAAGACTTCGTAGAATGGCTTCGTAGAGCCTGCGTTTCGTGATGGCGAAGCGGTTGGTGAAAGCCTCCTTCTGGAATTGGCGGAGGAGTGCCGCTTCATCATATTCGCTCATTGAAGCAATTGCATCAAAGAGTACCTGATGGTTGCTATGCCCGTAAGGCATATGGCGGCCCGTGAATAATTTGAAATAGCGCTTTTCAGCCCTGGACATGGACCTCACCAAGCGATGTACGTGATCATGTGCTTTATTGGACATGGATGCTTGATGAGGGAATTTTCAGAAAGAAATCTAGGTCTCTGAAAATTCCATACAAACTGGCCTACGGGGAACGGCGATCACAGGAAAAGGAACGGGATGAGAAGGCGCAAATAAAAACGCCCGGTATTCCGGGCGCTCTACCTGAAGAAGGACCGAGGGGGGCGGTTCACTTCTTCTTTCGGTTGCGTTCTGTATCAGAAAGGTCGTCCCCATCATCACTGATGCCATCACCGCTGCCGGTCACTGGCTCATCATCAGTTGGGTCGTCATCACGTGTGCTGCCATTGGAGGGATCGGGAGCATCACCATGGCCGGGCGTTCCGATGTTCTTGGCCCCATGGGCAGGAGCGCCTGTGGATGGTTCTATCAACGCTTCCTTACCACAGGAGCCCAGCAGCAGCGCAAGCACAAAAAGTGCGGCCGCCGACCTGGCTTGAATGGTATGGAGGTACTTCAGCACGAACCAAAGATAGTGGACGCCACTGCTCGATGCAAGGATCTGCCCGTCTTTTTTAGGCAACGGTAGAGCCGGGAAGTTCAATGGCCACCTTGGTACCCAGGATCCGGCCTGTAGCCTCATCCTGCCATTGGTCCGGGCCGCTGATCCGAATATCCGTCAGATCGAGCCGGCGCAGCACATCTGCCCGGCCTTTGGTGATCTCGATACCCCGGGAAATGTGGTCGCTCTCGTTATTCGCCTTGTTCAAGCGACTTTGGTCCACTCCGATGCCATCATCTTCAATACGCACCAATACTCGTCCACTACCGGCCGGCTCCACGATGATATCCACCCGGCCCTGGCGTTCCGTGGGCAGGATGCCGTGCCAGATGCTGTTCTCCACATAAGGTTGCAGCATCATTGCCGGTAACCGTACCTGTCCCACATCCACCTGCGGATCGATGGTGACGCTGTACTGGAAACGGTCCTTGAAGCGCATGTTCTCCAACAGGAGGTAGAGCTCAAGCCGTTCCAGTTCTTCGCGAAGGCTGGTCGTATCATTCTGACTGGCATCCAGGTTGCGGCGGATCAACTTGGCGAAACTGGTGAGGTACTTGCTCGCCGTGACGCGGTCCTGCCGGTTGATGTAATACTGGATGCTGTTCAGTGCATTGAAGACGAAATGCCGGTTCATGTTGGCGTTCAAGGCCTGTTGTTCCAGTTGAAGCATGCGCGATCGGAGCATCAACTGGCGCGTTCGCTCATGCCGTTCGCGCAGGCGATGCCTATAGCGTTGCACCCCGTAGGCAGATCCGCCCACGGCCCCGATCACCAATGCAAAGAACCAGGGTCTCAACCAGAATGGCGGTGCAATGCTGAAGCTGAGCGTGGCCGGGCCGTTCCAGTTCACCCCATCAGTACTGGCGATCACTTCAAAAGTGTATTCACCATGGGTGATGCTGCTGTAGCTCGCGAATCGTGCATCTGTTGCCGGCAGCCAGTCGGCATCGAGACCGATCAAGCGGTATTTATACATCACCTTTTCAGGTGCCCCAAGGCTGATCCCGATGTAATCGAACGTGAGATAATTACGGCCGTAAGGCAGTTCAAGATCCACGGGTACACCTTGTTCGTTCAACGAAGTGCTCTGTTTGCGCCAATCCGTTTCCTGTAGGAAGGATCGAAGACCGGTTATATGGACGCGCGGTGGCGCAGGTTGCGGATGCGATCGGAAACGGCGTGCATCATGGAACAAGAGACCTCCGGTGGTGCCGAAGAACAACCGGCCCAGCCGGTCCCTATGCACGGCGTTCAGGTTGAACTCCATGCTGCGCAGTCCATCGTTCATGGTGAAATGCATGAATTTCGAAGGATGTTCCAGGAGACTATCAGGATCGAACACAAATAGCCCATTGTTGCTGCCCGCCCAGATATTACCTTGATCATCTCGCAGAAGACCGTTGATATAGTTCGAACCGAAATCATTGCCCAGGCGGATCGCGCGGACATCCTCATCAACAACACAGGTCAAACCATTGCTTGTACCTGCCCAAATGCGCCCTTTGCGATCCTTCAACAGACTGAATATGGTGTTGTCGCTGGCTCCATCTTCTGTGGTGATCCGGGTGAACCTTGTACCCTGTTTTATCGAGATGCCCTGTTCGGTGGCCAGAAGCATGCGGTCATCATCCCAAAGCATGTTGCGCACCGAGCGGCCCGGACCATTTTCACCAGCAGGATATTCCACTGCGAGCGCGCCATTCTTTATCCCGACAAGTCCATCACGTGTGCCGCACCAGATGGTTCCATCAGGCCCTTCAAGCAGGGAGGTGACCCGCTGGCCGAGCAAGGCTACTTGTGGTGGCAGTGGTTGTACCACGCCGCGCACGAGTTGAGCCACGCCTTCGCTGGTACCCACCCAGATGGAGCCGTTCCGATCGGTGATGCCGCACCAGACCGTGTTGTTGGGGAGGCCGTCCATGGTGTTCACCATCGCCATAAGGTCCATGCGGCAAAGCCCGTTGTCATAGGTCCCAAGCCATAGATCACCGGCTGCGTCTGAGATCACTGTCATCACCAGATCGCTGCAAAGGCCATCTCGTGTGGTGAAGGTGACGAACCGATCGCCGGTGTATTTCAGGGCACCTGCTCCATCGGTGCCGAACCAGATGTTGCCTTCACTGTCCTGGTATGCGCACCAGATGTTGTCGTTCGGCATTCCCTGGTGCACCGTCAATGTTCTGATGCGCCCCCCATCTATGATGTTCAATCCGAACTTCGTGCCCACCCATAATTTTCCTTCCGTGTCCACCAACAGGCAACGCACGTTGTTCCTGATCAATCCGGTCTCTTCATCGTGGGCTTTGATCTCACCGTTCTTCATCTGGAGCAGACCACTCTGGAATGTTCCGATCCACCAGGTGCTATCACGACCTTCGGCCATGGCACTGATCGCAACACCGTTGTTCTCTTTCAGATCCACTTGAATGAAACTCGATCCATCGTATATCAGAAGACCGCTGCGAAGCCCGATCAGCAAACGGCCATCGCTCAGCATCAGCAAGCTGCGGATGTTGGCAGCTGTATCCGGGTAGTTCTCCACCGTTCTCACAGCATCATCGTCCCATATGTAGAGACCACTTCCATCGGTACCGGCATAGATCCGTCCTTGCTTATCACTGGCCAGGCTCATGATGCGAGCGGCGTTCTGCACCGGCAGCGGATGTTGGACCCATTTCTGGCCTTCGCGAAGTACAAGGACCGATCCGACACCGAGCCACAACCTTCCTTTGTTGTCCTGTACCATCGCGCTCACCTGCGCATCGGGTAATCCTTCCTGCAGGGCATGATCAGTGAATTCAAGCCCATCGAACCTGCTGGCACCGCCAAGTGTCCCGAACCACATATAGCCATGCTCATCCTGTGCCATGGCCCGTACCTGGCTTTGTGCAAGACCATCCTTCGGGGTGTACTGCGTGAACATGTGCTGCTGGGCCTCAGCAGCCATGGGCAGTAGGGCGAAGAGAAATATGCTCAGGCGCATCAGCGGTGCGCGAATGGGCCTCAAAAGGTATTGATCAATGCGAGAAAATCAGGAAGCCTTCTCCGCGATACAGGGATCAGGGCGCCATTGTCCAGCACCGCCATGTTGCCTTCTGCACGGTTGAAACCCTTGAGGTGCGCCAGGTTGATGATGTACGATTTGTGTACGCGGAAGAAGCTTTTCGGATCAAGGCTGTTCTCGAACACGCGGATGTGCTTGCTGCTCACCGAGCGCTTGCCGTCCTTTAGATGAATGGTGGTATAACTATCGTTGGCCTCGAGGTACATGATGTCCTCATGCTTCAGGAGCACAAGACCTTCGCGCCCGGGAATGGCGACACGTGAACTCAAGGGCGAGGCCGGATCCTTCATCAACGCTGCGATCGCGGAAGGCTGCGCCGGAGTTATCTCGTTGGTGCTTTTCTGCAATTTCTTCACCGCGCGCTGCAACTCGTCGATATCGATCGGCTTCTCCAGATAATCCAGCGCATTCTGTTTGAAGGCCTTTAGCGCGTATTCGTCATATGCAGTTGTGAACACCACCGGAAGATCGAGCTCGGCGATGGAACTCAGCAGTTGAAAACCATCTTCCCCGGGCATTTTTATGTCCAGGAAGAGCGCGTTCGGTTGCAGCTCATTGATCTTCTGGCGCGCCTCAGGCGCGCTGCCGGCCTGGCCTACCACTTCCACTTCGGGACAGTGTTCCTCCAGCATCAAACGCAGGTTGTCCCGGGCATCGGCCTCGTCATCCACTATCAGTGCGCGCAGTGCCATGTGATCTTGTTTGCAGAAAAGTTACAGGTACCAACGGTCCATTTACAGGTTGAACAGCCAAAGGTGCCCATGGAACGAAGAACGGAAAAAAGGATCATTCCTGTTCCATCGGTCGGTGGCCTTTATCGATCCATTCACACCTTACCGCTCTTTCGATCCGGCGCACCGCTTCTCGTTGCCGCCTTTCTATCGGCAGTGAGTACCGATAGCTTCGGGTCAGCGAACGATCCAAAACCCTCATTGCCATGCAACTCTACATTCAACAGGTAGTTACCGCAGAAGCCCTCTGGATCTTCAACGACCAGGGCAACTGACCTTTTTTCTCGGGTTTTTTCTGGTTTGGTGGTGGAGGCCCGGTCTCAATTGAGATCGGGCCTCTGGTCTTTGTAACCGATCAAGCGCATCCGCGTATAACCTCCCAAACCGCAAGACCATGGTACCGGGTGGAAATGAGTTGCGCCTGCGGATCGACCAGATCGAGCGCTTGTTGATGTTCGACTATGATCCCGGCACCGCCGATGCGCTGTTCGACATCTGCGACAGTGAAGGCCGCATCGTGAAGACGGGCGATGTCCGTGGCCCCATCACACGTGTGCGCATCACCGATCTTGATGGGGAGGAATACTTCCTCATGGTGCTGGATGGTGAGCAGGCCACCGTACGCCCGTTCCAGTTGCGCAAGGCCAGCTGATCCAAAGTTTTCGATCGGATCTTTTGGGCGTGTCCCCCCTTTGAGATGACGGCATAAGGAAGATGCTCCTTCTTGGCGGGGTCGCGCTCTCCCTTCAAGTCCTCCCCGCCTTCAGCGTGTCCGGGCTTTCCGAGCCGATCGCTCACGCAACATCACGTACCTTTGCGCCGCCACAAAAGCACAGCATGAAATTCGGCGTCGTCATCTTCCCGGGCTCCAATTGTGATGAGGATATGATCCATGTTCTCGGTAACATCATGGGCCAGAGAGTGGAACGTTTGTGGCACAAGGACCATGACCTGAAAAAAGTGGACATGGTCGTTCTGCCGGGCGGATTTTCCTTCGGGGATTATCTCCGTTCAGGGGCCATCGCACGTTTCTCACCCATTATGCAGGAAGTGGCACAACACGCGAAGAAAGGCGGATATGTATTCGGTGTTTGCAATGGTTTCCAGGTGCTTTGTGAGGCCGGTCTTTTACCCGGCGCATTGCTGCACAACCAGGATCAGAAGTTCATTTCGCGAAATGTCTTTATCAAGCGCGTGGCTAAGGATACATTGGTGACCCGCAACATCCCCGACCGCGCATTGAAGATCCCGATCGCACATGGTGAAGGACGCTATCATGCGAGTACGGATGTGTTGAAGGAGCTGAAGGAGCGTGATCAGGTGTTGTTCAAGTATTGCGATGCTGAAGGCCGCTTCTTCGATGATGCCAATCCGAACGGCAGCAAGGAGAACATCGCCGGCATCACCAACAAAGGGCGGAATGTTTTCGGCATGATGCCGCATCCAGAACGGGCCTGCGATCCCAGATTGGGCAACACCGATGGCCGCTCACTCTTCGAGTCCATCATGGAGGCTGTTACGGCCTGATCACCGGCGCAGACGCGGCTTAAGTTGCCGCACGTTCTTCGGATCGAAAGTGATGATCGTGTCGGTGCCTTTCACGCCGGTCCATCCTTGGAATTGAACGCCGGCCTTCGGCTGTATCTCCACATCCATCGGAATTCCTTCGAACAGGCCGATCACATTGCGGCCCGCGGGTAGTTGCGACCCATCAAGGAACATCGTGGCCAGCGATCCATCTGGGACTTTAATGTCGACCTTTTTCAATTTTCTTCCCGTCCGATCGGCCAGATGTTCCAGCACGAATTCCCCGCGGTGCTGAAAAAATTCCTTCAGTTCGGCAAGCGATGCATCGGGATCCGGGCGTTGCAGCTGTTCTTTCCAACGGTCATGATCACGAAGTTGCTCGGTCCTGTTCGCGTGATGCAGACTGTCGGCTAAAGGGATCACCCGTCTTGGATCGAAAGTTCCGGCTACCAACGCGCTGAACCTTTTCAAGAACATCCGTCGTAGTTCATCATGAGCGATGATCTCCGGCAGATAAGGCGACTCCATCGTATTGGCCGAGAGCATGCGTTGAAGGCTGTTGTCCTCTACTGGCGCCCATAGGTCCATATCGAAAAGCACCCATCGCCAGACGCCGTTCTTTTCCCGCGGTCTGTAGATCCGCACGTTCAGGTCATGATCGCCACGGCCGGTGAACAGATCGATGCATGCCAGATCGATGAGGCTTCCCAGGTCGAAATACTTTTTCAGCGTATCGATCGGCGCCTTCGATCGGAGATGATCGAGACCTTGCAGAAAATGGCCATTGCTTCCGCCGGACAACACTTCATAAGCCGGACCATCGAGTACATCCACGTTCTTCGCTCCGCTGATCTGCCGCAACCATTGCTCATCCTTCGGTGGCATAAGGCGATAGAGGCCTTCATATCTGCCATTGATCAACAGTGAAAGGGGAAGTGATGGCTGGAGCGCAAGATCAAGGTCGTCCATGAGCACCAGCTTCTCGATCAACAGATTTCTGAGGAAGGCATTCGGAGAAGCGTCAGCGCGCAGCATCAACTCGTCGTACACCTGTCCAGTAACATCCCGCAACGCATCGGGATCTGTTCCGTAACTCCGTCTTCCATACAATTTGTACGATCGCTTGGGCAGCGTACGCGATCCGCTGCCACTGATGCGGATACCTACGGGAGTCGCCTTTCCGGTATCGTCTATTTGGAAGTAAGCCGATCGTTCCCATTCACGGCCGGTACGCGAATAGTTGGCTGTTGGTCCGTTGGTACCGATACCGTTCTCGCGGTCCCAAAGATCCAGGCTGTCCAAGATGATCGCTCCCGTGGGTGCAGGTTCGCCGATCATGATCGTTCGTGCGTACTCAGGCCCGGCTACATTGTGTTCATCATATGCACGGGCACGAACCGCCGTGGTGCGGTCCAATTCGATCGGTGCAGTATAACGCCGTGCATGGGCACCCGATGGATCGCTCCCGTCAAGGGTGTAACGGATCGTATTTGCTATAGCAGAGAATTCGATCCGCTGTTTCCCTTCCTTTTGTTCGATGGAAGATGCCAATGCTGGTGGCCGTTCCGATGAACCTGCTGATAACTTGTTCGACCTACCAGGAGAGGCTTCTGGAAAGATCTTCCACGTCCTCGATCCATCCGGTCGCCGGCCGAGGCTTTCATCGGCATACAATTGTGGCCACGTGAACACATCGAGGATGGAAACGCCATCGGAAGCAATAAGGATCACCGATCCACCATTGCGTGAAAGTTTGAACGATAGATGATCGGCGCCGATCCCGTCAGTTCCATCGCACCAGAGCACCCGGAATCCTTTGGGAGGGATCTTCAGCGGAATGTCTATCACATGGATCTGTCCCGGCACCACCAGCCGCATTCCCAACATGTCGATCGACCGTGATGTGGGATTGTAGATCTCCAGCCAATCGGGGAACGATCCTCCCGGTGCTTCGATGGTGCGATCGTTGGCCGCCTGGACCTCATTGATCAGAAGCGAATTACTTTGACCGAGACCGAAGCTGCAATACAGGGAAAAACCCAGGATAGCGGCGGCTTTCACCGGCCGAAATTAGAGGGTTGAAGCGAGCCATGACAGACCCTGACCCCCTTGACGATCGCGGGCTTGACAAGAAGAGGTGCGCCGATCCAAGGAACTTTGGTCCCATTTTTCTTGAATGGATCTTCGTCGCGGGCTTTTTCAGCCTATGCGTTGGGGTATCCGTAGAATGAATTGCCGGGTCCGGTCGATCGGTCAGGGAGCTGCGGCGAGGTACTTTTGCGCGGATGGAAATAGCATTGACCGGCAGACGCGCGCTTGTCTGTGGATCCACTGGTGGAATTGGTCGCGCAGCGGCCCAACAGATCGCCTATCTGGGTGGAGAAGTGATCCTGCTTTCAAGATCGGAAGTGAAGTTGGAAGAGGTGATGGCATCGCTTCGAACTGCGCATGGGCAGCAGCACGGTTACATAGAAGCAGATATGAGCGATCGGCTTTCACTGGCGCAGAAAGTACAAGGTCTTCAGATCGACATATTGATCAATAATACGGGAGGTCCTCCGCCAGGGCTTGCGCATCTCGCAGAGCCTGATGCGTTCGAGCAGGCCTTCACGCAACACTTGATCGCGTTCCAGACATTGGTGAGGGCGATCGTTCCAGGAATGAAGGAGCGCATGCACGGCCGTATCATCAATGTGATCAGCACAAGTGTGAAACAACCATTGCCGAACCTGGGCGTGAGCAACACGGTCCGCGGAGCGGTGGCCAATTGGGCGAAAACACTTGCCAATGAGCTGGGCCCTTATGGCATCACGGTGAACAATGTGTTGCCGGGAGCCACCGACACTGAACGGCTCCGTTCGATCATCAGGAACAGATCCAAGGCCACCGGGCGATCGGAAGAAGAGGTCGCCAGCGAGATGATGGCCGAAGTGCCGTTGCGACGGTTCGCTCAGGCAAAAGAGATAGCCAATGCCATCGCATTCCTTGCCGGTCCTTCGGCGGGCTACATCAATGGCATCAACCTTCCGGTGGATGGCGGCCGTACGGCTTCACTCTGATCAATCCCGTACAAGCTCGAACAATTCCTGCAGATCGGGCGCAAGTATCACTTCGATCCTGCGGTTCTTTGCCTTGTCATTGGGGTCAACAGGCAGGTATTCCCCACGGCCCGATGCGGTAAGGCGCAGTGGATCTATGCGGCTGTTCTCCCGCAGGATGCGTATCACCGATGTGGCGCGCATGACGCTCAGGTCCCAATTGTCCTTGTAGGCCGCGCCGGGCTGCACTTTGTCCGTATCCGTGTGGCCTTCAACGATGATGTTGAGGTCCTTTTCATTTTCGATGGCCTTGGCAAGTTGGGAGAGTGCCTCGCGGCCCTTGGGATCCACGGCCGCGCTTCCGCTGGGGAAGAGCAGTTTGTTCTCCATGCTTACATGGATACGGCCGCCACGCCGTTCCACGGTCAAGCCTTTCCCTTCGAAACCGGTAAGCGCCTGGCTCACCCTGTCCTTCAACTTTCTCATCGCCTCGTCCTTCGCAGCGACATCGGCCTGAAGCTCCGCCAGCTTTGCTTCGCGATCGGCCAGTGCCCGGGATCTTTCCTGTACCCGGGATTCAAGGCTCTTCAGTGAATCCTCTTTCATGATCAGGTCGGAACGTAAGGCTTCAAGGTCCTTTACGAGCTTCTGGTTCTCACTGCGATCGCCAGCAAGTAATTTGTTGTATTTATCCAGCAGCTCATTGTTGAGCTGATTGATCTTGTCATATTGCGTGGTCATCTGCCTGAGCGAAGTTCCCAGCACGGCAGTATCCCGTTGAAGTTCATTTATCCTGCGGGCCAGGTCATCATTGCGGCCCTGCAATTCGGTCAACGCGATCTGGGCGTCCCGTGCGCGGGCATTGGCCGCATCGGCTTCGGCCTGCAACGTGTTGGCGCGCTGATCAGCCTCCTGCCACTTGCGCGCAGGTACGCAACCGGTAATGATCAGCATGGAAATGATGGATACGATGAACAGGTTTCGGCCGATCGGCATGTTTGTGGCTTTATAACATCTGATGTTCAAAGGTGGGAAGGGCCGGTGGCCCGGAAGAGAGAAGGCAACAATATTTTTGAACAGTTCGTTCCAACCTATAGAGCCGCAACTTCCATGAACGGATTGCCAAAGGATTGGGTGGTGCGTCCTGCCCTGGATGCAGAATTGAAGCGATACATGCTTCTGGCCTATTTGCAGCGCGTGAATGCCAGGTTCTCTGAGCGAAAGTTGTATCCGTATCTGGAGGATATAAAGGCGCACGTGGAAGAACTTGTACAACTGAGGAGGACCAAGGAGGATCTGGAGCGAAGCCTTGCGGGACCGCTCTTGGGCTTCGATCCGCGCACTGGTGATCCCCAGTATGAGCCGGTGGATGACGATGCGCTACTCTCGATCATAGATGAGGTGTTGGAATTCTCCATACCGGGATTGAACAAGGCGCTGATAGACGGACGTGAATTGAGGGAAGAGATCGCCGATCGGATCCGTATTTCACCCGTTGGTATCCAACCATTGAACGCCAAGGAAGGCTGGTTACTTCTTCGTACGGGCAGGGAGGCGCGGGTGTATGCCTACGCCATGCCGTTGTTCCGCGAAGCCAGAGAAGAGAAACAGTACCGCAGCGTGCACACCCGCTATGTGACCTCATGCACGGTGAGCATCGGCCACACCTACGAACAGATCAGGTCAGAACTGTTGAACAGCCATCGGAACATGCCGAACCCTGCTGTTTTCGTCTTTGAGAGCGATATCGATCTGCCACACATCGAGACCTTCATGCCGTTGGCCAAACAGATGGTCTACGAGCAGATCACCACCAACATCGCCTAGATCGCATCACGCAGGGCGGGGTCGAACCACACCAGTCGCATATCGCGTAATTCCATGGCATTTATCGGCATGTCCTTCACATAAGGCTGGAGAAGGCGCACTGAATTCTCGTGATAGACGGGCATCACGATCATGTCATCCATCAGGATCTTCTCTGCTTTTGCGAGCAGTTCGAGCCGCTTCTTATGGTCTGAGGTGCCGTGGGCCAGATCGAAGAACGTATCGAATTCCTGGTCCTTGTAGCGGGTATTGTTCAGGTATGACGGCGCTGACGTATCCGCCGGGACCGATCGGCCATGGAACAATTCAAGAATGTTCTCCGGATCGGGATGGTCCACGATCCAGCCTGCGCGCCAGAAAGAGGCAGCACCACGTTCGATCTTATCGAAATGTTGTTCCATCGGCAACACGGATGATACCACACGTACACCCAGTTCACGCTCCAGCATGGATTGTATCATCGAAGCGACCTCCACATATCCGAAACCATCATTGTTCACCTGAAGGAAAACGGTAGGCAGCCCCTTTCCACCAGGATAGCCGGCCGAGGCAAGCGATCTTCTTGCCTCATCGGGATCGTGGCGCAGCTCAGGGACCAGATCATAGGGATAATCCTTGAACCCCGGAGGCACCATGCCGCGCGTGGCCGGTACTGCCAGGCCATGCAGAATACTGTCTGCCAGTAATTGCCTGTCTATGGCAAGCGAGAACGCCCGGCGGATCCTGATGTCCTTGAACGGTTCCTGCCGTGCATTGAAACCGTAGTATTGGACCGAAAATGCTGGAATGCTCTGGACCTGGAATTCCCTGGAATTTTTCAATACATCGGTCCGGCCTACAGGAACTTCGAAGACCATGGAAAGGTTCCCTTTCAGGAATTCATCCAGTTCGCGGTTCTTGTCAGATGTGAAGGTGTATCTGATGGCATCGAGGAATGGCAGATCGTTGCCGAGATCGTCGGCGGCCCAGTAGTTCGGATTTCTCTCCAGGATCAATGATTCGCCCCGGCGATAACTCTTCATCTTGAACGGTCCGGTGCCCACCGGATGCCAGAGGATGTCGTTCTCATAGTGTTGCACCATCTCTGAAGGATAGATCCAACAGCCTTGATGGGCGAGCACATGCAGGAAGGTGGGAGAGGAGGCTGCCAGTGAGATGCGCAGCGTATAATCATCAAGCACTTCGATGCCCTTCACACCGGTGGAATTCAGCTTTTTCCGTGTAGCCTCATAATGTTCTTCCGCGCCATTGATCCGCCCAACGAACAACCATTGCATCTGGTTGGTGGGATCGGCCGTGCAGATGCGCGTGAAACATGCAGCAACATCCTGCGCGGTCAGTAGCCGTCCAGATCCCTCGGGGAAGCATGGGTCATCATGGAACCGAACATTCCGTCGGATGTTGAAGGTGAAGACCCGTGAGGAGGCGTCCACCGACCATGAAGTGGCCAGTGCTGGTTTGATGCTGAGGTCCTTGGGGTCGAACCCGACCAAGCCTTCATAGATCTGGCTGGCCACACGTGCCGAGGATGCCTGGGTGATGCTTAAAGGAAAAAGGCTCCGCAAACCTTCAGTCTCGTTCACGTTGAAGACTCCACCGTAGTATTTACCGCCCTCACCCTGACGTTCCCGGGGTTTGAAAGTTCCTGCGCACGACCAGGCGGATATTAGGATCGGCACCAATAAGAGCAGCGATCCGGAGCGGGAGCACATCATGAAAGTCAAACTTATACGCCGCAGACAGGCATGGAGTTCCATCGGCCACGAACATTCAACGATCGGATGGTGATGCTGCGATGCACTATCATTACTGGTGTTTCGGATAATTTTCGGGCTGCTGTTCCGTATGTTCCATGTGCCCAACGGTCATCACGAGGCGGGGATCGGTATCCAATTCCGGACCTCGATGCGCTCTTATTCCGGCCGTGGGATCCTCATTCTGCTGGGCTTCTACGCTCCTGTTCTCATTCTGGCGCAGACGGGATCGAATCTTCGTGAACGTTGGCTGAGACCGACCGGTGATACCATTCAGGTCGATACGCTGAGTTTCGTGCCTGGCAGCCTGCACGTGTTCCAGGATTCCGTCATCGTGGATCCCAGTGCCTATTCTTCCGATCCCTATTTATCGATCATCATCTGGCCGCAGGCGCCGGACAGTGTATTTGTAAGGTATCGCGCCATGCCGCTCTTGCTCGGTGGTGTGGTGCAACACAAGGATCGTGAAGCCTTGCTCACGCCCAGCGGCGACCGGCCTGAACCGTTCAAGTACGAGATACCGCGGCAGGAGGGATCGTTGCTTAGCGGGGGTGGATTGCAGCGAAGTGGAAGCATCTCACGCGGCATCCTCTTCGGCAACAACCAGGATCTGGCAGTGAATTCCGCAATGAACCTTGAGTTGAGCGGAGATCTGACGGAACGGATAAAAGTGCTTGCATCGGTCACCGACAACAACATCCCCATCCAGGCTGGTGGCAATACGTTGGAATTACAGGATTTCGATCAGGTGTTCATCAAGCTCTACGAGGATGATCCGGTAAGACAGGGCGCGTTGTGGGAGGTGATCGCAGGTGATTTCGTGCTTCTAAGGCCCAGGAGCCATTTCCTTACCTACCTCAAGAAGACCAAAGGCCTTAGCTACAACACGCGCCTGCCTATAGCTGGTGAGAGACCCAGTTCAGCAGGCGCCAGCGTGGCAGTGAGCAAGGGAAAGTTCGCGCGCCAGCTCGTACAGGGGATCGAAGGGGTGCAGGGGCCTTACCGCCTGCGCGGAAATGACGGCGAGACATTCATCGTGGTACTCTCAGGCACGGAAAGAGTATACATCGATGGACAGTTGATGACACGTGGGCAGGAGAATGATTATGTGATCGATTACAACACCGCCGAGCTCACCTTCACAGCGCGCCGTCTGATCACGAAAGACAGGCGGATCATCATCGAATTCCAGTACTCCGACAAGAACTATGCGCGCTCGCTGGTGCGGGTGGATAACATCACCGAACTGGGCAAAAGCACATTACGCCTCAACGTTTTCAGTGAACAGGACCATAAGGGCCAGCCTCTTCAGCAGGAGTTGGAGGATGATGATGAACTGGCCCTGAGCGAGGCGGGGGATGATCCACTCGGTGCGCTGGTCAATGGCGCCGATAGTGTGGGTTGGGGTACCGATCAGGTGCTTTATCGCAGGATCGATTCCCTCGGATATTCACCTGTCTATGTCTTCAGCATCGATCCCGAAGAAGCACATTACCGTGTTTCATTCTCGCAAGTGGGTTTCGGGTCGGGTGATTATGTGCAGCAGGAATTCACCCCGAACGGGCGGGTGTTCAAATGGATCGCACCTGATACGCTGGCAGGCCAGATCGTTCGCCGAGGCGATCACGCACCTGTTCGTGTGTTGATACCGCCACGCAGCCAGCAGTTGATCACACTGGGTCTTGATCATCGTTTCAGCCACAGAACGAACGGAACTGCAGAGATCGCCATGAGCCGCTTCGATCGGAACACGTTCAGCAGCCGAGATTCCAATGATGATCAAGGCCTGGGCACCATGCTTCGTCTCGACCACGCCATCCCGATCAGTGACTCGGATACTTCACTGCATTGGACCATGGGTGGCGATCTGGAAACGGTATCAAAGAACTTCCGGTTCGTGGAACGGTACAGGGCGGTGGAATTCGAGCGCAATTGGAATGTACTGACCACACCCGTCAACGATGATCAGGTTCTCGCAGGGATTCGTACCGGCGTCAAGGGGCGCAAGCTTGGTGCTTTCGAACTATCGTCACAGACCTTCCAGGTTTCGGAGCTTTATGAAGGCTACAGGCAGGAGTTGCTCTCCGATCTGCACTTCGGCAGTTTCGACATTATCGGAACAGGTAGTTGGTTGAAGGCCGATGCAGTTTCCAACAGTAGCTTTCTCCGGCACAAGGCGCAGGTAAGGCATCGATCGAAGAGGTTCACGATCGGTTATCGCGATGAACATGAACAGAACCTTTTCACCGCGGACACCAGCGGAAGTTTGATCGCTCCAAGTTACCAGTTCTATGATTGGGAGCTCTTCGTGCAAAGCCCCGATACGTTCAAGAACAAATGGCGGCTTTCAGGCGGTCAACGTACAGATCAGGCACTTGTTGACGGTGGCCTGGCCGTAGGCACGATAGCGAATGCCTATTCCGCAGGCCTGGACCTGGCGCGCAACCCACGCAATCGCATCAACACCACGTTCACATACCGGCAGCTGAACATCGTTGACAGCAACCTCACGGCGCAAAGGCCGGAGGATACGTATCTCGCGCGGTTGGATCATGATCTTCAGACATTGAAAGGTGTGGCGGTCTTCGATATCTTCTATGAATTCGGATCCGGCCTGGAACAGCGTCGCGAGTACATCTATCTCGAAGTTCCCGCCGGGCAGGGTCTGTACATCTGGAACGACTACAACGGAAATGGCGTAAAGGAATTGAACGAGTTCGAGATAGCGCCCTTCGGTTATGAGGCGAACTACATCCGCAGTTTCGTGCCGAGCGATACTTACGTTCGCACCTTCAGCAACCAGGTGAGCGGTGCATTGGACCTTAGGCCTGGTGCGGTGTGGGCAGAGCGTGACGGCTTGAAAGGCTTCATCGGTAAATTGTCCAACATGGCATCGGTAAGGGTGGATCGCAAGACCGGCGTGCAGGACCTCCTGCAGGCCCTCGATCCATTCAGTGCGCGCGGAAGTGACACCACGCTCAGCGCCTATAATTCCTCTGCGCGCAACACCTTTTACTACGACCGCACGAGCCGCAGTTGGAGCATCGATCATACCTGGCAGAGCGATGAGAGCCGCACCCTGCTCACAAGCGGCTTCGAATCACGTGAAAGGAATTTCAATACCGTGCGTATTCGATGGAACACCACACGACAATGGACCGCGGACATTGAAAGCGAACAGGGAAGGATAAGAAGTGCATCGGACATTCTTTCGGGACGCACCTATGTGATCGATCAACAAGGAACGAGGCCCCGGATCACCTGGCAGCCGAACACATCTTTACGCGCGATCGCGTCATTCAAATACACCGAGAAGAAGAACCTTCAGGAATTCGGTGGTGAGAAGGCCACGATACAGGACCTGGGTCTCGAGTTTCGCTACAACACGGCAGGCAAGGGCAGCTTCCTGGTCACGGCCAATCTGGTCGATATCGATTTTGCCGGCGAGGTGAACAGTTCACTCGGGAATGAATTGCTCAGCGGCCTGCGGCCGGGAACGAACCTCACATGGAATGTGACAGTGCAGCGCAATCTCAGCAATAATCTGCAGGTGGATCTTACCTATAACGGGAGGCGATCGGAAGGTCTGCCCGTGGTGCATGTTGGTGGTGCCCAGGTGCGCGCCTTCTTCTGACCCTACTTCAACTTGAACTGTGTCTTGGCCACCTGGCCACCGCTCTCATACAATTCCACCACATAATCGCCCGCTGGCAGTGCCTGCGAACCATTCCAGAAGATGCAGACATCCACAGGCTGGTTCTGGTAGTTCACATCGCGCCTGGCGCTGTATTCACCCTGGATACCATTGAACGTAAAGCGATTGTCAGGCTCGGTGGCCGGGAGTACTTTCCCATCAGGAGCGATCACGCGCATGTATAAAGTCTTGTCACCAGCGTTGGTCACCCGATTCTCCCCGAGCGTAAAGCAGCATTTGATCATTTCCGCCCTCTTCGCCCGATCGGTATCCACTTGTTTTCCGTTGTTGCGCATGAACGCAGCACCGGCCGAGATGGATGTGGTATGAAGGATGCTTCCCCGGTTCAGTTTGCCTTCCATTTCGGTGGCCTTCGTCTGCAATGCTTCACGCTGCCC
This sequence comes from Bacteroidota bacterium, assembly GCA_023430325.1. Lineage (GTDB taxonomy): Bacteria > Bacteroidota > Bacteroidia > Flavobacteriales_F > PHOS-HE28 > PHOS-HE28. Next base: position 49,164 of record JAEZAU010000233.1, on the reverse strand, counting down.
CTTCACTTCACCCAATTCCTGTCTTATGGTCACATTCTCGGCAGTGAGAAGCTGGTTGGCCTGGTTCAACGAATCGATGGTGGCCACGTAGCCCTTCATGATCCGGCGTAAGGTCTCAGCCTCTTTCTTGGCCTTGGAGAGATCGTAATTGCCGCGCTTCACTTGATCGAGCAGCTGTTCGATCTGCGCTTTCTGCGCATCCATTTCCGTCGTGATCTGCTCGTTCTCTGTCTTCAGCGTGTCATAAGAGGCCAGCATGTTCTCCAGCAATTCGGTCACATTATCCTTCTCACTGGTGATGGTGGCCACCTGTTGCTGGGTCTGTTCAACTTCGCGATTGCGTTGCATCAGCATCCAAAGCATGACCACGTTGCTGATCAATAAAAGCACCACCAGCAAGAGCAATCCGGTATTGGAACGGTTCTTTTTTGCCGCGGTGTTCCCCTGGTTCGTTGTATTCTCCATGGTTCGGTATGCCTCTTGAAGGCCTTGGCGGGTGCTAAATTAGACCGGCCTGGTAGGGGCTTATCCCGTAACGCATAGGCTTATCAACAAAGTATTGGACATTGTCTGCATTGAACGCTCCGCTCATCGACTGGCTCTCAGACATGGGGAACCTGTTCTTTCCGCGGCGTTGTGCATCATGTGATCGGGCGTTATTGCGTCACGAGGGTTTCATCTGTACCTATTGTGAACGGGACCTTCCCTTTGCCCGTGCGCATGATGATCCCCAGAACAAGGTGGAGCAACTCTTCCAAGGCAAGGTGGAGCTCGCGGCAGCTACTTCACTGTTCCTGTTCAACCGCGCTGGTGTGGTACAGCGCATCCTTCACCGGTTGAAGTACAAGGGCGATATGGATCTTGGGATCGAACTGGGAAAGTTGATGGCCCGTGATCTGGCTGAAAGTAGCCGGTTCAAGGATATCGACCTGCTCATGCCCGTTCCGCTCCATCCGAAGAGGGAACGGATCCGCGGATATAACCAGAGCGCCGTGCTGGCCGAGGGCATGAACTGCATTCTGAAGAAAAAGGTCTGCCGCAACCTCAAGCGGATCCAGCAGACACCTTCACAGACGCGGAAGGGCCGCCTGGCACGCTGGGAGAACGTGGAGAAGGCCTTTCATCTGCATAAGCCGCATAGCCTGGAAGGCAGACATATCCTGTTGATCGATGATGTGATCACCACCGGCGCCACGGTGGAAAGTTGTGTGCGCATGTTGCAGCAGGTGCCGGGCGTGAAGGTGAGCCTTTACACCTGCGCTATCGCCTAGCCGGTACCTTTGCGCCATGGCTGAAGAACTGGTCATACCCTCCACCACCGATCGGAGGGAGTTGCGTGCGGCACTTTTGCCTCAACTCAAAGAGCTCATCGGCCCGGAACGGGATGTCATCGCGGCAATGGCCAACATATCGGCCGCCTTGAAAGAGGCTTTCAGGTGGCATTGGATCGGATTCTACCGGGTGCTCGGGAATGAATTGGTCCTTGGCCCCTTTCAAGGTCCCGTGGCCTGCGCGCGGATCGGGTTCGGCAAAGGCGTGTGCGGCACCGCTTGGAAAGAGGATCGTACCGTTATCGTTGCGGATGTGGACCAATTCCCCGGTCATATCGCGTGCAGCTCCTTGAGCCGTTCGGAAGTGGTGGTGCCGGTGCGGGATCGGCTGGGGAATGTGAAGGCCGTGTTGGATGTGGATAGTTCAAAGCTGGGAGATCTCGATGAAGATGATGCCGGTTTCCTGGAACAGGTCTGCACATTGATCCAACCATTGGTCTGATGCCGCGTCAACGGCTCTGGCCTGTGATGTTGATGATGCTGCTGTTGGCCGCATGTGCCCAGGTGGCAGAGATCTCCGGTGGACCAAAGGATGAGATCGCACCCGAACTCGTATCCGCCGATCCGCCACATTTGAGCACGAACTTCACCGGCAATGAGATCGAACTGTTCTTCAATGAAAGGATCCAGTTGGACAGGGTACGGGACCGGCTGCTGATCTCTCCACCGCTTTCGGTGGCACCTCAGGTACGGCTCACCGGACCGAAAAGCGTATCGATCGCACTCAAGGAAGAGCTGAAGCCCAACACTACTTATGTGATTGGCATTGGCGAAGCAGTAAAGGACCTTACCGAAGGCAATTCGGCAGCCGGGGTGATGCATGTCTTCTCCACCGGCGCTTTCGTGGATACAGCGATGATCGCCGGCTCGGTCACCAATGCTTTCAATGGAATTCCGGAAAAGGATGTAACGGTGCTTGTCCATTACGCGGATGATACGTCGAGCTTTCGTTCATCGCGGCCGGCGTATGCCACCCGCACTGATGTGAACGGCCGGTTCATGTTGAAGCATCTGCCCGAACGAAGTTTCCGGATCTTCGCGCTGCGGGACCAGAATTCGAACTACCGTTACGATCTGCCCAATGAAGAGATCGCATTCCTGGATACACCCGTGCGCGCTTTGCCTGCGGATACATCCATGCCGATCCATGATCTGCGGCTATTCAAGGAGCGCAGCCGCACCCAACAGATAAGGTCTTCGACCGTTACTGCCGATGGCGCATTCCGGGTCGTGCTGGAGAAACCGGTGGATACGATCGCCATCAGAGACCTGGACCGTGAAGGGGGCCGTTCGTATTGGCTGCCAGAATTCAGTTCGGCCCGCGATACGGTGTCGTTGTGGCCCAGCGATACAACTGCGATCGCCCTCGGAAGATATCAGGTAAGCGCAGATGGAGAACCGTTGGATACTTTACGGTATCGCCGCCTGGAGAGATTACCTTTCCTTCTTTCGATGAAGGTCGCCATTCGTGAAGAACGTACGCCCGTCATTCATGTCACCACGTCACGACCGATCGCATCCATCGATAGCTCGTTGATCCAGTTGACAGGCGATAGTCTGAGGGTCGATCTCGCAGTGGAAAAGCACGGTATTCGAGACTTCAAGATACATGCTCCGATCGGTCCGGGACAGAAGGTACAGCTTCTCGCGCTACCTGGTGCAGTGGTGGATATTTACGGAGGACAGAATGATACATTGAAGATCGCTTTAGGCCGGGCGGCGGAACAGAGTACAGGCATACTTCGGGTGAATGTGAGCATGTTCGATAGCTCCAATGGACCTTACATCATTCAATTGCTGGACAGGCAGGGGAATGTTCTACAGGAAGAGATGATGGCAACGTTGTCCGGGCCTGTGATATGGGAAAGACTGATGCCGGGAGAGGTACGGTTGCGTTTGATCGAGGATCGGAATGGCGATGGCAAATGGAGTACCGGTTCACTTGAACAGCGCATTCAGCCGGAAAAGGTCCGGACCTACACCGAGCCGATCAATATTCGCGCAGCATGGGATATCGGTGTGGATTGGGTGATCGGCCAGCGCTCTTTGCCGGACCGCGGAGAATCCGGGGAACCCTGATGGCGCCGATCGCGTAGAACGGTGGCCGCCAACAAAAAGGATGCGGCCATGCGTTGATGTTCCGCTCGATCGGTGCCAAGGTCCTTTTATCGATCATTCCAGCATTTCTTGTGCTAACGGTGCAGGCTCAGAGCGCTCTATCCACTCGCGGAAAGACATTCTGGGCGGGTTTCATGCAGAATGGTTTCGGGGCCCAGGCGTTGCGTGTACATATCGTAAGCACCACGGCTACGAGCGGCACGGTAAGCATTCCATTGAACGGATGGAGCCAGGCTTTCAGCGTTGGCGCCAACAGCAGTACAATGATCGTGGTTCCGGCCATCGCAGAAAATACCGGGTCTGGGACCATTGCGAACAAAGGTGTCCTCATCCAAAGCAACGACAGTATCAACGTCTTCATCAGCAGTTTCCAGAATTTCACCCATGATCTTTCACAGGTGTTACCCGAGACGTCCATCGGCGACACCTATCGCGTGGATGCCTATCACGGGATCCCCAACTTCAACAATCTTCATAAGAGCGAATTCCTTATAGTTGCCACACAGGATGGCACACAGGTGAAGATCACACCCAAGGTGGCCACGGCAAGTGGGCAGCCGGCAAATATTCCCTTCATCATAGACCTGAATGCCGGCCAGACCTATCAGGTGCAGGCCGCTAGCGATGCGCTGGATCTTACGGGAACTTTGGTGGAGGCCACAGAGAACAGTGGACCTTGCAGACCATTCGCGGTCTTCGGTGGATCGATGTGTGCCACATTACCAGGCTCGTGCAGCGCGTGCGATCACATTTTTGAACAATTGCTTCCTCTGCCTGCATGGGGGATGCGCTATTTCACCGCACCGATCAATGGTGTGAATTCGTACACCTTCCGGATACTGGCCAATGAGAACAGCACGAGTGTCACCATCGGCAATGGAGCTCCGATCGTGCTTAACGCAGGCCAGAAACATGAAGTGAACGGGGCTACATCGCCGGTCTGCATCCAGGCGAACAAGCCAGTGAGCGTGGCCCAATTGCTTGAAGGAGTTGTATGTGCTGGAAGTGGTGATCCATCCATGGTGATCCTCTCTCCGCACGATCGGCTTACGCAGCGGGCTTCATTCAAGACATTGTCCTCACCACAACTGAGCCAGCATTCCATCAGCATCATCTGCCCACCGGCTTCTGTTGGTCAGATCTTGCTCGATGGCGTGACGATCCCTGCTGCAACATTCCAGGGGTATGCTTCATGTGTCGATAGGATGCATGCCAAGGTCACCATCAGTAACGGAGATCATGAAGTGATCGGTCCCGGTGGTTTCCAATTGTACATGTTCGGCATCGGCGCAGGTGAAAGCTACGCGGCATCGGTGAACGACATCCATGCCGTTGCGATCCCGATGGATTCGACCATTTGCGCCATAGGACCGGTGACATTGGTCTCTCCCGTGGCATTGACCGATATCCAATGGACGGCATCGTCGCAACCATCAGTGGTCCTGGCCACATCAATGGACTATTCCTTCACACCCGCTTCAAGCGATAGTTACACGGTGACAGGAACGCAGCCCACCACAGGCTGCCCGTACGTGTTCACATACCATGTTGGTGTGCCATTGTCAGAGATGCCATTGCCAGTGGCGGATGGTACCGCATCGGCATCGATCTGCCAGTATGAAGATGTTCAGCTGGGACTGGTGCCGCAACCCGATCCGGCATGGTTCAATGTTCAATGGTGGCCTCCGGAAGGACTTTCGGATCCATTGAGCGCATCGCCGATCGCATCACCACAGACCACGACCTGGTACAAGGTGCAGGTCACGAGCCCGAGTGGTTGCGGAAGCATGATCGATAGTGTTCTGGTACAGGTGGTCCCTGGTTCCATCCTCGATCTTTCCACCACGGCATCACCTGCGCAGATCTGTTCCGGATCCTCTACTGAGCTCGGCAGCCAGACCTTGCGGGTTATCGCCTCAGATCGCTTCAATGCGCAGCAAGCCTCTTTCTGGACACTTCAGGGTGGAACCATCAGCGCCTCTTGTGGAAGTGCTGGCGGCACGGCCCTTTACTTCAATGGCGCCGGTCAACGTTCGGCACAGACATCGAACTTCAATACCACCAACGGTGGCAGGATCCAGTTCGAACTGAAGATAGCTAATGGGGCATCGCCATGCGATGATGCAGATCCGGGTGAGAACGTGGTACTGGAATATTCCACGAGCAATGGTTTTTCATGGAGCGTGATCCAGACGTTCAATGAAAGCATGTATCCGGCTTTCACGTTTCTGGATATCGCGATCCCGGCAGCGGCCCAGAACAATAACACCATGTTCAGGCTTCGCCAGTTGACACATTCCGGAGCAGGCCATGACAATTGGGCGGTGGATGACTTCATTCTGGCCCGGTACGATGATCTCTATGCCACCTACCAATGGAACCCTTCCGTGGTTGCACCGAACGCTCCGGGATCAGCGGTGACTCCGGCTTCCAGCGGGTGGTATGTTCTGAGCGCCACGGATCCTTTAGCTGGTTGCGTGTATACGGACTCCGTGCATGTGACGGTAGATCCATCCATCACCCTGCAAGTTCCGGCAGATACCACCTCCTGCGCCGTGGCAGGCGTTCAATTATCAGCCGTAGTATCGCCAAATGTTCCTGCGTCCTTTACCTGGATGCCCAATGACGGTTCCTTGAACGATCCATCGGTCGCCGACCCTGTGGCCACCCCTGCCAGCACCACCACGTACACGGTGAACGCCATTACGGATGCGGGTTGTTCGGCTTCGGCCCAACTGACCATCACAGTAGGTCAATTGCTCGATCTGTCGATCTCCGCTTCGGACCAGCAGATCTGCCAGGGTCAACAAGTACAGTTGAATGCGAGTGCATCGGGCGGCACTGGGCTCATCTATTCATGGAGCAATGGCTCCACATTGAACAATTCAGCCTCACCATCACCGATCGCAACTCCTTTTCAGACCACCACCTATATCTGTACCGTGACCGATCCGGCTTCAGGATGTTCGCTCAGCGAGAGCATCACGATAGATGTCACTACTGGTTACAGCGCCAGCGCCGGCCCCGACCTGGTGCTGTGTTCACCACTTGGCCATCAGTTGAGTGTTCAGCACAACGTTCCGAATGCGACCTATCAATGGACGCCGGCTGCCAACTTGAACAGCGCGTTGATCGCGTCACCGACCATCCTGGCCGATGTAACAGCAACGTATACAGTGGTGGTCACAGATGTGAATGGATGCTCAGTGAGCGACCAGGTGCTGGTCACCAAGGTCTATGAGAACGTACCATCGATGATCGATGCGGCGTCCTGTGCAGATTCGCCGCCTACGCTGACAGCTCCCGTTCAGGCCGCTCAATATTCATGGAGCACCGGTGAGATGACCTCCTCGATAGTTCCGGTCGTTAGCGGCATACATACGTTGACCATGACGAGCATTCAGGGTTGCCAGGTGATGACCGCTTATAATGTCACTCTTCATCCATTGCCTGTCGTTGACCTGGGGCCTGATGTACAGTTGTGTGGTGCATTGACGCATGTGTTGGATGCGGGGAACAATGGCGCCGGATCCATTTGGAATACGGGTGCGCAGACACAGAACATCACCGTGACCACCAGTGGGACGTACCAGGTCACGGTCACAAACGCGAACAATTGTTCAGCTACAGATGCGGTGAACGTCGCGTTCAATGCAGTGCCACAGGATCTGCTGGAGGATGTGACAGTGTGCATCACTGATCCGCCAACACTCGATGCCGGAAATGCTGGAAGCACTTTCTTGTGGAACAACGGGGCACAGACACAGACCATTCAACCTCTTTCATCAGGACCGTACAGCGTTACCATCACCACGCCGCAGAATTGTAGTGCTACGTATGATGCGTTCGTTCAACTGATGCCGGAGCTAACCGTATCACTGGGCAATGACACATCCATATGCGAAGGCTCGCCGATCGTGTTGAATGCCGGGAATCCCGGGGCGGTTCATGAGTGGACCAACCAGGCCACCAGTTCATCGATCCAAGTGAGTACTTCAGGCATTTATGGTGTCACGGTAAGCAATGGTCATTGTTCTGCATTCGATGCGATCTCTATTACAGTGATCCCTGCACCGATCGATGTGCTGAACGATGTCACTGTATGTCAGGGGACCGTTGTAACGCTGGATGCCGGCAATGAGGGATCGAGCTATCAATGGTCCACGGGCTCTGGATCACGATCGATCGTGGTCAATGCGAGCGGTGGGTATTCGGTGGTCGTTACCGGAGAGACCGGCTGTAGCAGGACCATGGATGCGGACGTCCTTTTCGTATCACCTCCGGTGGTGGAGCTTGGTGCTGATACGGTCTTGTGTGAAGGTCAACAGATCGTTCTTTCCGCGGCGCAACCACAATGCACTTATCAATGGAGCACCGGGGCCGTCACAAGTGCCATTCCTGTTACCGTTGCAGGCACATATTCCGTGGTGGTGGATAATGGATATTGCGAAGTATCCGATATGGTCAGCGTCCATTTCAACCCGCGCCCAGTACCATTGTCTCGGGACAAGATCCAGGTCTGTCTTGATGAAGAGCCGCGTTATGTGGAACTGGATGCTGAGAATACTGGAAGTACATATCTGTGGTCCAGCGGTGAGGTTACACAGATCATAAGGGCCTACGAGATCGGTGAGTACACCGTTGAGATCACGAATGCTTTCGGCTGCGGCCGCACTGCTTCGATCGAAGTGATGGAGTATTGTCCTTCCACCATTTTTGCGCCGAACACGTTCACCCCGAACGGTGATGGATTGAACGATCGGTTCATGCCGGTGGGCAGGAACATCGCCAAGGCTCAGCTTTCGATCTTCGATCGCTGGGGCATATTGATGTACTACACCGAGGATCTTTCAGCAGGCTGGGATGGTACATATCTGGGCGAGAACGTACCTGACGATACATATGTCTGGCGATTGAGCTATCGCTTCAGCGATGGTTCAGGTGTGCTCGGTATGGAACAGGAGCAGATCGGGCATGTGCAGGTGCTGCGTTAGATGTGCAGCGAGAGATCATCTGCATCAAGATGCGCAGGGAATTTCTTCCGGTACTCCAGAATACCGGAATGGGAGAGCGTGGTCTGCATGATGCATTCCGTGGCTGTTCCGCAAGATCCGATGACCGATCCCCTGGGATCGATGACCACGCTATCACCGGTATAGTGGATGCCTTTTCCATCCATGCCCACGCGGTTCACACCTACGCAGTAGGATAGATTCTCGATCGCCCGGGCGATCAACAAGCTGCTCCAGGCGTGGCGCCGTGCTTCGGGCCAGTTGGCCACATAGATCACCAGGTCATAGTCGTTCCTGTTGCGGCTGAATACCGGAAAACGCAGATCGTAACATACCTGTAACAGGATCTTCCAGCCGTTCAGATCCACCACAACGCGCTCCCATCCGGCTGAATAGTGCATGTGCTCACCGGCCATGCGAAAGAGATGTCGTTTATCATAATGAACGATCATTCCGTCCGGCATGACAAAGATCCCGCGGTTGTAACAACTGCCGCCTTCCTTGATGATCGCGCTGCCGTAGATGGCCGCACCCTGCTTCTTCGCCGTCCCTCGCATCCACTCCACGGTGGGCCCATCCATGGTCTCAGCGAAGAGTTCACTTTCCATGGTGAAACCCGTGTTGAACATTTCAGGAAGCACGATAAGGTCAGTGGCTCCGATCGATGCCAGCTTTTCGGTGAACATATCGCGGTTCGCCGAAGCATCCTCCCAATGCAACATGGTCTGCACAAGCGTTACTCTCAGATCGCGCATAGCCTTTCCATAGCGTTGTTCAACGTGCTCTCCTGCTTGGCGAAACAGAATCTTACAAGTTTCAGATCATCTGGCGGCACCTTATAGAAAGGTGAGAGCGGTATGGCCGCCACCTTATGCTCGTGAGCCATCCATCGCGCAAATGAAAGATCATCAAGATCACTGATGGAAGAATAGTCGGCCACCATGAAATAGGAACCCTCACAAGGAAGTGGTCTGAAGCGCGATGTCTTCAGGCCGCGGAGAAAATGATCCCGTTTCAATTGATAGAATGAGGAAAGCTGTTCATACGGTGAAGGATCTTCAAGGTATTTCGCGAGCGCATGTTGCATAGGAGTGTTCACACTGAAAACATTGAATTGATGAACTTTCCGGAATAGCTTCATCAGACCGGCAGGTGCCACTGCATATCCTAGTTTCCAGCCGGTGGCATGGAACGTCTTGCCGAAACTGTAGATGATGAATGCCCGTTCCTTAAGACCTGGATAGAGCATGGCCGATCGATGTTCTTCACCATCGAAGATGATGTGCTCGTAGACTTCATCGCTGATCAGCATGATGTCCGTATCGCGTAGCATCCGTTCGATATCGTGCATGTCAGTATCACGCAAGATGCGACCACCGGGATTGTGCGGAGTGTTGATCATCAGCACACGCGTTATGGGTGTAATAGCCGCTTCCAGGCGTTGTGTATCGAGCTTCATGTCCCGATCGAGCGGTACGTGGACCGGAATTCCTCCGAAAAGTTCAACCGTTGGCGCATAACAATCGTATGCCGGATCGAGGATGATCACTTCATCACCCTTGTGTACGGTAACTGCAAGTGCAGTAAAGATCGCCTGTGTTCCACCGGCTGTTACCGTGATCTCGGAGTCAGGGTCGATCTTGACGCCACGGGTCCTGGCCACTTTACGAGAGATCGCTTCACGCAACGCCTGCAGACCTGGCATCGGTGCATATTGGTCGTGACCCCGGACCATTGCTTCATGTACCAGATCGATAAGTTTCCGATCCAGCGGGAAGTCAGGAAAGCCCTGCGACAGGTTGATGGCGCCGGTCTCTGTGGCCAGCGCACTCATCACGGAAAAGATGGTGGTCCCTACATGCGGCAATTTGTCCTGGGCGGAACGCTCTGCCAGTCGATGATCCATGAGCCGAAGCTATTCACGGAAAGTAATGGAATGAAAAAGGTCCTGATAAAGGACCTTTCACAAAATGACGGATCGGTTCACTCCTTGAAGCCCACGAGGATGCCCACGCAACCTACGTGCATCATGGTGGTCTCTTTCTCAGGCACCCACACCACCACCTTCATCTGCGTGGTACTTGCGGCCTTCAGATCGAAGAAATCCTTGGGTTCGGTGGCGAGGCTTTCAAAGACCGCCTTGTTGTTCTGGTCCACGAGTTTCCAATTCACCGGACCCAGGATGGGGTGGGAGCACACCAGGACGCGGTACTCCTGGCCGCTATAGAACGTAAGGTTCACCTCAGCTTCATCGCCGGGGGAGAGTTGTGCGGCATTGAATGATTCGTTGAACTTGTACGGCGCCAGTTGCGGAACGCATTTGTTCTTCGCGAAGCTCCGGCATTGTGCATGCACGCCCGCTGTCACCAGCATGAGCAGGAACGGGAGGATGAGCTTTGCGGCTATGGAACGTTGCATCTGCATGCCTGTCAATTAATGATCTTGTTGCGGATCTCTGCGGTGCGTGCCGCAATGGGTGCAAACTGCTCCCTGGTCATGGTGGCGGCCGTACCTCCACCGCCGATCACTGTTACACCGTTCTCCTGGGTCATATTCCCGCTACTGCCGGGCTGTACGTTGGCGAAAAGATCCAGCAGGGAGATCAGATCGGCGCGCGTCGTCTTCAATGTCGCATCGTCAGAAGTGTACGTGTCGATCAATGCGATGAGATCTTTCAGGGATAGTTTTTGTTCCGCGATGCGTTGGAGTAGCTCCGGGGAGCTGTTGGTGCCTGCCACCTGTGTCGCGATATAGAGACCTTCGATCCATCCGCCGGCGATCATGAGCGCGCTGATATCCGCCCGATCGTTCTCCTTGAGGTAGGCATCCATGTTCCAATAGGTCTCGCTGATGATGTTCAGCAGGGAGTCCCGATCGTTCATGTTCTTCTCCATCCGGTCCAGCGTATTCTGGTCGAAGGCGTTCGTGAGCCCCAGCCGGTCGGCCAGCTTCTGCGTTGCAGCCGTGTAGAACATGCTTTCCTGCGTCTGGTTGAATACGCTGGCATAGCTCAGGTCTGCACCATAAACGCCAAGATTGAGCGCCTGGCTGCTGGCGGCCGTGTACCGATCCACGGTCTTTACATCATTAAGGATCTTGTTGTTGTATTTGGCTCCCGCTTTTTTCAGCAGCGCGGCGGTCTCCATCGGCGATGGAATGTTGTAGAAGATCTTCCTGGTCTTCTGCAGCCGCGTATTCTGCACGATCGTGTCCTGCTGATCCACGATCAGAGGCTCCTGTTGCGGTTGCGTGCCACCACAGGAAGTTAGCAGGGCCACTGCGAGAAGCAGGAGCAAGTGGTTGAAAGGGATCACGGTCATTTTCGGATCGGGAGTGGTGTAAAGGTCCACCCCTGCCGCTGGACCGTCAGTGTGCTTCCAGCCAGTTTTTCCCCAACTGCATGTCAACAACGAGCGGTACATCCAATGGCAGGGCATTCTCCATATGCTCCCTTACCAAGGTCTTTACGTGATCCGCTTCTGAAAGTTCCACATCGAAGACCAATTCGTCATGCACTTGCAGCAAAAGCTTGCTCTTCAGCTTTTCACGTGTCATTTGCTCATGTATCCTCACCATGGCCAGCTTGATGATATCTGCTGCCGTTCCCTGCATGGGCGCATTGATCGCCACGCGTTCAGCGGAAGCCCGTACGGTCGCATTAGCTGAATTGATGTCGGGGAGGTAGCGGCGCCGATCGAGCATAGTCTTCACATATCCATGTGTGCGCGCAAAGCCGATCTGTGTTTCCATATATCTGCGCACACCGGGGAATTGAGCGAAATAGTCGTCGATGATCTGTTTGGCTTCTGAGCGTGGGATCTTCAGCACCTGGCTGAGACCGAAAGCCCCCTGGCCATAAGCGATACCGAAGTTCACTGCCTTGGCCTTGCTGCGTTGGGCGCGATCCACTTCGGATGCATCCACCTTGAACACCTTGGCCGCTGTGGCCGCATGGATGTCCATGCCCTGGCCGAATGCTTCCTGCAGGCCCTCATCTCCGCTCATATGGGCAATGACGCGAAGCTCGATCTGGCTGTAATCTGCGCTTAATAGCAGATGGTTCTCATCCCGGGGTACGAATGCCTTGCGGATCTCGCGGCCTTTTTCGGTGCGGATTGGGATGTTCTGCAGGTTCGGATCCTCGCTGCTCAAACGGCCAGTCGCAGCGACCGCCTGGCGGTAATGAGTATGTATGCGGCCTGTACGCTTGTCGACCATTGTCGGAAGTGGATCCACGTAAGTGCCTTTCAATTTGCGCAGGCTGCGATAGTCCAGGATCAATGGGATCACCGGATGTGCATCGGCCAGCTCCGTCAGAACATCTTCACTCGTCTGGTATTGACCTGTTCGTGTCTTTTTGGGTTTCTCCGAGATCTTGAGCGTCTCAAAAAGGATGTCGCCCAATTGCTTGGGTGAATCAATGTTGAACTGCGCGCAGCAATGATCATGGATCTGTTTTTCCAGTGACGATATATCCTGCGCCAATTCTTCGCTGAAGGCTTTCATGGCAGGCACATCCAACCGGATCCCTTCCTCTTCCATGTCCGTAAGCACACGAACGAGCGGCATCTCCACCTCTTCATACAGTCGCTTCAACCCATCATCCTTCAAACGGGGCTGGAATTTCTCATGCAATTGCCAGGTCACATCAGCATCTTCCGCAGCGTAATCCGCCACTTGTTCCATCGGCAGATCCCTCAGCGATCTCTGAGTGCGCACATTGGTGCCGATCAGTTCGGTGATCGGGATCGGCCGGTATTTCAGCACTGTTTCCGACATGTAGTCCATGTTATGGCGCAATTCCGGTTGAAGCAGATAATGCGCGATCATGGTATCGTGCAAGTGACCTTGAACCCGAATGCCGTGTTTCAGCAGAACAAGCAGATCGTACTTCAGGTTCTGGGCGACTTTCTGGATGGATGGATCTTCGAACACCGATCGGAATCGGTCCACGATGACCTGGGCTTCCTCCTTCTCCGCAGGAACTGGAATGTAATAGGCCTGATGCGGCTTGAAGGAGAATGACAGGCCTACGGTCGAAGAGCGGCGCAGGTCCAGGTCATCGGTCTCCGTGTCGAAACAGAAACAACTTTGCCGGGCCAGTAGATCCGCGAGTTGCTGGTGCTCTTCAGCCGTTCGCAGGATCCTGTATTCATGCTGTACTGTATGGATCGTAGCCAGATCGACGGCCTTGATCTCCGGTGCTTCAGTATCATCGCCGAAAAGGTCGATCTGATCCGATGTGTTGGTGGTCTTTCGCTTTGGCGCTGCTTCCGCCGGCATGGCCGCATTGCCAAGTACTGCGGCATCTTCACCAAGGACGGTGCGCGTAAGCTGGCGGAATTCCAGTTCACTGAAGACCTCCAGCACTTTTTCCTTATCGGGGGGCTCCAGCAACAGGGAATCATGGTCCAGTTCAACGGGTGCATCGATCAGTATGGTGGCTAATTGCTTGGAAAGGATGCCTTGTACCGCGAATTGCTTCACGTTCTCCTGTTGCTTGCCTTTCAATTGATCGGCCTTTGCGATCACTTCTTCCAGGCTTCCGAACTGTTGCACCAGCTTTATCGCCGTCTTTTCGCCGATCCCGGGGATGCCTGGAATATTATCCACGGAATCGCCCATCAATCCGAGAATGTCGGCCACCTGCTCAGGCCGTTCAAGCCCCCAGCGATCGCAGACTTCCTTTACGCCAAGCACTTCGGGTGGTGATCCCTGGCGGCCGGGTTTATAGATCAGGACCTTGTCGGAGACGAGTTGCCCGAAATCCTTATCGGGCGTCACCATGTAAGTAATGTAACTCTCTTTCTCGGCCTTTTTCGCAAGAGTACCGATCACATCATCCGCTTCATATCCTTCACATTCGAGGATCGGGATCTTGAAGGCCTCGACTATGCGGCGGATGTAAGGAAGGTTGCTGCGGATGTCATCAGGCATCTCCTGACGGTTCGCCTTGTATTCCACCAGAGCACTGTGCCGATCCGTAGGTCCAGCACAATCGAAGACCACCGCCATGTGGGTAGGCTTCTCGCGCTTGATCAGATCGAGCAGGGCCAGCGTGAAGCCGAAGGCCGCACTGGTATTGAGCCTGTTGCTGTTGACCCGCGGTGCTTTTATGAAGCTGAAGTACGCGCGGTAGATCAGGGCATATGCATCAAGCAGGAAAAGCCGCTTGTCCACAGCGGGGGATATCGGTGTTGCTTCTGACTGCAATGCCACGTCAGCTGTGGCTTCGGCGGTGATGCCACCCTCATTTTCGGCCATTCTGCGAAGTTAGCCTTTGCTTTATGATCGGCCATTGCCGAAGCTGACCCACGTCTTTGATCCGACCCAGGAGCATTCACGTGATCTTCATGTTCCATGAAATATTGGCTGGCAACAACTTTCGACCCTATCTTTACTTTTCAATTTCAAGTCGATCGCAAAGCCGATCCCAAGGATGATAGACAATGGCGCGTTGGTCATCGTTCATATTCATCCTTCTTGCCTTCACGGCCAGGTCTGAACATTTTTCCGGCGGTTCCATCACCTATCAGTGCCTTGGGAGCAATAATTACAAGGTCATCCTGGAACTCTACCTGGATTGCGCCGGGCAGCCGATGATCCCTCAGACTTTGAACTTCACCAGTTCATGCGGTACCACTTTCAGCATCACCAATCTTTTGCCTGTGCTCACAGTGGATCATTCGCCGGTCTGCCCCCAGCAGGTGAACAACACAACGTGTAGTGGAGGTACTTTGCCGGGTTTCAAATACCATCGCTTTGAGGTGCAGACCTACCTCTCACCCTGTAATTTTTGGAATATCCATTGGAACAATTGCTGCCGTAATTCCATGGTCAACATGCCGAGCGATCAAGGAATGTACGTGAATGCGACCTTGAACAACACGGGAGGCTTTTGTGATAATTCCCCCGTGTTCTCGACCGCCGGAGTACCCTTCGTATGCGTGAACAGCCCCATGTCCTATAATGCCGGAGTGGTCGATCCCGATGGGCATGCATTGAATTATTCCTTGATCAGTGCCCAGTACGCCACGCCGACACCTACACCTGTGAATTATAATTCGGGTTATACAGGTAATTTGCCCATACCGGGGATCACACTGAACAGCAATACCGGGCAGATCACTTTCACCCCGACCATCGGCGGTTATTACACAGTAGTACTTCAAGTGACATCTTACAAACCATCCGGTGAAATTATCGGTAGAGTGATGTATGACATGATGTTCATTGTACCTTCCTGTGATGGTGCTGCGCCCACCTTTGCCGGCTTGAGCAATGCCCAAGGGAGCTACATCACCGGAAGCAACCAGATATCGATCTGCGAGGGCGTTCCATTCTGTGTGGACATCCTCTTCACCGATAATGACCCCAGTTCCGACATCGCCGTTTGGACCAATGCACTCGCGCAGATGCCCGGTTCAACCCTCCTGGTGAACGGGAACAATCCCGCCACTGCGACCTTCTGCTGGTCTCCACAGAACGTGTCCTATCCGCTCAATATCGTTCTGCAGACCTCCGATCAGGTGTGTCCGGTTTCCAACTCGGCGAATTCCGTGATCACTGCTGTGGGTTGTATTCCGCTCAATATGCCCACCACGGATCTCACCGGTGAAGTGTTGGATGGCGATGTAGTACTTCGGTGGAATGCGGAAGAGGTCGCCGAATACCGGCTGGAACGATCGGATGGTGTTGAGCCTTTCGAAGTGCTGGAGGAATTCGATGCCGGCATCTTGGGTCCTGTGGTCCATAGAGATCGAGCTCCCCTCCTGGGCGCGAACATCTATCGCCTTATGCGTATTGAAGATCAGCACACCAGCCAGGCCGGTCTGGTCCATCTTGACGTACGTCCTGTAAATATCACCGTGAGATCCATCGGTGATCTTTACACCATTGGTCCCGTGGATGCAGGAACACCCTGGGAACTGCTGGATCTCTCCGGTCGCCGCGTTGCAGGGGGCATGGCTGATAGCAACGGGTATGCATCCGTCGGTGCGCGATGGATCAGTGGGATCATGATCTTCAGCCATGTTCACCATGCGCAGACCCGGGCGATCAAACTTTCACCGGTGGCCAACTGAAGCGTACTGGGCGTCAGTAATTAATTTGGTGGCCTGCATGGACCTCGCGGGCGTACGTCAGTTGTTCGAAGATCTGGCACGCCACAGGGCCGGTTTCTACTATGGAGGCCGCTTTCCAGAGGATCACTCGGCACTGCTCATCTCTCTTGCAGAGGCGCTTACCGCTTTGCATGATGATGGCCCAACGGCCAGAAGGCTTGCGTTCATCCTGGTGGAAGCATACCAGAACATCATCCGCCACAGTGCTCCGCAGGAAGAAGGGCGATCCCTGCAGTTGAAGAGTGTACCTGGTGGATACCTGATCTCCGCTTCGAACCCTGTCCGTAATGAGGAGGTTCAGATCTTCAAGGAGATGCTTGCCGGTATCGATCGCAATAACGATCTGAAGCAGTTGAAGGAAATGTTCCTTCGCAGGTTGCAGGGAGAGAGCACATCCCAGCGGGGAGGAGCCGGCCTTGGCCTTATTGAGATGGCCCGTAGATCCGCTAATGGGATCAAATACATTTTTGAAAATGGAACAGGTGATGTTCCATTGTTCAAGCTTGACCTTTTCGTGGGAAAAAGCGTCGATCCCAAAGGGAGTAGACCAATGAACGAACGGGCACCTGGTTGCATATTGGCCTATCATGGAGAGCTGAGCCCTACAATTCAAAGCGTACTTCATTCCATGGTGACCCATGAGGTGGACGCCGAACGTCATGCCAATGCTTTCCTTAATGCACTTGAAGCCCTTAGTGATACCCTTGGTCAGACCGGTACACCATTGATCGTTCTCACCCACGATCTCACGGAGTGGACCATTCAAATGGCGCTTCCCTTCGCATCTGAACGGGCGGATCGGATGTATGAGGCGATCAAGTCGGCTGATGTTCGTACGGAGGGAGAGAAACAGACGGAGTATCGCAAAGTATTGATGGGGCGCGATCGGTCCCATGAACTTTCATTGGGAATGCTCGATCTCATACGCAGAGCACAAGCCCCGATCGATATGGCCCTCTTTCCCCATATGGCCGGAAGTGTTCTTGTGATGAATGTCCGGATCTGACCGGTCCTGATATCGACCGCAATTAGTTGTGAACGATCGGTGCCTCCGACATACCGATCGGCATAACCTTGGTGTTCCTTAGCTAAACCTGCAAGAAAATGTTATCTGCTTACAATTATCTCCGTGGTCGTCTGACTAGGTTCGACAAGTGGTTCAATGACCGCTTCGGCTGGTTCTTCACCAATGGAATGAAGGAACAGCAACTCTACACAGAGTGAACATCACAGCTTGATGCAAATGTTCTTCGTTTCGGTGAAGAACCTTAATGCTTCTGTACCGCCTTCGCGGCCCACACCACTCTGCTTCATGCCGCCAAATGGTGTTCGCAGATCGCGGATCATCCAGCAGTTCACCCATACCATTCCAGCGTGCAACGCTCTTGCCACTCTATGGCACCGCTTTATGTCGTTGCTCCATATCACGCTCGCCAGACCGTACAATGTTGAATTGGCCATTTGAAGCGCTTCCTCCTCGGTATTGAATGGTTGAAGGGTGACCACCGGGCCGAAGATCTCTTCCTGGTTGGTGCGGCAATCTGCTGTAAGGCCTTCGATCACAGTGGGAGCGATGTACCAGCCATTGGCATGCTCGCCTTTCATCAAGATCCGCTCACCACCATGCAGTATGGTGCCGCCTTCGGTCCGGGCCAGATCGATGTACTCAAGGATCTTGTTCATGTGAGCCTCACTCACCACGGCGCCCATCTGGCTCCTGTCATGCTTCGGATCGCCGACCCGCAATGACCTTACTCGCTCGATGAATCTCTCTTTGAAGCGATCGTAGATGCTTTGTTCGATGAACACTCTCGATCCACAAAGACAGATCTGTCCCTGGTTGCTGAAACTCGAAAGTACAGTGGTGCGAACGGCTTCATCCAGATCACAATCCGCGAAGACGAGCACCGGGTTCTTTCCGCCCAGTTCCAGGCTCAGTTTCTTGAACATCGGAGCTGCGGTTCGGGCGATCTCCGCTCCTGTGCGCGTACCTCCCGTAAAAGAAATGGCAGTGATCTTCGGATGTGCGGTGATGGCCGATCCCACTTTCGGGCCGAGGCCGTGTACAATGTTGAGCACTCCAGGCGGAATGCCGGCTTTCGTGCAAAGCTTACCGAGGAGCGATGCGGTCATCGGCGTCACTTCTGAGGGTTTGGCCACCACGCAATTGCCAGCGGCCAATGCCGGAGCGATCTTCCAGGTGAAGAGGTAGAGAGGAAGATTCCATGGACTGATGCACCCGACCACGCCGATCGGTTGTCGATCGGTGTAGTTCACCGCCTCATCATCCATCAAGTGCGCCTGGCTTTCGAAGTGCAGGATCGCCGTGGCGAAGAACCTGAAATTGGAGACCGCCCGCGGTATGTCCACCTTTCTCGCCAACGACACCGGTTTGCCATTGTCAATCGATTCTGCAATGGCGAACCCTTCCAGGTCGTCCTCGATCAATTGGGCAAGGCGGAGCATTGCATTGCTGCGGCCTTCACGGCCCATGGCGTTCCATTCCGGAAATGCTTTTTCCGCAGCCTGTACCGCGGTATCCACATCGGTTTGGTCGGAATCTACCAGTTGAGCATATACCTTTCCTGTGGATGGATCGAACACGTCCAACCATTGCCGGCCCGTGGCTTCCACATACTTGCCATCGATGAAATTCAGGATCTTTTCCATGCTAGCCGGGCGCTAAGGTAGATTCGCTGCATGGACCGTAGGACCACACGCCTGCTGATGATCGGCATTTCCCTGGGGTTGATCGGTCTTGTCGTGATCCAGGTGCTGTGGATGCGCAATAATATAGCGCTCAAGGAAGAACAGTTCTCCCAGAGCGTGAGCAACGCGCTCTTTGCGGTAAGCGAAAGGCTGGAGCGGATGGAGAAATTCCCGTTCCTGCAAAAGCACGAAGTAGGCAGGCGCCTTATGCAGCGCCTCGATACGCTGCGCCGGCCACACATGGAAGGCGTGACTGAGAAACGATCTGATGTGCTGCATTACGGTGAGAGCGATAGCGACAATGTTGAACATCCATGGCCTCTTGAGCGCAGGGAACATGAAGAGCTTGTAGCGGAAATGGTACGCAGCATCCTCTCATCCCGCTGGGAGCATGATATAAAGGAAAGAGTGGATCCTGCGGTGCTTGCTCGATTGATCAAAGAGGAATTCCAGGCACATGCGCTCCCACCGGAATATTCCTATGGTGTATTCACAGCCGAAGGCGAGACCATATTGCTTCCGGTGGAATACGCCGATCAACGGCAGGATCTGCTGGCATCGACCTACCGTGAAAGGCTTTTCAGGTATGATATCGTGGGTCCGGAATTCCATCTGCATGTGCTTATTCCCGGGCAACATGCCATGTTGATCCGCAGCATGTTGCCGATGATCATCATTTCAGCGGCGTTCGTCCTTATCATCATGCTCGCGTTCTTCCAGACCATGCGTACCATTTTCCGGCAGAAACGGATCAATGACATCAGGAACGATCTGGTGAACAACCTTACGCATGAACTGAAGACGCCGATCAGCACCATATCACTGGCGTGTGAAGCGATCACCGACCCCTCCGTACCGAAGGACGAGCAGCAGGCACGCAAGTACGTGAACATGATCCGCGATGAGAACAAACGGCTCGGTTCACTTGTAGAGAACGTGTTGCAAAGCGCCGTTCTTGACAGTGGAAAGATGCTCCTGAAACGCGTTGATCTGGATGTACATGGTGTCATTCAGGATGTGGTACGCACCAGTTCTATGCAGGTGGTACGGCGCAACGGAAGAATGGATCTGGACCTTGGGGCGGAGATCCATCACCTTACAGGAGATCGCATCCACCTTACGAATGTTCTTTACAATCTGGTGGATAATGCGGTGAAGTATACCGATCAGGAACCCAAGATCACAATACGCACCCGGAGCAATGATGAGGGGATTCGGATCTCCGTGAGCGACAATGGCATCGGTATTCCCCGATCGGAACAGAACAAGATCTTCGATAAACTTTACCGCGTGCCCACCGGTGATCTGCATAACGCCAAAGGTTTCGGTCTTGGCCTGAGCTATGCGCGCACCGTGGTGGAGCGCCACGGCGGCAGTATCCAGGTGGAGAGCGAGCCGGGGCGCGGAAGTACGTTCCACATCTTCATCCCTTTTGAACATGTCAGAGAGCAACAGACTGCTGCTGGTGGAAGATGATCCCAATCTGGGCGATCTGCTCAGTGGGTATCTGAAAGCGAAGGGCTACGAGGTAGAGTGGCGTACCGACGGCCAGCAGGGCATGAGGGCTTATGAGGGCTCGAAGTTCGATCTGCTTATTCTTGATGTGATGATGCCATTGAAGGACGGCTTTACGCTGGCACGGGAGATCCGCCAGAAAGATCCGCACGTACCGATCATATTCCTTACTGCCAAAAGCATGAAGCAGGATACGATCAAAGGATTTGAGGCCGGCGCGGACGATTATCTCACCAAGCCGTTCAGCATGGAGGAACTGTTGCTTCGTGTAAATGCCGTTCTGCGACGGACCCAGGGTGTGAGACCCAAAGCTGAAGAACCCGACAGTTATGAAATAGGAAGTTCCGTGTTCGATCCGCGCCGGCAGATCCTTCGTACACCATCCACTGAAAGGCGTCTTACCACTAAAGAATCGGAGCTCTTGCGCTTGCTGTGCTCCAAAAAGAATGAGATCCTTGAGCGATCCATCGCCCTGCAGGAAGTATGGGGCAACGACAGCTATTTCAGCGGACGAAGCATGGATGTATACATCGCCAAATTGCGCAAGTATCTCCGTGAAGATCCCCAGGTGGAGATCATCAACGTTCATGGCAAAGGTTTCCGGCTGATCAGTCGTGAAGCTTGACTTGGGGAAGAGCCTCTACACTCCGCGCTGCAAGCGGACCATTCACTCGGACCCATCATCTGCCGATTGGTCGAAATCTCCTCAATTCCGACGAATGGCCTGAGTCTCCGGATGAAAGAACATGACCGCTCCGCGAAGGGGAGGCTCACCCCGTTGGAAGGACTACATCCCTTGTCTGTCTAAGGAAAGCGAGCATGAGGTACATGCGCCCCGCGGATAATTTCGCGGACGCTTCAGAGAGGGTCATGCCGATCTGGAGCAAAGCCGCAAGAAGAACCAGACAATTGCCTGTCATGAACAGATCCCAAAGCGATCACGCTGGAAGGGTGTGTACATACAGCAATGCTCCAAACCGCATGATGAATCGGACCTTCCTAATTCTCGCCTGTCTCGTAAGCTCTTTCCAGCTTCTGGCACAGACCTCCTCCCAACGGGCTGCAGTACTGCTCAGCGCAACCGTACAAAGCAACCCTCCCTCCATTACGTTGAACTGGACTTCTGTGAGCAATACCAGTTCAATTTCGATCTACCGTAAACTGAAGACATCGAGTTCATGGGGTAGTTCGATCGCGAACCCATCGTCATCGTCCACTTCCTATCAGGACTACGGAGTATCTATAGGCACCGCCTATGAATACAAGGTGGTGCGCGTGTCCAATGGTGTTACCGGTACAGGTTACATCGCCAGCGGTATCGAAGTGCAACCCGTGGATTATCGCGGAAAGATGATCCTGCTGGTGGATAATACGCTCGCACCGAACATGGTGAACGAGCTCAACCAGCTTGAGAATGATCTAAAGGCCGATGGTTGGGCGGTATTGCGTTCCGATGTAAGTCGCACTGCCAGTGCCAGCAGCATCAAGAGCATCATCCAAGGTCATTACAACAGCGATCCTCAAAATGTGAAGGCGTTGTACTTGATCGGGCACGTTCCTGTTCCCTATTCGGGGAACCAGGCGCCTGACGGGCACTCCGAGCACGTGGGTGCGTGGCCTTGCGATGGCTACTACGGAGAACTCACTGGCAGCTGGACCGACAATTCTGTGAACAACAACGGTGCCCAGCGCTCAGCCAACAGGAATATTCCGGGTGATGGCAAGTTCGATCAGAGTTCTTTTCCTTCCGATCTGGAATTGCAGGTAGGCCGTGTGGACATGTATGACATGACCGCGTTCTCATCAAGCGAAGGACAACTCCTCCGCAACTATCTCAACCGTGCGCACAGTTTCAAGATCAAAGGATGGAGCCCACAGAACCGTGCGCTGATGTTCGACAATCTTCAGTGGGTCGCTAATCCTCTCGCAGGATCGGGTTGGAGGAACATGGGACCATTGGTCGGCGCATCCAACATCACCAATGCGAACCAGAACGGAACCCAGTTCCAGAGTCTGGTGAATGGCGAGAGTTATCTGTGGACCTATTCCAGCGGTGGGGGATCGCAGCTTTATGAGAGCGGGCAGATCACCTTCAATGGTGCCAACAACGTAGGTACCACACAGAACTATGCTTCCAACAGCAGCATGGGTGGTGTTTTCAATATGTCCTGCGGAAGCTATTTCGGCGACTGGGATAATAAGAACAACTTCCTGCGCGCGCCGATCGCAAAGGGTGATGCATTGACAAGCGTCTGGTCCGGCATTCCGGCCTGGTATTTCCATCATATGGGTCAGGGTGAGAATATCGGCTACAGTGTCATGCTCACCATGAACAACAGCAGCCTGTATACCCCGATCACTGAAGGCTGGCAGGGTTCCATAGGGAAAGTTCACCTTGGACTGATGGGCGATCCTTCGCTGCGCATGCAGATGATCGCTCCTCCCACGAACCTGTCTGTCACCAACAATGGAGGAACGGCCGCCTTCGCCTGGAGCGCTTCACCGGAAAGCGGTCTGGCCGGCTATCATATCTATCGTTTCAGTAGCACTGGAGCCATCACCCGCCTTACGAGCAATCCCGTGAGCGGTACTTCCTATTCCAACGGATCCATTCCGTTCGAAGCGGGCAAGCAGTACATGGTGCGTGCCGTAAAACTTACTGTGAACAACAGTGGTAGCTACTACAACTTGTCCTTGGGTTCGATCGCGACCGCTGCTGGTACATCCACCTCCACTCCGGATTGCCAGGGCGTCTCCAACGGGCCTGCAATGCCTGGTACGCCTTGCAACGACAATGATCCGTGCACGATCAACGATACCTGGAACAGCAACTGTCAGTGTGCAGGCACACCAGCGAATGTTTCAGCATCCATCACTCCCGCCGGTGCTACTACGTTCTGCGTGGGTGGAAGTGTACAATTGAATGCCAACACCGGTAGTGGACTTACCTATCAGTGGAGAAAAGATGGGGTATCGATCAGCGGTGCAACATCGAACAACTACACCGCTACTGAAAGCGGTACCTACACGGTGCGTGTCTACAGCGGAAGCTGCCAGGCCACGTCCGCCGGTATCACGGTGAGCACCACCACTGCTCCAGCAGCATCGATCACTGCTGCAGGTGGAACCACTTTCTGCGCAGGCGGAAGTGTTCAACTCAATGCCAACACCGGCAGCGGTCTTACCTACCAGTGGAGAAAGGATGGTGTATCGATCAGCGGTGCAACATCGAATAATTACACAGCGACCGAAGCGGGCACCTACACGGTGCGTGTATACAGCGGCAGCTGCTACAATACCTCATCGGGTATCACGGTGAATACGCCCACTGCTCCATCAGCATCGATCACTGCTGCAGGTGGAACCACTTTCTGCGCAGGCGGAAGTGTTCAACTCAATGCCAACACCGGCAGTGGACTTACCTATCAGTGGAGAAAGGATGGAGTATCGATCAGCGGTGCAACCTCGAACAACTACACTGCGACCGAAGCAGGTACCTACACAGTGCGCGTATACAGCGGAAGCTGCTACAATACCTCATCGGGTATCACGGTGAATACGACCACTGCTCCAACAGCATCGATCACTGCTGCAGGTGCCACGACCTTCTGCGCAGGCGGAAGTGTTCAATTGAATGCCAATACAGGTAGCGGCCTAACCTATAACTGGCGTAAGGATGGGGTCACGATATCTGGAGCGACCGCCAGTAGTTATGTGGCTTCAAGCAATGGTGTTTACACCGTTCGCGTTACCAGTAATGGATGCCAGACCACTTCTTCGGGCATCACAGTGAGCATTCAGCCCCTTCCAACAGCGACCATAGTTGCATCCGGAAGCACCAATTTCTGCTCAGGTGGCAGTGTGGTCCTCACCGCACCATCTGGATCGGGTCTCAGCTACGTTTGGCGTCGTGATGGGAACGTGATCCAGGGAGCGACATCCAATACCATGAACGCTACTGTAAGTGGTAACTACACGGTACAGATCTCCAACGGCAGTTGCTCTAATACATCAGCGCCTCAAGCGATCAATGTGAGTAACGGTCCTGTTGCCACGATCACGCCCCAAGGTCCCACCGATCTCTGTGAGGGTCAAGAGGTACTATTGCAGGCCACCACAGGTAATGGTCTTTCATATACCTGGAGTTTCAATGGATCATCGATCGCCGGTGCCAACTCATCTACTTTCTCCGCTTCGGAAGAAGGTTCCTACAACGTGACGATCAGCAATGGAAGTTGTTCTGCTACTTCCACGGCGATGAACGTGAACGTTGGTTCGATGCCCCAGCCGGAGATCGTTCTGGAAGGTGCTACAGGTTTCTGTGATGGTGGTTCCATCAGCCTTACCACCGACAGCGATCCTCACTATACCTATCAGTGGACCTTCAATGGGATCCCCCTTACCAATGCGAACAGCAATTCCTTGATCGCCGATGCTGAAGGTTCCTATGCAGTAGCTGTTCAGAACGGCGGATGTGTCGCCGTCTCCGAGATCGTGGACGTGGAGGCCTACTCTGCACCTGAGATCAGTTGCTTCTCGGATTCCACCACAGGTACCGTCGGGGTTACCGTGAGCGGTGATGGCAACTATACCTTCGTCTGGAACAGCGATCCAACTTTGGATTCAACTGTCGTAGAGGCCGATCTTTCCGGTGTGAACACAGTTGTGGTCACCGATCAAAATGGCTGCAATTCATCATGCACTGTAGAGATCGATCCTCCTTTCGATGGCGCACCTTGTGTCGGACTTCGCACACATACACAGAACTCATGGGAGGCCCAGCCGATCCTTGCGCAATTCGACAATGCGTTCCCAGATGATCTTACGATCGGTTGCGGTTTCCGTACCATGGTGCTTACCAGCGCTGAAGCCGTGGCCGACTTCCTGCCATCGAACGGCCCGTCCCAGCGACTGCCTTTTGGTAACATGATCGATCCGGGTCAGGGGTATGACAATACGCTCGCAGGTGAATTGGTAGCACTGAAACTCGCAGTTCGTTTCGATGAGGTGGACAGCGCATTCAGTTCATCCGACATGCTGCTGAAGGATGCGGTGATCGCGAGCGGAACATTCGAAGGAATGACCGTGGCCGAGTTGATCGAAGAAGCTGACAAGAAGATCGGTGGCTGCTTCTCGGTACACAACCGTATCCAGTTGCGGAACGCGCTTGCACAGATCAACGTGGGTTATGCCAATGGCGTAATGGCAAGTGGTTATCTGATGTGCCCGGTAGTGGAGGAGCCCGCCACCATGCCAGGTACTCCTGTGGCGACCGAGAGCAGAGAGAAACCTGAGCTTGTTTCCGCGAACACCACTGCCTATCCGAACCCGTTCATCAACATGACCACGATCTCGATCGCGGAGATTCGCGAGAGCGGAAAGATGACCGTCGACATCCTCTCTGCAGATGGCTTGGAGATCGAACAGCTCTTCAATGGCGTGGTGACAGTGGGTGAAGAGAAGAAGATCACCTGGGATGCATCGTCCCGTGCCAAAGGAGTCTACATGTATCGCGTGATCATCAATGATCGTGTGATGATGGGACGCCTGGTGCTCCAATAACGAGAACCTTCAGTGAAGAAAAGGCCGCGATCCGATCGCGGCCTTTTTCTTTTCAGCCGAAGAGATGTTGAAGGACTTCCTCCACCCGGCCCACCTGCACCACTTCGATCCCTTGCGATGGCGGCAGACCTTTCGTGCCTCGCGGTACGAAAATGCGCGTGAAGCCGAGCTTTTTAGCCTCTGCGATGCGTTGATCTGTGCGTGGTACAGGACGTATCTCACCGGTCAACCCGACCTCACCAGCGAAGCAACTATCGATCGGTACGGCTATATCCGCATTGGAACTTAGCACTGCGCACACAACAGCCAGATCGATGGCTGGTTCTTCCACGCGAAACCCACCCGCTAGATTCAGGAACACATCCTTTTGCCCAAGACGGAAGCCGCATCGTTTTTCCATTACCGCGAGCAGCATGTTGAGCTTGCGCAGATCGAATCCTGTGGAACTACGTTGTGGGGTGCCATATACTGCACTGCTCACCAACGCTTGTACTTCGATCAGAAGCGGCCGCATTCCTTCCATGGTAGCGGCGACCACTACACCGCTAGGCCGATCATCGCGTTGCCCTAGAAGTATCTGGCTTGGATCTTCGACTTCCGCCAAGCCGCTGCCCTGCATTTCATAGATGCCCAGTTCATTGGTGCTGCCGAAACGGTTCTTCAGTGGCCGTAATAAA
This sequence comes from Bacteroidota bacterium, assembly GCA_023430325.1. Lineage (GTDB taxonomy): Bacteria > Bacteroidota > Bacteroidia > Flavobacteriales_F > PHOS-HE28 > PHOS-HE28. The sequence continues at coordinate 22,117 of JAEZAU010000233.1, read as the reverse complement.
CGGTATGCATGATCGCGATCGCCTTCGAACTGTAACACACAATCCACCATGTGCTCCAGCACCTTCGGGCCTGCAATGGATCCATCCTTCGTGATATGACCGATCAGAACGATCGGGATCGATGTCGTTTTCGCAAAGCGCATCAATTCACTAGTGCATTCACGCACCTGGCCAACACTTCCGGGGCTTGCATCGAGCACCGCCGTATGAAGTGTCTGCACCGAATCGATCACTACCAATGAGGGTTGCAGTGTTTCGATATGCTTGAAGATGCTCTGCGTATTGGTCTCCGTAAGAACGAAACATGCATCACTCAGCTGTCCACCTTGAAGGCGTTCAGCCCTCATTCGCACCTGATGCTCGCTCTCTTCTCCGCTCACATAGAGTGTACGCAAATGTGGGTTCCTCAATGCGGTCTGCAGGAGCAAAGTGCTCTTTCCGATCCCCGGCTCACCACCGAGCAGAATGATGCTTCCAGGAACAATACCGCCACCAAGTACACGCAACAATTCGCGATCGTTCAATTGGACGCGCGGACCGTCCTGGGCGGGTATCTGGTCGATCGGGACAGGACGGTGATCACGTTCACGTACGCTTGTGCTCATGCCACGCTTCTCTTGTGAGCGATCGATCACCTCTTCCACGAGGGTGTTCCACTCCTTGCACTGGGTGCACTGGCCCAGCCATTGGGTATGGCTGGCACCGCAATTCTGGCAGACGTAACGGGAGCGGACCTTAGCCGCCATGGCGCACCTTCTCGATCAGCGCGGTAGTGGAGAATCCTTCCACGAGCTTCAACGATCGAACATCACCGCCATATGAGCGAACATATTCGGCGCCCACGATGCGTTCTTCGCTCCAATCACCGCCTTTTACAAGCACATCGGGTCCAAGTGCCTGAATGAGTTCGATCGGGGTGTCCTGTTCGAAGATGACGACCGCATCCACATGGCGTAATGCACTGAGCACCTTCGCACGACTGTCCTGATCGTTCAAAGGCCGGTCTGGTCCCTTTCCCTGGCGGCGCACACTTTCGTCACTGTTCAAGCCGACCACAAGGCGATCGCCCAGCGAAGCAGCTTCTTCGAGATATTCCACGTGGCCACGATGCAGGATATCGAAACATCCATTGGTGAAGACGATGCGATCGCCTTTCATGCGCCAGATGTTCGCCATGCGCTGAACGTTCACCAGGTCCATGATGCGCTTATCCACAGCAGGTACTGAAAGTTCCGTGTTCATGCGATGGCGGGCGTCTTCTTTCGGGAGATCAAAAGTAGCGATATGCCACCAAGCACGATGATCATCAGTGTTTGGGCCGCCCAGAGAAGCCAGCCCATGGCCAGCGCATCAGGATGAATGATACCTCCTCCTTCCGGAGCGCCCATGTAAACGCTCACGATCAATGCTACGAAAGCCGGGTAGGCACCGATGCCGCCCTGGACGAGTACGATGCCGACCGATCCGGCGATGAAGCCGGCCATCACTCCTGAGAAAGGTACCGCCGCCGTAGATGGAAGAGCAAAGAAGCCCACCCAGAACATGGTCACGTACAGACCCCAGATCAAGACCGTATGCAGAATGAACAAGCCTTTCTGTTCTGTACGGATCACCGATCGAAGACCATCGAGAAAGCCGCGGGCTGCGGATCGAAGCTTGAGCCGTATCGCGGGCCTGGTGATGATGAACCAAAGTCCGATTAAAACAAGTAAGATGACGATCGAAGTGATGATGATTCCCCAACTATTTGACTCCTCGACATTTCCGTTGAAACGATCTATTTGGTCCTGAAACCGGAAATTATCAATCCGTTCCTTAAAAAGTTCCAACCGTTCGAGTTGAAGTGCGAGTGTAATGGCAGCGATCGAGAGAAGAATGATCATATCCACCGCGCGCTCCGCCAAGATCGTCCCGAAGCCTTTTTCGAACGGAACACCTTCCGCGCGATAGAGCATGACGGCTCGTGAGGCCTCACCCGCTCGCGGTAGCACCATGTTCATGAAATAGCCGGACATCACAGCATGGTATGCATTCCAAAAACTGGATCGATAGCCAAGGTGGCCGATCAGATAGCGCCAGCGCCAGGCACGGCTCAAATGGCTGCACCAACCGAAGAATACGCTCAGCACTAACCAGATCGGATCCGCACTGCGGAAAGCCGTGAACAGATCTGCGCGTTGCTTTTCGGAAAGCTTATCGTAGAAATACACGACCAGGCCGATGCCTAAGGCCAAAGGGACCAACACCTTCAGCCCTGCGATCAGGCCTTTTTTCATGGATCAGGCCTTCAATCGATTGGTCTTCTCGTCAGGAAAGACGATCGTGGGGCGGAACTTGCGGGCTTCTTCCAACTTCATGCGCGCATAGGCCACCACGATCACGATATCACCTACGCGTGCCTTGTGTGCCGCAGGGCCGTTCAAGCAGATGCTACGCGATCCGCGTTCACCTTTTATCACATAGGTCTCCAGCCTCTCTCCGTTGTTCACGTTGAGCACCTGTACTTTTTCACCTTCCACGAAACCGACAGCATCAATGAGATCTTCATCGATCGTGATGCTGCCGATGTAATCGAGGTTGGCCTCGGTGATGCTGACCCGGTGCAGTTTCGCACGGAGCACTTCAATGGTCATTCAGGCTGTAGAACGGCTGGTGCCGAAAAGGGCCGCAAAATTACGAAGCATCCTGTTGATGGACGGGTTTGAAATTCAAAACCACGTTATCGATCAGTCTTACGGGTCCAACCCGGGCCGCAATGAACGCGATGGCGGAATGGATACCTGTCAGATCGTCGATGGGCCTTAGTGTGGCGGGATCCGCCAGACCGAAATGATCCAGTTCCACGCCAGGTTCTGCCTCCACGAGTTCCTTTACTTTACTTTCCAGTGTATTTAATGGGACCGATCGAGCCAGTTGCTCGGCAAGGCGCAGAGATCGGTAGAGTACCCCGGCCTGTTCCCGTTCTGTAGCTGATAAACGCAAGTTCCTGGAGCTCATCGCCAATCCATTCATTTCTCTGTGCGTAGGGCATGGAACGATGCGTACCGGCCAGCGTTGTGCTTCCGTCACATACTGAAGGATGGTGAGTTGCTGCCTGTCCTTTTCCCCAAAGAAGGCCATATCAGGTCTGGTGTAGAAAAAGAGGCGTTCCACCACATTTACAACTCCTTGAAAATGACCTGGTCGTGATGCGCCTTCCCAACTCCTGTCCAGACCGCCCAGATCATGATCGATCGGTTTGAACCGATCAAAGAGTGTATCGGCTACCGGAATGAACAGCGCATCGCAACCATCTTCCTGCAGCAAACGGATGTCCTCCTCAAGTCGTCTTGGATAATGTTCAAGGTCTCGGCGATCGTTGAACTGCAGCGGGTTGACGAAAATGCTGCATATTACCCTGTCCGTCAACTCCTTGGCGCGTTTTATCAGTGCCAGGTGGCCTGCATGCAATGCCCCCATGGTAGGGACCAGCCCGATGCTATTATTATTGCGCCTGCAGGTTGCTGACCATTGCGCGATCGCCTTGGGATCAGTGATGGATTCCACGATCGGCGTGGCTTTTGAGATAGGGCGAAAGGGGGCCGAAGCTAATGGCTGGAGTTGAAGTTCCGGCAAAAATGCCGTACTTTTGTACTCGATTTCCCCAGAACATATGAGCTTGAAGAACGCGAAGGTCCTCACTATTTCCCAATCGATCCACCCTTTCATGGATGGTCCTGAGGAAATGGCGAAGGTCGCGCGACAGTTGCCGCAAGGCATCATGGAGTGCGGTAACGAGATCAGGGTGTTCATGCCGAAATTCGGTTGCATCAATGAACGCCGACATCAACTGCATGAGGTGATCCGCCTCAGCGGTATGAACCTCATCATCAATGATACCGATCATGCCCTTTTGATCAAGGTGGCCAGTGTGCCAAGTGCTCGCATGCAGGTCTATTTCATCGACAATGAGGAGTATTTCAAGCGCAAGGCGGATACTCACGATGCGGATGGAGCATATTTTCCTGATAACGATGAGCGTGCACTGTTCTTCGGCAGGGGAGTGTTGGAGACCGTTCGCAAGCTTGGATGGGTGCCCGATATCATCCACTGCCACGGCTGGATGACCGCGTTCATTCCAATGTACGTGCGTCATCATTACAATGATGATCCGCACTTCGAGAATTCAAAGCTGGTCTATACCGTTTACGACCAGAAGTGTGAGAACCTGGACAAGGCTTTGCCGAAGAAACTGGCCATGGAAGGCTTCGAACCCGAGGTCTTGAAAGGTCTGGCGAAGACCAACACCGATGAGTTGAACAAGTTCGCCATGAGCCTCAGCGATGGTGTTGTTCGCGGAAGTGCCAAACTGAGCAAGGGTTTGGAGAGTGCCATTAAAGCGGTGGAAAAACCAACGCTGGGCTACACGCCGATCGGTGAGAACGTGAAGGCGCACGCTGAATTCTATCACAGCGTTCTTGAAGAGGCCCTGGTATAAGAAGAACTTGAGAACTTCAACATTCATGCATCTGGCACGGCCCACCCAGTGGGCCGTGTTCTGCATTCTGGGTATCGCCCTGCTGGCAGGATGCCGAAAGCCTGAAGAGGACCTGGGGTTGGGATTATTACCTGGCGATCCTTTAGGAGTATCTGGCGAAGAGACAGTTCTGCATGCCTATACGTTCCAGGATAGCGCTATTCGTACCAGTGGACTTACCCGGAATCTGTTGGGGTCGTACCTGGATCCCGAATTTGGTCTCGTGAAGGCCGGGTTGGTCGCGCAATTACGCCTTAGCAGCGCCAATGTGGGTGCAGGCCAGAACAATGAAGACCTGGTGGCAGATAGTCTCGTGTTGTCCCTGGTCTATGATCAGAATGCCACTCATTTTGGCGGCCTTGGCGACCAACGATTCGAAGTATATGAACTCTCCGATCTGTTGACCGTAGATAGCGTTTATCGCACCGATGATGTGCCCGCGATACTTCCGGAAAGCCTGGTAGAGGGTGGTTCCGTGTTGATCACTCCCGATCCCGTATCCAATGTTCACATCGGAGGTGATTCACTAGCCCCTCAATTAAGGATCAAGCTTAGTTCCTCACTCGCCGATAGGTTCCTTCAAGAATTCGGGCAGTCAGGCCTGGTGGATAACAATTCGTTCCTGCAGTTCTTCAAAGGCGTCTACGTGAAAGCGGCTAATGGGGCACAAGCTCCGCTGGAAGAAGGGATCCTGTATTTCGATCTTCTGAATGCCGGCTCCAAAGTGACATTGTATTACCATGATGCCGATCTGCTTCCGAAGACCTATGACTTCCTGATCAACGAGAACAGCGTGCGGTACACGGTCGCAGAATTCGATCGCTCGCTGGCGACCGTACCTGGTCTGGAGGGTGCGCTGGCTGATACGACCACGGTGGCCGGCACTATCTACCTGCAAGCTTTGGGCGGATCGCGCATCGCTGTGCGTATGCCAGAGCTTCTGGAATTCGCTACACCTGGAAAGGCTCTGGCAAAGGCCGAATTGATCGTTCCGATCAAAGGCGAAGTGGATGAACTCCTGCCTCCGCCAGCCCTTATCTTCTTATTCAGGGAAGACGAGACCGGTGCTGATTCGTTCCTGCCCGATCAGTTGGGTGGTGTGGGTACCATAGATGGAAATTATCTGTCCACCGAAAAGGAATATCATTTCAACATCACTCGTTACATACAGGCGGTATTGAATGGCAGCATTCCGAACAACGGTTTTGAAATGGTGGCATCATCGAACGGCGTCACTGCGAACCGTGCGGTATTGGCCGGCCCTGCGGCTGAAGGAGCCCGAACAAGGCTGCTCCTTACTTTTACCACATACTGATCTATCATGTGCGGGATAGTTGGATACATGGGCACCAAGGATGCCTACCCGATCCTCATCAATGGGTTGCGGCGTTTGGAATACCGGGGCTATGACAGTGCCGGTGTGGCATTGCTCAATGATGGGGACCTCAGCATCTTCAAATGCAAAGGCAAGGTCAGTGATCTGGAAGAGCATGTGGATGGCACTGTGTTGAAGGGAACGGTTGGCATCGGGCATACGCGATGGGCCACGCACGGGCCGCCGAACGACATCAATGCCCATCCTCATCAAGGAATGACCGGTGATCTGGCACTGATCCATAACGGCATCATTGAGAACTACGCGGCCATCAAGGAGGAGTTGAAACATCGCGGCCACATCTTCCGCAGCGATACCGACACGGAGGTACTTGTCCATCTCATAGACGATATACAGCAGGCTGAAGGATCCGATCTTCCGGAGGCCGTGAGACTTGCGTTGGATAGCGTTGTGGGTGCATACGCTATCGTGGTCATCGATCGAAAAGATCCCGATGTGATGGTGGCCGCGCGGAAAAGTTCTCCACTGGTCATAGGCATTGGTGATGAAGGTGAATTCTTCGTGGCCAGTGATGCCACGCCCATCGTTGAGCACACCAAGAACGTGGTGTATCTGGAGGATGGTGAGATCGCCGTCATCGATCGCAATAAGGGACTGAAGATCCGCAATATCAAGAACCAGGAGAAGACGCCCTTCATCCAGGAACTGGAGATGCATCTCGAGGCCTTGGAGAAGGGTGGCTACGAGCATTTCATGCTCAAAGAGATCCACGAACAACCCCGCAGTATTCGTGACAGTATGCGCGGGCGGATCGACCTATCCAAAGGCGAGGTGGTGCTGGGAGGCGTAAAGGATTACGAACGGAAGTTCGTGAACGCAAAGCGGATCCTTATCGTCGGTTGCGGCACCAGCTGGCACGCAGGAATGGTGGGTGAATACCTGTTCGAGGAGTTCGCCCGTATACCTGTGGAAGTGGAATATGCCAGTGAGTTCCGCTATCGCAACCCGATCGTGGGCGAACAGGACATCGTCATCGCGATCAGCCAGAGTGGCGAAACAGCAGATACACTCGCCGCGATCGAACTTGCCAAGAGTCGTGGTGCCACCATCATCGGCATCTGCAACGTTGTAGGGAGCAGCATTCCGCGCGTTACCCATGCCGGTTCATATACGCACGCGGGGCCTGAGATCGGTGTGGCCAGTACGAAGGCATTCACCTCACAGGTCACCGTTCTTACGCTGATGGCGCTTATGATCGGCCATAAGCGGGGTACCATTCCCGGAAGCAGGTTCTATCAACTGCTCAATGAGCTGGACAGCATACCGGATAAGGTGCAGAAGGTGCTTGCGAGCGAGTCACAGATCAAATACATCGCAGACATCTATAAGGACGCCACCAATGCCTTGTACCTGGGTCGTGGATACAGTTTCCCTGTCGCTCTGGAAGGTGCGTTGAAATTGAAGGAGATCAGCTACATACACGCGGAAGGATATCCAGCGGCGGAAATGAAACATGGTCCCATCGCATTGATCGATGAGAACATGCCGGTCTTCGTCATCGCTACGAAAGGCTCCAGCTATGAGAAGGTGGTGAGCAACATCCAGGAAGTGAAGGCCCGGCAGGGAAAGATCATCGCCATTGTGACCGAAGGTGATACGGTGGTGAAAGGACTTGCCGATCACGTGATCGAGATACCTGACACCACCGATGCACTTGTGCCGTTGTTGAGCGTGGTCCCGCTCCAGTTGATCAGTTATCACATTGCTGTGATGCGCGGCTGCAACGTTGATCAACCAAGGAATCTGGCCAAGAGCGTTACGGTGGAGTAGGAGCTTCGCTCCACATGAACACGCGCTCGTTGTTCTTGTAGCGATCCAGATCCCTGGTGAAAAGAATATGTCCAAGATCGAGCAGGGGTAGTACTCCAAAGCCGCCGAAAGTGAGACCGTAGATCACTGCCACTTTCGCATTCGTACCGAAATAAAGCCGGTGGGCACCGAAAGGGCCGAGCAGAACGGCGAGCGCTGCGCTCACAGTTCTTCGATCTTCACTTCGCTCCATGCCTTCCTCAGGGATCTGGACCGGTCTCCGATCGAATGGGCCGGACGCGGAAGCCTGAATGGTCCACATCACCACCAGCAGGGCACTGATCCATCGAGGCATGGTCCAAAAGTAAAAGGGCGCCGATGGAGCGCCCTTTTCCTAAGAATATGAAAGGATCATTTTCCTTCCGTATAGCGGCGGGAGACTTCGTTCCAGTTCACCACGTTCCAGAAGGCCTTGATATAATCGGGCCTGCGGTTCTGGTATTTCAGATAATAGGCATGTTCCCACACATCGAGGCCGAGGATCGGCGTGCCGCCACAGCCAGTGTTGGGCATTAGTGGGTTATCCTGGTTGGGTGTACTGCAGATCTCAAGTTTGCCGCCCCCTTGCACACATAACCATGCCCATCCACTTCCGAAACGCGTGGTCGCTGCCTGTTCGAACTTCTCCTTGAACCCGTCGAAAGAGCCGAACTCACGATCGATGGCCGAAGCAAGATCGCCTGAAGGTTGACCACCTGCATTCGGTGCAAGGATCTTCCAGAAAAGGCTGTGGTTATAATGGCCGCCACCATTGTTGCGTACGGCAGCATTGTTCATGTCCATACCTTTCATGAGGTCTTCGATCGAAGAGTCGGCTTCCGGTCTTCCTTCCAATGCCTTGTTGAGATTGGTAACATAGGCGTTGTGATGTTTTCCATGGTGTATCTCCATGGTCTGCCGATCGATGTGGGGTTCGAGAGCATCAGGAGCATAGGGTAGGTCAGGTAAGGTGAAAGGCATGTTTATCAAGGTTTTGTGATGTTCAACAAGGATCGGTGCAAAGATAATCTTCATGGCAGGAGGATGGTTTGACTTGATCGAAGCGAACCGTATACATTTGCGGCCGACTTTCATCCAACAACCAAAACCCTTATGATCAAGAAGTTCGCCCTCCTCGCAACGATGGCCGCGTTTTTCGTAGCCTGCAGCAGTGACAATGCTGAGAACATGGAATCCCAAACGGAGACCACCACCACTACCACCGAGACCACGACCGCTGCACCAGAAGTAGAGGTTGAAGTGGTTCCTGAGGCTACCGAAGGTGCCGTGATCGAAGGAGAGGCTACCACCACTGAAAGCACAACCACCACTGAGACCACGACCGCCCCTGAGCAGCAGTGATCTTTGTCATGACCTTAGTAGAAGAGGGGCCGAAAGGCCCCTCTTCATTTGCTGCTCATCGTGGTCGGATCGGCGTTGTTCAACGCTTCACGTGCGCGCCCGTAGATGTCGTCACTGGAGAGCATGATCTCGTAATAACCTGTATTCCCCCAGATGTTCCTGGCAATATTGGCTTTCAGCCTTTGCGAAAGTTGATCATGTGAACGTTCTCTCTGTTCAGGACGATCCCTGATGCCGGCCTTCTCGGCGAACGCCTGAAGATCGTTCATCAATTCGTTGCTCACGGACCACCTGCGAGCGAATTCACTGGAGGTGCCATATCCGTTCATCAATCTGCTCCTTTCACGATCGGCCACGTCAAAGGCGAATTGGTTCAGGGTGCCGCTAAAGAAGATCTCGCTCAAATATTCGGAAGCCTCAGTGGTATCGGCTCCAACGAAGATGTCCGGCATGATCCCACCACCACCATAGACCGTGCGCCCTTTCAAGGTTGTGAATCGTTGGGTGGTATCCAACCGGATGCTATCGATCGAAACCATTTCACCGTGCTCATAACGGCTGTCGAAGTCCTGCAGATAATCGATCCCCTCACCATAGGGTCTTTGTATGGAACGGCCACTGGGGGTGTAATATCGAGCGGTGGTAAGCCTAACGGCACTTTCATCCGGTAGCGGCACATGTTCCTGCACCAAGCCTTTGCCGAACGAACGCCGGCCTACGATGATGCCTCGATCATTGTCCTGCACAGCGCCCGCAATGATCTCGCTTGCGCTTGCACTTCCTTCATCGATCAATACGGCCAATGGAATGTCATGCAATTCACCGTTGGAAGTAGCGGTCACATCGCGGCGGGGTGAATGGCGGCCTTTGGTGAAAACGATCACCCGGCCGTTCTCCAGGAACTCGTCCGCCATTTCGATCGCTGAGGTAAGGTAGCCACCACCATTGCCGCGAAGGTCCAGCACAAGCTTCTTCATTCCCTGATCCTTCAAGGCACGCGCGGCCTGCATGAATTCCTCATGCGTATTCTTCGCGAAGCGGATCACCTTTATATAGCCTGTTCCATCTTCACCGAGCAGGGAGACCGCCACGCTATGGATGGGTATGTGGCCACGGGTGATCTTCACATCAAAGGGTCTTTCCCTGCCGGTACGCAGGATCTTCAGCATTACCTCTGAACCCTGTGGACCGCGGAGATTCCGCATCACATCCTCATTACTGATGTTCATTCCCGCAAGCATGACACTGTCTGCGGAAAGTATACGATCGCCCGCCCGAATGCCTGCCGCTGCACTGGGTCCTCCTTCCACCGGAGAGATCACCACGATGGTATCCCGTTGAAGAGAGAATTCCACGCCGATGCCTTCGAAACTTCCTTCCAAGGGTTCCTGGGCTGCCCTGATCTCAGCTGCGGAGATATAGTAGCTGTGGGGATCGAGTCTCTGAAGCACGTCCTGTAGAACCTCGTCCACCAAACGGTTCTTTTCAACAGTATCCACATAACTACGATCGATGAGATCCAGCACCTGGCCTATCTTTTCCGATGCCGAAGGTTCACGGAAACGCAGGATCGTGAGGGGATCTCGGACATTTCCCCCTCCGCTCATGTCACGGCCTATGAACAGGCCGGCCACCATGGCCAGTGACAGCATCAGTGGAACGAACGGAGAAATAGTACCGCGCTGGTTCATGTAGGTCGCTGGTTCTCAAGCCGTGTGATCAACACTCCTCCGCCCTCCAACAATTGAAGCCCTGAAGGATCCTTGTATGGGTCCAGGTATACCAATCTACGAATGCCGGCCTGTAGGATCAATTTACTGCATTCTTTACAGGGAGAATGTGTCAAGTATAACGTAGCTCCCTGTGCATTGTTTGTACTGCGAGCCACTTTCATGATGGCGTTCGCTTCGGCGTGAAGTACGTACCAGAGCGTGACACCCTCCTGGTCTTCACAGTCGTTCGGAAAACCGGTGGGGGTTCCATTATACCCATCGCTTATGATCATGCCATCCTTCACCAGCAGTGCACCCACCTTTTTGCGCGTGCAATGGCTCAGCCGGGCCCATTCCATGGCCATGCGCATGTACGCCTGATCATAACGCAATTGCTTGGCCGGGTCAGCGTAGATCAGCTCGTTCTTTTGCATGGAACGATCGGGGGATCGTTGAGGGATGATGGAGGTGGAAGTACCCAGGGCGGGACTCGAACCCGCACGAATTGCTTCACTGGTGTTTGAGACCAGCGCGTCTACCGATTCCGCCACCTGGGTGCAAGGAACGCTGCCGGAGCAGGAGCGCAAAGATAGCTGAACGATCGATCCTGAACGGGCTTTCCGGAAGGGAAGAAGGCGTAAATTTGCACCAACGCGGCCTCAATGCCGCGGCAAGAAAAAAGTAAAGGATGTATCCAGCGGAGTTGGTCGCCCCCATGAAGACAGATCTTGTCTCGGCGGGTTTTGAGGAGTTACGTACACCGGATGCGGTGGATCGGGCACTTATGCAGAACGGTTCTGTTCTCTGCGTGGTGAATAGTGTGTGTGGTTGTGCTGCAGGAGCCGCGAGGCCAGGAGTGAAACTGTCATTGAGCGGAGATAAACGTCCCGATAGGTTGGTCACCGTTTTTGCAGGAGTTGATACCGAAGCCACTGCGCAGGCCAGGAAGCATTTCCTGCCATACCCACCCAGCAGCCCAAGCATGGCGCTTTTCAAAGACGGTAAGCTTGTGCATTTTCTGGAGCGTCACCACATTGAGGGAAGGTCTGCGGAGATGATCGCCGACAACCTGATGATGGCATACGAAGAGTTCTGTTGATGGTTATCATCTGTAAATGAAAAGGGGCGTCTTTGGCGCCCCTTTTCATTTTTTCCTTGCAGTGGATCAACGGTCATCGTTGCGATCTCTGTCATCTTCAATGCGGATCTCTGCGTCCAGGTCGTTCTCGCCATTATTTCGAGCACGGATGGAAGCATCATCATCACGGAGCTTCAGATCAACTCCATCATCCTCATCCCGATCCAGATCGATATCGCGATCCACATCTGTGCGATCCGGTTCAGCGATACGCGTATCTGCAGGTGCGCTCACCGGACCTTCATCACGGTCGGTATCGCCAGAACGGCCCAAGGCCCAGAAAATTCCGGCGGCCACCACCAGCACCAACACCAACATCCACCAATTGCCTCCTTCGCGCGGAGTGCGTCCCTTTACAGGATTATTTTCATAGCTCGTGCCTTCCATGATCTCTATTATTTGAGTTCCACTACCGGATCTCAAGTCCTGTGCCGTATGGTCTTCCGATGGGTCCATTGTTCCCGAGCTGACCGATCGTGGACCGTAGTGCCCGATCAGCAAACATTTTGAGGCGATCTGATTGGACCCGACCGGCCGATCTAATGCGCGATGGAAGAACTATTCTACTGGCATCCGGTTCGCTATCTACTGCCCAAAGTCAACATCATGGAACAGAAAAAGAACGGCGCTGCTGCGCCACAACAACCTGGCGATCCCATCCAACGACCGGACATGCCTACACCACAACGTGACCCTGTGCCTGGCACACCACGTGAAACACCAGAAGAAAGGCCGGGACGGCCAGGGCAGGAGCCGGATACGACTCGTCAGCATCCATCAGATCCAGATCCGCAAGAGCCCATAGGCTTCTAGTTTGGAGCGGATCTCTACGACCCCAATAGCAAGAAAGGCCCTGGATGATCGTCCAGGGCCTTTCTTGATCGCATGTTTTACTTGGAAGAGTTTCTTCCGCTTCCACTTTTCTTACCGCCACCATCCTGCTTGTTCACAGTGGCCCATGCCCTGCGCTCTGCTTCCTTGTTAGTGACGCCTTTCTGCTTATAGCCTTCTTCAATATGTTCAGCCTTGCGCTTCTGCTTATTGGTGTAGCTATCCTTATCACCTTGTGCCATGATCGTTCATTTTAAGGGTGCGCCTTCTCCTTTCCCATCCAGGTCGCTCAGATCGTCATTGCGACCACGATCCAACCGGTCGAGATCATCGTTCTGTGGTGGCCGGTTACTTTCCGAACGTTTATCATACCCGGCCTGCGTACCGGGAAACTCCCGGTGTTCAGTGCGGCCGCTGACAATATCTCCTGAGGCACGCTCGCGATCTGGATCATTGGACCGCCGATCAGCGGTCTGGCCAAGAACATCATCATCTGCCGGTGGGGGTGTTTCAAGGATATTACGCCTGTTCTCAGCGATCTTTTGATCGTGATCGGCGTTCGATGCCCGTTTTTCACCATTCTCTCCACCTCTCTCGGTCCTCAAGGGATCGCCTTTGGTGCCGAACCCTCCACTTTTTACACGCCTGGTAGGGTCCGATCCCATATCCTGTTGATCTCGCGTAGCCATTTTTTATTTCTTGTTTTCAGAGTTCACTGGTTGTGTAGCACCTTCCGGAATGTTCGCATGCACGTCAAGCCTGCTCACCATCTTGTCCACCACGCTGCTCGCATATGTTCCGAAGGCATTTACGATGATCCCTTTTATCCCCAACCCTTCTGAGGCGATAGCATAGACGATGGACATGTCGGCAGGATCGCTGGTCCCTTCGAAACGATAGAATTCATCGATCGTGAATTTGGAAGGATCCAAAGGAGTCTCTCGTACGCGTGAACGCAAGCCACGTTCATTGATCTCCAGATCCGTTCCGTATCCACGCTTCTGAAGATCATTGACACACGCTGCCAGCGAATCATAATTGTGTTTGGCATTTGTGATATCCATAAGGTTCTGTACGCAACAACCGGACCTTGGAGATGAACAGAACGGATCAGCCTCAACATCCAAGTAATTGCGAATGAAGGGAAACTCAGTTGGCATGACTATTTTCTTCTGTCCGCTCGGGGTTGGCGCACCTCGATCAGTGATCGGATCGTGTAGTGTCTTCTCTACGATCGGTATCCATCCATTGCGTACTGGTAGGATCGCAGCGTAAGGCCTGCGATCTGTGGCGGTGATGTCATCATGTTCGGTACGCGAAGAAAGATGTTCATCGCCCGTTCATGGTGAAACAAAATAATCCTTCAACATGGCGAACAGGAATAACGAAAGAGATCAGCGCAACGAACGCGAAAATGATCAGCGCGAAACCGGGAACATACGTGCGCAGGGTGGTCAGGATCCAGGATCGAGCGCTCGCGGTGCGGGTGGTGATGACGAAGGCCTGGGCCGCAGCACAGGAAGCAATGAAGATCAGAGCGCCCGCGGTGGCGGAATGAGCGGTGGCCAGGAAAGTCGCCAAGGCAACATGGGGGGCAATACTGGCATGGGTGGTACCCAAGGTGGCACTCAGGGTGGTAACATCGGTGGAAGCCGCTCCAGTGATACCGGTCGCGGGCGTGATCAGAATGATCAGCGCCAAGGCAATGCCGGAGGTAGTAATACCGGCCGCCAGGGCTGATCCGGCGGTCTGAAAGAATACTGGTAAGTGCCCGGAAGGGAATTACGTTACTCATCCTTGATGGATCGAAGCGGCAGGCGTATCCCATAGTCCCGGGCACTTTCCAGTATTTTCTGTTTTGAACGATCATCAATCAATTCACATCAAATGGCAAAGTCTAATTCAAAGAGTGGCTCGCGCAGCGGCAGCAGCAGTGGAAGTTCAGCATCGAAGAAAGGTGGATCAACGGGTCCATCACGCGGCTCCACTCGCAGTGCCTCAAAAAGTAGCAATAACAGCCGTAGCCGGGCAAGCGCAAGTCGGGGATCGAACACCCGCAGTAGCTCGAGCAATGGTCGCTCATCCAATGGAAGCAATGCTGGCAGGCAGGAGAACGAAGGCCTAATGAAGCTTTTCACAGAGCAGTTGCAGGACGTTTATTACGTGGAGAAACAACTTGTGCGTGGGCTGACGCGCATGGCAAAGACAGCTCAAAGCGATGATCTGCGGCAGGCTTTCGAGCAGCACCGCGATGAGACGGAAACCCAGATGGAGCGTCTCGAAGAGATCTTCGAAATGCTCGATCGTAATCCGAAGGCGCGCAAGTGCGAAGCCATGGACGGCCTTATGGAAGAGGCAAAGGAGCTGATGGAGGATTTCTCCGATGATCCGGCATTGGACGCAGCTCTTGTGGCCGCTGCTCAAAAGGTGGAACATTATGAGATCGCGACATATGGAAGTCTTCGTGCCTGGGCCGAGCAGCTCGGTCTGGAGGAAGCTGTTCCATTGTTGGAGGAAACACTTGCCGAGGAGAAGCAGACCGATGAGAACCTCACTGAACTTGCGGTCACCATGTTGAACGAGCAGGGTGAGGAAAGCGGATCGCAGAATGGAGAAATGCTCACCGCCAGCGGCGGCAGCAGTGGTTCAGAACGTTCTCGCAGATAGAAGGCACATGCTGGCAATGGAATATCGCGGCCCCCAGAGGGTACGCGTAACTCAAAAGCCCATGCCGGAGATACTGCACCCGGAGGATGTCATCGTCCGGGTGCTGCGCTCCTGCATTTGTGGATCGGACCTTCATCTGTACAACGGCAACGTTCCTGACACGCGCGTGGGCATGACCTTCGGGCATGAGTTCGTTGGCGAAGTGGTGGAAGTGGGTGCCGATATTCAGAAATTGAAGACAGGCGATCGTGTTCTGGTGCCGTTCAACATTTCGTGTGGCAAGTGTCATTTCTGTAGGCAGGGTCTTTTCGGGAATTGCCACGAATCGAATCCGCAGGCCACGGCCGTTGGTGGAATTTTCGGTTATTCACACACGGCTGGCGGCTATGAAGGTGGCCAGGCGGAATATGTGCGCGTGCCTTACGCTGATGTAGGTCCTACCAAGATCCCTGAGGGAATGGACCTTGATGATGCGGTGCTGCTCACAGATGTGGTGCCCACCGGTTACCAGGCCGCCGAAATGGGTGGTATTCAGAAAGGCGATACCGTGGTCGTTTTCGGCGCGGGGCCGATCGGGATCATGGCAGCACGCTGTGCATGGCTCTTCGGCGCAGGTCGTGTGATCATTCTCGACCATATCGACTATCGTCTTGAATTTGCTCGTGAGTATTCAAAATGCGAGGCCTACAATTTCAAGGAGATGGATGATCCTGTCGTGTTCGTGAAGAAGACCACGGATTGGATGGGGGCTGATGTCTGTATCGATGCGGTAGGTGCTGAGGCGGTCGGCAATGCGTTGCAGACCATCACGGGCCGAAAGCTGTTGCTACAGGCCGGATCGGCGACCGCTCTTCACTGGGCGATCAATTCGGTCAAGAAAGGCGGGATCGTATCCATCGTCGGTGTATATGGCCCTACGGATAACCTTGTGCCGATCGGCAATGTGGTGAACAAGGGTTTGACCATACGTGCCAACCAGGCAGCGGTGAAGCGTCATCTACCAAGATTGATCGAACATGTGCAGAACGGGATCCTCGAGCCGAAGAAACTGATCACTCATCGTTTACCGTTGGAATATGCTGCTGACGCTTACCGGATCTTCTCCGATAAGTTGGATGACTGCATCAAACCTGTGTTGATACCACCGACCGCACGTGCTTATGCTTAAAATATGGAGACCACAAAAGAACATCCGGAAATAAAAGGTTGGGGTATCGATGCGGATCCCGATAACGATCCGACCTATCCGATGAAGGACCGAATGGACCTTGAACATGAAGGATATGCGTGGGACAGGCCGAAGCAGCAACCGGTGGAGCAGGAAGTACTCCGGTCTGTGGAGCGGCCAAATGTTTCAGCGGTATATGGCACATCGGTACCCGCATCGGGATTGAGCGGCTGGATACGCCGGCTTGCCTTCAAGGAGAGCGAAAGCAGTTACGGTCATTGGCTGCCACTGATCATGGCCGATCGGGTGAATGTCGTTGAAGGGATAATTGACGATGTATCCCACGGTCATTTTCCGAACATCTTCAAAGAGAAGGGATACGGCGCACGCTGGAAGTATGATCGAAAGAACCTGATCGTCGATCTGGTGGTCACCACTGCGATAACGGTCGGTGTGCTCGCCTGGCTCACACGCAGCCGCGATAGGGATCACGAGGAATGATCGAACTCTGAAGAACAACAAGAGCAGGTCAACGGCCTGCTCTTGTTGTTCTCAGCCTCTCGATCCAATGTCCTTCCTTCTGCATTTCCTGTACGATGTTCAATGCCGCTTTGACCCCGTCAGCTGCAGCAATGGCGACCATGTTCGGGTCGGCAGCCGCGTCGCCCGTAACATACAATCCGGGAACAGAGGTCCGTTGTTTTTTGTCTGTGCGGACCGCGCCTGAACGGGATGTTCGACAGCCAAGCCTGAGTGCCAGATCACATTGTTGGTCCGGTTTCGGATCGAAGAATAACCCTTCGCATTCGATCATGCTTCCATCCATCAATTCGATCTTTTCGAGCTTGTGTCGGCCGACCAATCTTTTAATAGGTTGACCGCAGACCTGTATGCCTGCATTCTCTGCTGCGACACGATCTGCTCCTCGTAATGTGGATCCATGGGTGAACAGGACAACATCTGCGCTCCATGTGAGCAGTCCTTTTGCGATGTTGACACCTTTCTGTCCTTCTGCGATCACGCCAAGTTTTCGATCCCTCAGTTCCCAACCATCACAGAATGGACAATGGAATACGCTCGTTCCATACAATCTTTCAAGTCCTTCGATATCGGGAAGTCGATCTATCAAGCCGGTGGCCATCACGATCCGTTTCGCTGTGAGCACGGAACTATCGGCCAGCCTGACCGTGAACCCGTTCTTCCGGCATTGCAGATCGATCACTTCGCCATAGAGGATCTGTACGCCGACCGCAAGCACTTCCTCATGCGCTTTTTTCCGGAAATCGACCGGCTTCATATCATGCCTTGTGATAAAGGCATGAATACCATGCGTGCGTATGTTCCTTGGCGTGGCCTTGTCGATCAATAATACGTTCAGGCGGCTTCTTCCTAATACCAGTGCAGCGCTCGCGCCGGCAGGTCCACCACCTATCACAATGACATCATGGTCCATCTTCATGTGCTCAAATTGATAATAGCGATCACCGGAACGTGAAAGCCCCGCCGGGGAGGCAGGGCTTCACGCCAAACGGAGGTTGAGAACAACCTCACCAAACCTAGCGGTCCATATCGGTATTGCTATCACCACGGGTGGCATCCTGGTCCTGGCACCACTCACGGTAGCGATCGAATTGTGCTGTAGTAAGTACGGCCTTCAGTTCGCGCTCCATGGCCTCCTTATTAGTATCATCATAGCCCATCTCTGTGCTGGTCTTTCCAGCAGATGTTGTGCCATGGGCATCAGTAGTGGTGGTGGTTCCGGTAGTGGTGGTACTCCGGCTCGTGCTGCTGTTGCCGGTAGTAGTGGATGAACGATCCGTATCAGTGGTCCCGGCCGCGTTCCTATCAGTACCAGTAGTACCTGTTGTACCTGTGGTATGCTTATCGGTACCAGTGGTCCCAGAGCTACGATCTGTTCCCGTGGTTCCTGTACTACCCCGATCGGTACCAGTGGTTCCGCTGCCAGTGCCGGTCTGAGGCGTGGCGCGATCTTCGGCCGTGCCGCGCATGGTGTTCTCAGTGCCGCGATCGGAGTGTACACCACCCTTGTAGCGGGTCTGGATCTCTTTAACGCGACGCACCTGATCCTGTGTAAGACCGAGGGTCGTCCAGGTCCCATCATCTGCTGCAGCAATGCAATTCTTATCGGTCGTGGTGGTCTGGGTAGTTGTGGTCGACTTCGATGTGGTCGTGGTCGTTGCCTGGGCAGTGATAATGCCTCCGCATAGCACTGCGAGAGCCATGCTCATGAATACCTTTTTCATCTGGTTCGTGTGTTTTAAAGGGAATATTGCCTCGCGGCGCGGCCAGACCGACCAAGGTGCGTTCCGATCATGAGGTATTCATTGGATCCTGCGCCGTTCGTATACCATAGTTCAGACTACTTGGAAAAAGACATGGCTTACGTGCGGATACTTTGCCTCGATCCATTCTCGATCGGGGAATGCCGTTCACTGATCTGATGGCACCATCGCGAGAAAGAGACTGATCGTAAAGCTGGGGCGCTCAAGGCCATGTTCATTCTCCGCCCTGGCGATCAACTGCGTGAAATGGTTCGTTGGTTCATGGAACACAGCGATGACGTGGAGATCGCATGCAACGAAAGGAACATGAACGGTCTCGGAAACGCCTTTAGGCTCGTTCGCAAGTAGAGCGGTCGCATCTTTATACAGGTCCATCATCTTTTCGTCGAAGGCTTTGCGCAATCGGATGATGATGTCCGGCACTTTCGTGTCAGCATTCAGCGGCAGGTAATTGGCGATCATGATAGGGTGCGAAGCGATCAGGATGCCATGGATCGGCATACCCTTTCCTGCATTTCTGGAAAACCGGATCGATGGATAAGAAGAGAAAGGATACAGGAGCAGATGACCGGATCAAGTTCGATCTATCAGAAGAGGCACAACGCAGAACGAATGATGCAACATCACAAGCCGACCTGCCCGAACCGCGTATGAGCAAGGAAGATCTTCCACAGGCTGATCAGAAGAAATTCAAGGATGGAGTTTACAGTGGTACAGGTACCGGAGCAGGGCCAGGCGGATCGACGGACACTGGAGGTGCTGATACTTCCACCATGAGCGATCAGGCGAGACTTGGCACTACAGACCGGTTGTCGAACCAGAATGATCGTCGAGATGCGGATCGCACCGGCAAGGAAAGATGAATATCATGTACAGAACGAGAACAACATTGATCGCGATCGTCATGCTTTGCAGCGTGCAAACGATCGCGCAGACAACGACCACGACTGGCTGGATGATCTATTCCGACACTGTCGGTAGATCCCTTGATCTCACACCCGATCAGGAAGAACGCATCCGTGATTGGGACGCACGATACCAGAGAGACTTCAACGATCTGGGTGAAGATGGCATGCGGCACCGTGATTATTTACCCTTGCAGGAGCGCAGGGCCAATGAATTGCAAGGCATCCTTACTCCACAGCAGTACGATCGCTGGAATGAGATGGATACCAATCGGGACTATCGCAGCACCAATACCACGGGTGGTGCGCCAGGTCCAGAAATGCGTAGGGGAGTTCCGGGGAACACAGGTCATACACCACCCGAGCGCGGCTCCATTTCAACAGGTTCTGGTCGTGACCAAGGAGGAGGAACGGAACAGGGAACGAATACAGGAACAAGCCGTGATCGCGCAGCAACAGGTCCTAGTGGAACCGGTACCACAGGAACAGGTTCCGCAACGGATGGCGGTAATACGAACCGGGTGACACCACCAACACCTTGAACTAGGATGAACAAGAACCGAAAGGATAAGAAGGACGGTTGGATCCCTTCAGGGGGTGAAGAGGAACGGCGGGGTAACTCAAGGCCTACACATCCTGACCTGATGGGACCTTTTCCCCAAAGCGATACGGCGCAAGGTGCCGTCCTAGGCCGGAAAGAGAACGATAATTCCAAAGACAAGAAGGAAAGAAAAGAGTCCGAATAGTTTCCAAGATCGGTCATCACTTGCGGCGGTCTTCCGATCTTCACGCCGCAGCACGTGGACCTCTATTCGCGCAAACAACGTTGGAAACTTGTGCTCGCCGTGGTGGCGATGCTCATGGTTGGCGCGTCGCTCTATTACAGCAGTCGCATTGTAGAGGGTATCCGTGAGGAGGAAAGACATAAGGTCAGGCTTTGGGCCGAGGCTGTGCAGAACCGCGCCGAACTCGTCAACTATACCGAGGATCTGTTCGATCGACTGCGTCAGGAAGAGCGCAAGAAAGTGGAACTATTGGGAGAAGCCCAGCGCCGCTTGGTAAGCGATGATGGGACCGATTTTTCCTTCTATCTGAAAGTGGTCAGCGACAATACAACGGTGCCGGTGATCATTACCAATGGAAAGGGCGAGGTCCTGTTCAAGCGCAACCTCCAGGAAGGGATCGAGAACGATAAGGAGAAGTTGAGAACGCAGATCCAGCAGATGGCCGCGGAACGAGATCCGATCGAGATCCCGATCCACGGCAACCAGAAGCAGTATCTCTACTATACCGATTCGCGCGTCTTTACGGAATTGCAGGAAGTGATGGATGGCATCATCAGCTCGTTCATCAGTGAAACCGTGATGAGCACCGCAAGTGTTCCGGTGATCTACACCGACAGCACACGCACGCATGTGATCGAACACAGCAACATCGACGAAGAGGTCGCGGCCGACAGTGTTTTGATGCAGCATCGCATCAAGGCGATGGCGCAGTCGAACGCCCCGATAGAGATAAGGTTGCCCGGCGTTGGACGCAATTACATCTTCTACGAGGAATCATTGATAATCACTCAACTGCGCTACTTCCCTTACGTGCAGCTTGTGATACTGGCGTTGTTCCTGCTGGTTTCGTACGCGCTATTCAGCATCTTCCGCAACGCCGAGCAGAACCAGGTGTGGGTGGGAATGGCGAAGGAAACAGCGCATCAGCTGGGCACTCCGCTCAGCTCTCTGATGGCATGGATGGAATTGCTGAAGGAGCAGAACGTGGATCCCACCGCATTGACCGAAATGCGCAAGGACATCGATCGGCTTGAAGTGATCACGGAACGTTTCAGCAAGATCGGATCGGCCCCGGATCTTACTCCCGAGAAACTCTATCACACGCTCCGCGCCACGGTTCTTTACTTGCGGCCACGGTTGCCATCACGCGCCAAGATCGAAGTGGTGCCACCTGCCGATACTGAAGTGTATGTGCCGTTGAACCGTGCATTGTTCAGTTGGGTCTTGGAGAACCTGATCCGCAACGCGATCGATGCCATGTCAGGGGAAGGATCGATCACCATCGAGCTGATCCCGGACAACGATCAGATCTACATCGATGTGACCGATACCGGAAAGGGTATTCCTGCGTCACAACTGAAGACGGTGTTCCAACCCGGATTCACAACAAAGAAACGCGGCTGGGGCTTGGGACTTTCACTCAGCAAACGGATCATTGAACAGTACCACGGTGGGAAGATCTTCGTGAAGAAGAGTGTGCCGGGGAAGGGAACGACGTTCAGAATTACGCTCAATTCGGAACTCAATTCGCGAACTCAATTCCTAA
>JAEZAU010000134.1 GCA_023430325.1 Bacteroidota bacterium | reverse complement strand
CACCGGTGAGATCGGGTTCATCTGGCACGCCGAGCGAGAGCTGCACCAGCGCCATGGCAGCGTAGTTGATGATGCCGATCAATTCCGGACGGATGCCTTCGCCTACCCTGCTTTCGCCGATCTGTTGCAGGGTACGGATGCGTTGTGCCTTGATGAAGATCTGGTCGGTCATGCTGGGCACGCGCATGATGCGCCAGGCCGCGCCATAGTCGCGCGCCTTCTTCTCGAAGAGCGCCATGCATTCCTCCACCACATGATCGTATTGTTGCAGGGTGTTGTGCATGCGTGCGGGAAGCGGGAACTTAGGGCCGTTCATGAAGCGCGGCGAAGATAGCAAGGTGACGTGGCGGATCAA
The DNA here is from genome assembly GCA_023430325.1 of Bacteroidota bacterium. Classification (GTDB taxonomy): domain Bacteria; phylum Bacteroidota; class Bacteroidia; order Flavobacteriales_F; family PHOS-HE28; genus PHOS-HE28. The sequence goes on along the minus strand of JAEZAU010000134.1, from coordinate 5,262 downwards.
GGATCGGCTGGTGGAAGCGCGGTTCCCGATGGTGATGGGGATCTTGAACACCACGCCGGATTCCTTCCATGCGGCGAGCCGGGTGGCGGTGGATGATGTGCTGCGCAAAGCGGAAGGGATGGTGAACGATGGTGCAGCCATTCTTGATGTCGGTGGTTTGAGCACGCGTCCGGGTTCGAAGGAGATCGCCGTCGAGGAGGAATTGGACCGTGTCCTTCCCGCGATCGAACGGTTGGCAAAGGCTTTTCCTGATGTGATCATCAGCATCGACACCTATCGATCGGAAGTGGCTCGTGCAGCCGTTGGCGCCGGAGCGGGAATGGTGAATGACATCGGTGCGGGCCTGTTGGATCCGGAAATGCTGCGGACCGTCGCCCAGCTTCATGTGCCGTACGTCGCGATGCATATGCAAGGCACGCCGGCCACCATGCAAAAAGATCCGCAGTATGCGGACGTGGTGAAAGAGGTGGTGCTTTTCCTGAGCGAACGGCTGAATGCCGCGCGATCGGCGGGCATCGCGGATACGATCATCGATCCAGGGTTCGGTTTCGGGAAGGCCACCGATCACAATTTTGCGCTGTTGCGCGGCATCTCATCTTTGAAAGGCCTTGGCGTGCCGGTGCTGGCAGGTCTTTCACGGAAACGGATGATCAATGAGGTTCTTGGCACAACTCCGGATCAGGCATTGAACGGGACTTCGGTGCTCAACACATTGGCGCTGCTAAAAGGCGCGGACATCCTTCGTGTTCATGATGTGAAGGAAGCGGTGGAATGTATGAAGCTGCTCGAACGATCTCAGGGATCGGCCCGCTGACGTTCTATATGCCGCTGGATGATGGCATCCAGCCTTTCCTTCACAGGCATTGTCACGGCAAGATCCCACCGAAAGTTGATCGTTTCCGGATCGAAGGCCGAACGGCCCATCGGCTCTTGAAGGAATGAAAGATCTTCCCCAGGGATCGGTTCGAACAATTTCACATCCACATTGGCCGCGAAACCGTCAGCCTGTTCATTCAACGGAACAGCGTGGGTATCGAACACGATCGTCTTGCTCACAAAGCCCTTCAGCTGGTAAGTAACGAGCGCCACACGATCGTATTCCAGCCTGAAGAAGTAGTTGCCGTTCCGATCGGCATTCGTGGCGCGGATCAACTCATTCTTTTCAGAAAAGATCATGATCTCGGTATCCTTCAGCGGATGATCGCCGAACAATGTTTCCACCCGGCCATAGACCACCAGATCATTTCCTATCCCATCGATCTTGCCCTTAACGCCCAGGAGATCCTCATCCATTCGAGTATTGATGGCCGCTTCTCCTTTGCAGGTGAAATTCTGGATGTCCTGAACGTACGTACACTTCCCCAGGCTGGTGGCCTTCGCTCCTTTGGATCCCTCCCGCCATAACTGGACCTGAAGATCGATGGTCCATACCTGCTCATCGGCCTGTTTGGCCACCAGCTTCGATGCATCGATGGTGAACCGGCGGCTCACATAGCCCTCGTTGGCGAAGGTGATGATCATCTGACAACCCGCATCACCATCCACCTGAACGTTCAACTCATACGACCCTTGGTGATCTGAATGGATCGCGGACGATCCATCGGCGCAATTGGTGCGCTGCACCTGTACCTGAGCGTAGGAAAGAGGCGTTCCGCTGCTACCATCGGTGATCTTGCCGGTGATGGTGACATCCGGATAATTGAATGCATAGGCGGTGAAGGTGACCAGTACGGAGAGCCATGAAAATGCCTTTCTCAGTGTGACTTGCATGATCAAATATCCGTTCTTCTAAGGGAATTCGGAATACAAGTTCATGCGGCCCCCACTGATCGCGTGGTTGCAGGATCCATTGTGCGCCATACTACCTTCGTACCATGCCTTTGCTTGATCCTCAAAAGGATAAGTCTTCGAACAAGGAACTGCCCGGAGGCGTCTCCATGGATCATTTCTATCAGTTGATCATCATGGACCCAGAGAATCTCGCCAAATGGCTGGAGGCATACCCCCCTGCCGATCGGGAGAAGTTCGAGAAGCTGGTGAAGGAGCGGCAGGATCTCCTCTCGAAGAAGAGCAGGACGAAGAAAGCGGATAAGTGATCGGATCTCTATATTTGCAGCCCCTTACCGGAACCTTGCCCAGGTGGTGAAATTGGTAGACACGCTACTTTGAGGGGGTAGTGCCTTAACCGGTGTGCTGGTTCGAGTCCAGTCCTGGGCACATGAATGCCGAAAGCCTCAGCGAACGCTGGGGCTTTTTCGCGCGATGGCCTTTCCGTAAGTGCACAATGCCAGGCGTGATGGGTGTCATGTTCCATCCCGGTGACTTTCACACCTTTGCAGTTCATGCAGCGACGCCGCGTACTTGAATATCTGGTGATATCCCTGGCGGTCATCGTGTTGTTGTATTTCGGGGCTCCCGTTCTCATTCCCCTGTTCTACAGCCTGCTTCTGGCCATGGTGCTGCATCCGTTGGTAGCGACGGCCGAAAGACGGGGCGCACCTCGATGGCTGGCGATCGCACTCTCGCTGGGTCTTGTGTTCCTGCTCTTCGGCGCATTGGTATTGCTGCTCGCCGATCAGGTGGACAGGTTCCTGACACGATTGCCCGAACTTGGCGGTGGTGCTGGAATTTCAGGCGTTCTTCATGTGGTGGCCGATTGGCTGCGACGTATAGCGCCGGAAGATCAACGCGCGTGGTGGGATCCGGTGATCGACAGCCTTCCTGGAAAATTGACGCCACTGATATTCCCCATGCTGCGCAGTCTGTTCGGCATGGTGTTCAACCTGTTCATCATTCCCATTTTCACCGCACTGCTGCTCCATGAACGGGAACGCTGGGTGGCGGTGGTGGCGTCGCTTGCCGGCCCTGACTGGACCGCCCGCATGCCAGCGCTCCTGAGGCAGGCCTCCAACAACTATTCACGGTTCATTGGAGGCATGGTGCAGGTCTACCTCATCGTAGGCACGCTCAACAGCATCGGCTTCCTGCTGCTCGGCGTTCCCAACGCCATCCTGTTCGGCATGGTGACGGCCATCATGACCATGATCCCTTATGTGGGCATCATCTTCAGCTCGTTGCTCCCCATCACCCTGGCCTACACCTCCACCGGTGATATCTGGATGCCGATCGGAGTGGTGGCGGTATTGGTGATCGTGCAATATCTGGAGGCCAACCTCATCTTCCCGAAGATCGTCGGTGCCAGGCTCGGCCTCAATACACTGGTGTCCCTGCTGGTGATCTTTGCCGGTGGCCTGTTGTGGGGTGTGGCAGGAATGATCCTCTTTCTTCCATTGATCTCCATCCTGAAACTCGTGAGCGAGAAGATACCTTCGTGGAGGCCGTTGCGGATCTTTCTGGGCGACGATAAGTCCTAATGCCACGCGGACATTTCGAGAGAGCATTGTTGGAAATTGGATGCAGGGAGTGCCTCATGTGTGGTAACTTCATGAAATAGATTCGCCCCAAGCACAATTCCCATGGCCGGAGCGCTGGAACCGAAGAACGACAACGAGATAAAGGCACTCATCACCCTTATCGATGATCCGGATGAGAATGTGTACCTGCAGGTACGCGATCGCATCGTTTCCCTGGGTGATGATGTGGTGCCCGAACTGGAAAGGGCCTGGGAATTCCAGGATCTCGGCGATCTGTTCCGCAACCGCATAGAAGACCTGCTGCAAACGATCCATATCTCATCGGTCTCCGACCGGCTCAAGGCCTGGAAGGAAGGCGGCGGTGAGGACCTGCTGGAAGGCGCATTGATCGTGGGTCGGTACCGTTATCCGGAGCTGGACGAGATGCGCGTGAAAGCGAAACTCGCCTCTATCAGGCAGGACATCTGGCTGGAACTTAACGATCATCTTACGGCCTTCGAGAAAGTGCGTGTGTTCAATCACATCTTCTTCCAGATACACGGGTTCAAGGGTAACAAACGGAACTACCACGCTCCGCAGAACAACTACATCAACGATGTGCTCGAGACGCGAAAAGGCAATCCGCTCTCACTGGCCATCATCTACCAGGTGCTTGCAGAAGACCTTGGCCTGCCCATGCGCGGGGTGAACCTGCCGAACCATTTCATACTCGCGTATCTGGATGAGGAGAGCATCGGTGGTGCCCAGAAGAACACCGAGGAGAGCGTGCTCTTTTACGTGAACGCCTTCAGCCAGGGCGATATCCTGGGAAGAAAGGAGATCGTGGAATTCCTTGAAAAATTGAAGATCGAGCCGCGGCCGATGTTCTTCCAGCCGTGCAGCAACATCGACATCATACGCCGCCAGCTGAACAACCTCGCCAACAGCTACACCAAGCTTCACGATGAGGAACGGGCGAAGGAATTGACCATGCTGCGCAGCCTGCTCGGGCCGCAGGAGGAGTGATCAAGAGCCGGTGAGCCGCGCAGGAGTGCGTAAGATGATCTTCAGATCGAACAGAAAAGATCTTCGGTCGACATACTGAAGATCAAGTGCAAGCTTCGCTGGCATCACCTCTTCCACGTATGTGCGCTCCGGATCCTTGCTGCGGCCGAGCAATTCGTTCTCATTGATGTATGCGATGCTCGCAAGGCTGGTGAGCCCGGGCCGCACATCCAGCACACGCCGCTGATCGGCAGAGTACAGTGCAACATATTTCGGCACTTCCGGCCGTGGACCTACAATACTCATATCGCCCATCAGGATATTGAGCAATTGAGGCAGCTCATCGAGCTTCGTTCGCCGGAGGAAATGACCGATCGAAGTGATGCGCGGATCGCGTTCGCCTACGGTGATCTGTCCGGCCTTTTCACTGCCGGGCCGCATCGATCGGAATTTCAAGAGATGGAAGTGCTTACCTCCCTGGCCAACGCGTACCTGGCGGAAGAACACTCCACCCGGGGAACTGGCAGCGATCGCGATCGCAAGGATCAGCAAGAGCGGAGAAAGAAGGATCAGTGCGATCGAAGCTGAAAGAATATCGAAAAGACGCTTGATCATCGATCGGTGATCACATCATCCACCGCTGCCTTCACCGCAGAGATCACCTCATCCACCTGCGCATCCGTAAGATCGAAATACACTGGGAGACTTATCTCGGTGCTGTAGCATCTGTACGTGTTGGGCACATCTTCGATCCTGTATCCCTGCGATCGGTAGAAGCTCAGCATCGGTAGCGGAATGAAATGCACGTTCACGCTCACTTCCTGTTGCGCGATGGAGGTGATGATCCGATCGCGTTGTTCCTCGGAAGCATCAGCGATCCGCAGCATGTACAGATGATAGCTGC
>JAEZAU010000072.1 GCA_023430325.1 Bacteroidota bacterium | reverse complement strand
ATCAGGTCTTCTGCTTGCGCTTCTTGGCCGCTGGAAAGAGGATGTTGTTCAGGATGAGCCTGTAGCCCGATGAGTTGGGGTGAAGGCTCAGATCGGTAGGTGGATCGCCCACCATGTGCTGGTAATCCTCTGGATCGTGGCCGCCATAGAAGGTCCACTGGCCAAGACCGAATTCGCCATGGATGTATTTCACCGTGCCTTGTGCCTTGTTCTCACCCATTACGGTGACGCCCGGCTTCACAAGATCCTTGCGGAATGCGGTTGTCTGGCCCATGAAACCCCGGATAACCTGCTCATGGCTCTGGCACAACATGGTCGGCACAATATCCCATTTGGCGCTGAAATCGAACAGGGTGAAGAAATCACGTGGCTGGCCGATGCGTGAGTGGATGTCGGTGGCATCGATATCGGAGAACTCGTAGATCATGGGATCCATTATGATCTTGAAGTCCTTGAACGCGAACGTATGGTTGAAATCGAGCTTTTGTTGCGCTTGCGGATCGGGGGGATCATGATCGAATTCGGCGGCGCAGATGTCCACACCTTCCGCCGCGAGCGCAATGTCATAGGAATCGGTACCTGAACACATGGTGAACAGGTAGCCGCCCCCAGCCACATAATCACGGATGCGTGTGCTAACGGCCAATTTCATCTGGCTCACTTTGGCGAAACCAAGTTCTGAGGCCATCTTTTCGCTCTCTTGTACCTGTTGCTGGTACCAAGGGGCGTTGCGGTAGTTGCGGTAGAACTTTCCGTATTGGCCCGTGAAATCCTCGTGATGCAGGTGAAGCCAGTCATATTGTGGCAGCACCCCGGCGATGATCTGCGGATCATATATCCGTTCATAGGGGATCTCTGCATACTCCATGACCAGGGCCACGGCATCATCCCACGGCTGGAAACTTTCCGGAGCATACACGGCGATCTTCGGGGCCTTCTCCAGTTTCACCACTTCCATGTTCACCTCCGGATCGGCGATCTCTGCCAGGATGGCGGCAGCCTGTCCGTCGGCTATGACCTGGTAAGTAACGCCACGTATGGTACACTCCTGCTCGATCGGTTTGAGGTGCTCTATGAGGAAGGCGCCACCTTTATAGTTGAGCAGCCATTCGATGGGAATGTCACGTTCCAAGGTCCAGAACGCGATGCCGTAGGCTTTGAGATGATCGCGCTGGCTCTCGTCCATCGGGATCAACAGCTTGGTTGCCCATAATGGAAGCTGCAGCAGTAGGAACAGGACTACAACAACGGAACGGTAGCTATCAGAACGGGGAAAGATCGTCTTGGCTGTCATCGTTCATTCGGCTGGGACGTGTGATGGTACGGAACAGGTTGTTATCCATTCCCATGCCATCAACGGCAAGACCCGGGGAGATCGTATCGAGATCAGCGAATTTAGCGAGTTCAGGGATGAAGCGCAGCCTTACCGTATCCACTGCACCGTTCCGGTGTTTGGCCACGATGACCTCTCCCACGCCGAGCGTGCTTCCGCGTTCATCTTCGTAGATCTTGTAATACTCCGGGCGGTAGAGGAAGCAGACAATGTCCGCATCCTGTTCGATCGCACCGGATTCTCGCAGATCGCTCAATTGCGGGCGCTTATCGCCACCGCGCGTTTCCACGGCACGGCTCAACTGTGAGAGCGCAATGATGGGGATGTCCAGTTCCTTGGCAATGCTCTTGATTGATCGGGAAATGGCACTGATCTCCTGTTCCCGGTTGCCTCCTTTATTGTCGCCGCCGGAGGTCATCAACTGCAGGTAATCGATGATGATGAGATCCACATTATGCTGTGCTTTCAGTCGCCGGGCCTTCGCGCGCAACTCGAAAATGTTGAGGCCGGGCGTATCATCGATGAAGATCGGCGCGTTGGTGAGGCGGGAGATCTGTTGGTGAAGGATGCCGAACTCCGCATCGCTGAGATCGCCTTTCTTCAGCTTTTCCGCATTGATGCCGGCCTCGCTGCTGATCAGACGTGTGACCAGCTGCGTGCTGCTCATCTCCAGGCTGAACACGGCCACCGCCCTTTTGTGTTCCACAGCGATGTTACGCGCCATGCTGAGCACGAAGGCGGTCTTACCCATGGCCGGACGTGCCGCTACGATGACCATATCGCTCCGTTGCCAACCGGCGGTAAGTTTGTCCAGCTCCACGAAACCTGTAGGTATGCCGCTTACTCCACCGGTCTTGGTCTTCGCATTCTCGATCTGTGCAATGGCGCCTTGTATGAGCTCGCTCATCGGCTCATAGTTGCGTTTCAGATTGCCACTGGTGATCTGGTAGAGGTCCTGCTCGGTCTTATCCAACAGATCGAACACATCTGCTGAATCATCATACGCATCGCGCATCATGTCCGCACCCACACGGATCAATTCACGCAGGATGTGTTTCTGGCTGATGATGCGCGCGTGATACTGCACGTTGGCGCTGCTGGCTACCTTGTTGGTGAGCTGGCTGATGTAAAAGGGGCCTCCTACGATATCCAGCTCACCGCTCTTCTTGAGTTGTTCAGTGACCGTGAGTATATCGATCGGCTGATCGTTGCGAAATAGGAATTGGATCGCGGTGAAGATCTTCCTGTGTGCCTCCACATAGAAGCTTTCAGGCTGCAGGATGTCGATCGCCTCGTTCACCGCATTGCGCTCCAGCATCAATGCACCGAGCACGGCCTGTTCAAGATCGGGGGCCTGGGGCGGAAGCTTGCCGGCCTCCATGGCGGTCTCGAGTAGCGTGGCGGCAGGGCGGCGCATACCACCGGTACGGGTGCGGTCCGCAGCGCGGGTGGTCTGGAATTGTGACATGGTGGTGATCTTCAGGCGTTGACCATCATTCCTGCGGCATTCCTTGAAGTTGAATGTGGCGGTGTGGTCGGGATCAGCAAAGCTATTCGCACTTTTTTCTCGTTGAAGGTAGAGTATGAACAAGCGATCAGCAGTTGATGAACGATCGGTTTGTGAACATTACGATTTGGATTTCTCACCGGTCTTGCAGTTCGTTACTTTGTGATGCTGATGTTGCGCAAACCACCGCCGATCCTGTTCTTCCTGATGCTCGTATCATGGGGATGCAAAAAGGAGAAGGATACGTCCGGTCCTTCCATCGAGATCCTTTCGCCCGTTGCGGGAACAAGCATCATCGTGCCTGATACACTTGCTGTGAGCTTACATGTGAGCGATGACCATGTGGTAAGGAACGTGTGGATCTCCCTGGCCGATGACAACGGGGTTCCGATCGCACCAACGATCCACGTCAATGTGGATGCGGCTTCGGCACACATCGAACGGTCGTTGATCGTCAGCAACGAGAACATCACTTCGGGCAATTATTCGCTTGCGGTGCGGGCCAGTGACGGCACGAACAGTAACAGCGCGTTCAGGAGCATGATGGTGCTTGGGGCACCGTTACGGCTGCGGTCCATCTTCGCCATACCCGAGAACGGTGGCAACATCCTGCGGATCGATAGTCTTGGCACTGTCTCTACCTACTTGAACGTTCCATGGATCACTAACGCTACCGTCAACTCCTTTTCACAGGAACTCTTTGTTGTTGGAGGTGACTTCGATCCGCTGCGCATCATCCACATCAATGAGGGCACTGAAACGCACGTGCAGAACAGCAATGCAGGATCTGGTCCTTTTTTCACCAACATCCATACTGATGAACGCGATCAGCGAACCTATGTAAGCTCGCGTGATGGTCAGATCAGGGCATATCGCGGGGGGAATTCACCTGTGTTCAACGCGAGTTCTCCATTGGATCAGGTGCCGTTCGCTGCTGGGAAGATCGGCGAACGGCTGGTCAGTGAACAGTTGATACCTGGCCTTCAGCAACGGGAACTGGTCAATTTCACATACGCCAACGGTATCCTGCTCAATGAGCTTCAATGTGATCTGGATGTGATCGCGATCCATGAGATCTCTCCTGTGGAAGCTTTGTTGTTCGGCGATCGCGATGGTGCCGGTATCATTCAGACCAGGAACGTTGAAGCGGGTGGCGGTTCCGATCTGAGGGAATTCGCCGAAGGACCGATCCATGCGGTGGCGAGGATCTCTGATGATCTGTTCGCCCTGACATTGCCCACTCGTGTGATCCGCTATGATCGATCATCTAACAGTGCGATCACCATATACAATGGCGCAACAGCCGACCTGGCCTTTGATGAGGCCAATGGAACGTTATTGATCGCAACCGGTCAGCAGATCCTGGTGATCGATCCATTCACCGCGAGCATCTCCACGATCATCGATCTGCCGATCACGGTGAAGAAAGTACTCCTGCTGTTCAACCGTTAACGTTTCTTCTTTTCTGAAGCGCGGCCGCGTAATACCACACCCATCTCGCAGAATTTCTTGATCCTGCGTTCCACCAGTTTCTGTGGATCGATCTTGGCGAGTTTGCTCAACTGGGCCAGCACTTCCACCTTCACCAACCGGCAGGCTTCGTTCACGTCGGCATGTGCGCCCCCTACGGGTTCATTGATGATGCCATCGATCAGTCCGTTCTTCAGCATATCATTCGCGGTGAGCTTTAATGCCTTTGCGGCCTGCTCCTTATATTCCCAACTACGCCATAAAATAGAGGAACATGATTCCGGTGAAATAACGCTGTACCATGTGTTCTCAAGCATGAGCACCTTATCTCCCACTCCTATGCCAAGCGCGCCCCCTGAAGCTCCTTCCCCGATAATGATGCAGATCACAGGAACTTTCAGCTGCACCATTTCAAGGATGTTCCGCGCGATGGCCTCACCTTGTCCGCGTTCTTCTGCTTCAAGACCGGGAAATGCACCAGGCGTATCGATCAGCGTAACGACCGGCTTGTTGAACTTCTCGGCCAGCTTCATCAATCGCAGTGCTTTGCGGTAGCCTTCCGGATTGGCCATTCCGAAATTCCTGTATTGGCGCATCTTGGTATTGATGCCCTTTTGCTGGCCGATGAACATTACTGTGCGCCCATCCACCGATCCAAAACCACCGACCATGGCCTTGTCATCTCGTACGTTCCGATCGCCATGCAACTCGATGAAGGTCCCGCCACTGATCTGTTCAATGTATTTCAACGTGTAAGGCCGATCGGGATGGCGACTCACTTGAACACGCTCCCATGGTGTTAGCCGGGAGTAGATCTGCTTGCGCGTTTCGGCGAGCTTCTTCTCCAGGTCCTTCAATGTGCCGCCAACATCCACAGCGCCCTGTTGTGATACCTCCTTCAACTTCTCGATCTGCTCCATGATATGCTGCACGGGCTTCTCGAATTCCAGAAAGGTCTGCATGCTCGTCTGCTTCTCTGACCGGGCTAAGGTAGCTCAAGCGAAGATCCGGCGCTGATCGATGTACGATGTCGGATACTTTCGCGCCCGATGATACTCTTTCCTCCGGCGAAGATCAATTTGGGGCTGAACGTCGTTCGGAAACGGGCGGATGGTTTCCATGACATCGAGACCGTAATGATACCTATCCCGCTCCACGATATTCTTGAGGTAGTGGTGGACCGCGGCGTACCGAAGGGTCGGTTGGAATTCACGCGAACAGGGCTCGGAATACCCGGCGATAAGGACAACGACCTTTGTGTGAAGGCAGTTGCGGCCATGCGGATGCTTGATCCGCTTCCAGGTCTTCGCATCCATCTTCACAAGGTCATCCCCACTGGTGCCGGCCTCGGAGGCGGATCCAGTGACGCGGCTCATACACTCCTGGCATTGAACAATTTGTTGCAGATAGCTACGAGTGAACAATTACATGCCATGGCCACATCGCTGGGAAGTGATGTTCCTTTTTTCCTGAACGCCCAAGCGCAGCTGGCACGCGGCCGTGGAGAGTTCCTGGAGCCGATCGATGTGGATCTGAAGGGTGTGTGGCTGATCATCGTGAATCCTGGGATCCACGTTCCCACAGCTGAGGTCTATCGATCGATCATTCCATCCGAAAGATCCATCGACCTGTCCGCCATAATTTCAGGATCATCGGAGAATTGGCAAAGCGATCTGATCAATGCGATGGAGATCCCCGTTCTCAATAAATATCCCGCGATCGCCAGTATCAAACAAAAGTTGCTGGATGCCGGCGCCTTTTATTCAGCCATGAGCGGATCGGGCTCAACTGTATTCGCGTTGTTCCGATCTGAACCTCCGAACATATCCTGGCCTACTGATCATTTCATCCGGGAATTCAGGTTGTAGAGCAGTCTCACGGGATCCGCTTGCGAAGTTCCTGTTCCAACTCCTGTTGATCATACGGCTTCGCAACGATCATCGCTTTCTGGTCAAGGAGAAATAAGGTAGGAGTAGCCTTCACCTGGAAAGCCTTTGCTGCTGCCGAGCCCCATCCATTCAGATCGCTGTACGATGACCATGGGATCTCTTTATTCACAAGCATGGAACGAAATTCCTGCAGATCCGGATCCAGCGCGATCCCTATCACTTCGAATCCATTGTCATGGTACTGTTGCCTTGATCGAAGAAGTCCAGGTATCTGCTCATGACAATGATCACAAGTGCTTGAATAGAAGAAAAGGCAGGTGAGCGCATTCGCCTTCACCAATTCGTGTAGCTGAAAAGTACTGCCATTGAGCGGGTCATGAAGTGGAACATCGGGCGCCACGGCACCCACTGACAGCTTTGAACGTTCTGCCAATAGATCGGCGAGATCTTCATCTGCAGGCAATAAGGCACCCGATCCGTGCACATACTCATCGACCAGATATTGGGCCATGTGATCGGGGCCGAACTGTTCGAACAACCGTATCATGAAAGATCTTGAATACACCCATGCGGGCGGGTGAGCTTTGGTCCAATGCATCACCGAATCGATCGCCGAAATATGTCCTTCGGGTAATTCGGAAGAGGCATGTTGCAACCATCCCATCAACGCTTTGGGAAAGACGGTGCTCCTCAATAGGCGATCATCTGTCCAAGACATGGAACTGGCCATCGCCAACGGACCGTCGTCCAATGCCTTTGTCACTTTTCTATCTGCAGAGACCAAGTATGAAAAATAGCTGTCGGGACTCTGGTCCATAAGCCTGTCAAGTGCTTGATACCGAGCCTCAAGTATGCTCCGTTGAATGCTATCGAATTTGGCCACGGCTTCTTTATCGGCCAGATCGACAGTTTCTCGTTGCTTACTCAACACCATGGCCCTCTCCTGGCTTCGTCGGCTTATCTGCTTATATTCCCAAAGTCGCTGATTTTCATCCGATCGTCCAATAAGGATATTTTCCTGTAACGGCGATCCGGAGAATTGTATCAGTACCTCTGGTTCACGGGGATCCAGAATGATATCCACCCTATCGGTATCATTCACCCCTATCTGATAGAATCCGGCTGAGAATTTCCTTTTGGAGAACTGGAATCTTCCCTTGTGCACGATGGTAGAATCGAGCGCTGGATGGTCCGATCCAATAGTTTCATATAAGAAAATCTTCTGGACAGGAAGGCCGCGTAGGGTTCCTGTGATCTTCTGCGCGTGTGCGCAGATCAATGACACTGATGCCAGGGTGGCTAGTATGAACTGCTTGAAGGCCATGATCGGACTAAAAAAGAAAAGCCCCGTTCATTTCTGAACGGGGCTTTAGATCGGCGACGACATACTCTCCCAGGATTGTGTCCTAGTACCATCTGCGCTAGTGAGCTTAACTTCTCTGTTCGGAATGGGAAGAGGTGGACCTCACTGCTATAGTCACCTAAAGCTTTCAATAAGGTTTGACGTGTTGTTGGACATGACCAAGACAGCCGGAGAAAAGTTCACCGAAAATGAACGATCTTGCTGGATCGAAAGTCTACGGGTAATTAGTACTACTCGGCTTTGCCATTGCTGACTTTACACCTGTAGCCTATCAACGTTGTGATCTTCAACGACCCTTAAAAGAAGTCTCATCTTGAGGTGGGCTTCGTGCTTAGATGCTTTCAGCGCTTATCCCGTCCGAACATAGCTACCCAGCGGTGCCCCTGGCGGGACAACTGGTACACTAGCGGTTCGTCCACCACGGTCCTCTCGTACTAATGGTAG
>JAEZAU010000030.1 GCA_023430325.1 Bacteroidota bacterium | reverse complement strand
GATCTCGAGATAGCGCAAAAAGCGAAACTTCAACCCATTGCACGCATTGCAGAAAAGATCGGTGTGCCCGAGGAGAAGCTCGAGTATTACGGACGTTCCAAGGCGAAGCTTCCACTGGATCTGATCGATGAGCAACGATCGAAGAAGGCGAAACTCATCCTTGTAACAGCGGTATCGCCCACGCCTGCCGGCCACGGGAAGACCACCACCAGCATCGGTCTTTGCGAAGGCCTCAACAAGATCGGCCGCAAGGCCATGGTGGTTCTCCGTGAACCTTCGCTCGGTCCTGTCTTCGGAATGAAAGGCGGTGCGGCCGGCGGAGGTTATGCACAGGTGGTGCCCATGGAGGACATCAACCTTCATTTCACCGGAGATTTCGGGGCCATTGAAAAGGCGAACAATCTGCTCGCCGCGCTCATCGACAATAACCTGCAGAGCAGGACCAGGAGCCTCGGCCTCGATCCGCGCACCATCGGCTGGAAACGGGTCATCGACATGAACGATCGTGCGTTGCGCGACATCGTGATCGGCCTCGGCGGATCGGGCAACGGAATTCCGCGGCAGGACGGGTTCAACATCACCGCGGCCAGTGAAGTGATGGCCATCCTCTGCCTGGCCACGAGCATCGAAGATCTGAAAAGACGTCTGGGCAACATTTACGTGGGCAACACCTCCGATCGGAAGCCGATCTACGCGCGTGACCTGAAGGCGGAAGGCGCCATGGCGTTGCTGTTGAAGGACGCCATCAAGCCCAATCTGGTGCAGACCCTGGAAGGCAATCCCGCCATACTTCATGGTGGGCCATTCGCCAACATCGCACAAGGCGTAAACAGCATCCTTGCCACCAAGATGGGGCTTTCGCTTTCCGATGTAGTGGTGACCGAAGCCGGTTTCGGCGCCGATCTGGGCGCGGAGAAATTCTTCGATATAAAGTGCCGCACTGCAGGTTTTGCGCCGCACGCCGCCGTCATTGTAGCCACAATTCGTGCGTTGCGCTATCATGGCGGTGCCGACATCAAGGAAGTGAACAATGCCAGCGCCGATCGGGTGCGCACTGGTCTAGCGAACCTGGGCCGCCACATCGAGAACATGTCCTATTTCGGGGTGCGATCGGTGGTGGCGATCAACCATTTTCCGACCGATACCGATGAGGAGATCGAATTGGTAAAAGAGTTCTGCGAAAAGGCCGGCAGCAAGGCCGTGCTGGCGCAGGGGTTCGCCAAAGGAGGCGATGGAATGACCGCGCTCGCCGAAGCCGTGATGGCCATCGCTGACAAGGGCGAACCGAATTTCAAACCCTTGTATCCGCTGGAAATGCCGATCCAGGAGAAGATCAAAGTCATCGCAAGCAGGATCTATCGCGCGGGTGATATCAGCTACAGCAGCGAAGCGCTCACCGCCTTGAAACGGATCGAAAAGCTCGGCTTGAACGAGGCGCCGGTGTGCATCGCCAAAACGCAATATTCTTTCAGCGACGATCCGGCCTTGCGCAATGTGCCCACAGGCCACAACATCCATGTGCAGGACATCGAGATAGCGGCTGGCGCAGGCTTCGTGGTACCGATCCTGGGCAAGATGATGCGCATGCCCGGCCTGCCCGAAACGCCCGCCGCCGAACACATGGACATCGATAACAACGGTGTGGTCACGGGTCTGAGCTAAAATTTTGGGCGGGATCTTGTCAGGTCGCGTCTCCGGCTGCAAGTCCTCCCTGCGGTCCGGGCTTTCCGCCTGCGCCGCTTACGCCGATCGGTGGTTGGCGAGGGTGAACTGTTCTTCGATCGATGATTTCGTTATACTTGGAATTGAGTAGATGAACTAGGAGTGGGCGAAATGGAAAAGTATATAATTGAAATAGAAGGTGATAACATCAGTGGCATTAAATCACTTATAGAAGAATTCAATATACGTATGTTCGATAAGTTTCGTTGGAATGGAAGTCTTGATGCTTTGAACGATTTGTTGCGCGGAGGATTCGGAAATATTGCGGATTGCAATTTTATTCTCGTTTGGAAGAATCATCAGTATTCAAAATTGCATTTAGGGCATGACGCAATGTTAGAATGGCTTGAAATCACGAAGGAAAGCGCACATCCTTCAAATCAGAGTGAAGTGGAAAAACGAATCGAAGCAGCTAAGAACAAAGCTGGGGAAACTTATTTCGATCTAATCATCGAGATTATCAAAGACCATGGCGATCAGGGTTCCGAGGCAGAGGATGGAATTGAAGTGATGTTGGAATGACATTAAACCTTCGCAAAACATACGCGTGTCGATAGCGCCCATTTCCCAGAGCCAACCCTCGTTGAATGTTGAAGTGGCAATCCAACCGATCTTCGATCGAAGACAGAAAGCTTCTCGCGAAGCCTTACACGATCTGCGTAAGTGGCGCAGCCGGA
Organism: Bacteroidota bacterium; assembly: GCA_023430325.1. Classification (GTDB taxonomy): domain Bacteria; phylum Bacteroidota; class Bacteroidia; order Flavobacteriales_F; family PHOS-HE28; genus PHOS-HE28. The sequence continues at coordinate 1,100 of JAEZAU010000030.1, read as the reverse complement.
AACCCCGGACCCCACCCCCAAGCCCCTCCCCGAAGGAGAGGGGAGCGCAGCGGCCAATAATTTCTGGGAGGAGTTGCAGGCGAAGCCACGTCCTGGCAGGAATTCGCCCCCTTTTCGAACATATCGTCGCACTCGCTACCTTTGTGCATGGAAAGTACGTCTCCCGCCGCCACCCGGAAACCGGCTTCCGCACCGCAGGCCAACGGCCGCGCCGCCCGCGACAAGTTCATCTCTGAAGGCTTTACATACGATGACGTGTTGCTGGTGCCCGCTTACAGCGAAGTGCTGCCGCGCGAGGTGAGCATCCGATCGAAGTTCTCGCGCAACATCCAGCTCAACATCCCGATCGTTTCGGCCGCCATGGATACGGTGACCGGTGCTGAACTGGCGATCGCGATCGCACAGCAAGGTGGCATTGGTGTGATCCATAAGAACCAGAGCGTTGCCGACCAGGCCGCGGAAGTTCGCCGCGTGAAGCGATCGGAAAGCGGCATGATCCTCGATCCGGTGAAACTGCAACAGGACCAGCTCGTGGGCGATGCCTTCAAGCTGATGGCCGAACACAAGATCGGTGGCATTCCGGTGGTGGATGGCGAGAACATGCTCGTGGGCATCATCACCAATCGGGATCTGCGTTTCGAGAAGAAGATGAGCCGCCCGGTGACCGAGGTGATGACCAGTGTCAACATCATCACAGCACGGCCCGATACCACCATGGCGCAGGCCGAAGAGATCCTTCAGGAACACAAGATAGAAAAGCTTCCGGTGGTGGATCCGCAAGGAAAGCTGGTGGGATTGATCACCTACAAGGACATCATTAAACTGAAGCAGCGCCCCAACGCCTGCAAGGACCGTCATGGCCGCTTGCGTGTGGCAGCAGCGATCGGTGTCACCGCCGATTCATTGGATCGCGCAAAAGCGTTGCGTGATGCGGGCGTGGATGCGATCGTGATCGATACGGCGCATGGCCACAGCCGCGGTGTGCTGGAGATGCTCAAGAAGGTGAAGAAGGAAATAAAGGGGGTTGATATCGTAGTAGGCAATGTGGCCACCGCCGAAGCTGCGCAAGTACTTGCAGAAGCCGGCGCCGATGCGGTGAA
>JAEZAU010000003.1 GCA_023430325.1 Bacteroidota bacterium | reverse complement strand
CCGAATTCCGTCGCGCTGCCGATCATCCATTCGCAGAACTGGTTCCACGGAAACTTCTCCACTTATCTGGGAACTGGAGAAGGAGTTCTGATGCTCGACAATTACGAGGCGATGGCCGCGCACTTCCCGCTTCGTTGGAAAGACGGTCATCGTCCGCCCCCGGCAGATCACGCCACCTTCTATGACAGTCCGGCGCCTTGCGTGCAGATCGAAGAGTTGCAGCGATCCATGCAATTGCACATAGATCATGTCTTGCGCTGGAAGTACGATCCATTCATGACGGATAGCTGTGTTCAGGATATCGATCGACAGTTGAAGGAAGGTTTCCAACTCGTGCATGGGAACGGAGAAGTGCAGTTCTACGGCCGCCGCTGATCACTCGCGCACGCTCTTCAAACCGCATTCTGTCTAAACTTTTGAAAATATTTTTTGAACAATCCTTGCATCACGCTCATTCATGTCTATACATTTGTTCAACATTTCGACTTTCAACATTAAACAAAATACACGTGAGCACACTTGAATTCCAACAACGGTTGATCGGTCTTCGCCAGCAGTTGTACTACTTCGCGCTCACTCTCACGAGGGATCGGGACAACGCTCTCGATCTTCTTCAAGAGAGCCTCATGCGGGCTCTCACCTATCGTGACAAGTTCCGCGATGACACCAACTTCAAGGCTTGGGTATACACCATCATGAAGAATACCTTCATCAATGAACACCGCCGCGAAAAACGTAGCAAGCTGATGATGGAGAGCGCAGAACGTGAACATCGACAGGTGGTCAGAGTAAAGACAGGCAACGGCGCGGACGGCCGTGTGAAGATGCGTGAGATACAGAACAGTCTTGACCGGCTCGAACCAGCATTTCGCGAACCTTTCAACATGCATCATCAGGGTTTCAAGTATCATGAGATCGCCGAGCATCTCCGCATACCAATCGGTACCGTCAAGAGCCGGATCTTCCAGGCCAGGCAGCGGCTCATGCACATGCTGTCAGACAATGCTGTGAGCGCATGACCAAGGCCATCGTCATCGGCTCGGGTTTCGCCGGCATCTCCGCGGCAGCCTCGCTTGCGCGCAAGGGCTTTGCCGTTACGGTACTGGAGAAGAACATGCAGCCTGGTGGCAGGGCGTCGGTATGGCGGCAGGATGGCTTCACCTTCGATATGGGTCCGAGCTTCTACTGGATGCCAGAGGTGTTCGAGCGGTTCTTCGCCGCATTCAATGAACGTGTGGAGGATCATTATGATCTCGTGCGGCTGGATCCATCCTACAAGGTCGTCTTCAATAAGGATGACCATTGGTCGGTTCCGGCAGATCCGATGGCACTGCGGGCCTTCTTCGATCGCATCGAAGCAGGCGCGGGTGGCAGGCTCGATCGATTTTTGAAGGAAGCTCGGGTGAAGTACGATCTGGGCATGGGAGATCTTGTGTATACGCCTTCGCTCAGCTGGCTCGAATACGCGAAACCTCAAGTGCTGAGCGGATTGTTGCGCACTTCGGTGATGCGCTCATTGCGAAACCATGTTCAGGATCACTTCAAGGATGAACGTCTGCGAATGCTGATGGAATTTCCTGTGCTCTTCCTTGGCGCAGCGCCCGAGAACACGCCGGCATTATACAGCCTCATGAACCATGCGGACATGGAACTGGGCACCTGGTACCCGATGGGAGGCATGGGCCGCGTGGTGGCAGCAATGGTGAAGCTCGCAGAACGACAGGGAGTCCGATTCATCTACGGTGAACCTGTCATGCAGATCATCACCAATGATGGTGGCGTGGAGCGCGTGATAACCGCCAATGATGAGTATGAAGCGGACGTAGTGGTGGCCGCAGCCGATTACCATCATGTGGAACAACAATTACTGCAGCCTGCTGATCGGAGCTACTCGAGCAAGTATTGGAACAACAGGACCATGGCACCATCGGGGCTTCTGTTCTACCTCGGCTTCAAGGAACGCTTTCACATGCTCGATCACCATACGTTGTTCTTCGATCGATCGCTGGATGAACACACGGCGGCCATTTACAACGATCCATCCTGGCCGAAGGATCCGCTCTTTTATGTGAGTTGTCCTTCCAGAACAGACACGTCCGTGGCACCTGAAGGTTGCGAGAACATGGTGGTATTGATCCCGATCGCGCCTGGTCTTGATGACGGACCTGATATCCGCGAACGTTATTTCCAGCTGGTGATGGAAAGGCTTTCGTCCTTTCTCAATGTAGATCCGCGAAGATCGCTGGTCCTGAAAAGGAGCTATTGCATCAATGAGCTGACGTACGACTACAACTCCTTCCGGGGCAACGCCTATGGACTGGCCAACACACTGTTGCAGACCGGGCCGATGCGACCGCGCATGAAAAGCCGCAAGGTGCAGGGCCTTTACTATGCCGGCCAGCTCACCGTACCGGGGCCAGGTGTACCACCGGCGATCATCAGTGGACAAGTGGTCGCCGACCTTATTGAAAAAGAAACTGCCAAAAAAGGATCTTTCGCATGAACACGATCGGCATCTATGATAAAGTATGCCTGGCGGCAAGTCGCAATACCACGCGCTCCTACAGTACATCGTTCTCGCTGGGTATCCGTTCCCTTCATCCGTCCCTGCGCGATCCGATCCATGCGATCTATGGGTTCGTGCGGTTCGCCGATGAGATCGTGGATACCTTCCATCAGCATGACAAGGCATCATTGCTGAAAAGATTTCGAGAGGACACGCACCAGGCCATCGCGGAGGGCATCAGCATGAACCCGATCCTTCACAGCTTCCAGCATGTGGTGAACAAGTATGGAATAGAGCCGCAACTGTACAACACTTTTCTGGACAGCATGGCGATGGACCTTGAAGAAGTGCGGCATGATCACCGGTCCTATGAAACATACATTCTTGGAAGCGCCGAAGTGGTTGGACTGATGTGCCTGCGGGTGTTCTGCGATGGCAATGAAGAACAGTACGACAGGCTCCGGCCTGCTGCGATGAGGCTCGGTGCCGCATTCCAGAAGGTGAACTTCCTTCGTGATTATCGCGACGATCTTCTTTCACTGGGCCGCACGTATTTCCCGGGTCTCGAACTGCGCTCCATGGATGGTGTCATGAAGCAGAACATAGAGCAGGACATCCAGGCCGACTTCGACTCGGCTATCGAAGGGATCAGGCAGTTGCCACGTAAAGCACGGCTCGGCGTTTATCTGGCGTACGTCTACTATATCGCGCTATTCCAGAAGATAAAGGCATTGCCCACTGAACGTATCTTGAAAGAACGGGTGCGTGTCAGCGATGGCAACAAGATCGCGTTGTTGACCACGAGCTACCTGAAACACAGCATGGGCGTGCTTTAATCCCTGGTAGCTACCCCGACGCGCAACACTTCCCTTGTCCCTTCATCCACTTTGAGATCCTCCGAGATGCGGTGGCCGATGAGCACTGCAATGCGGCCGTTGCTCTCGATCACATACGTTCGTTCCTTCCCGGTAAGCGAGATCTTTGCATCGATGAGGATGTCGCTGATCAATTTGGAACCTCTCATGCCCAACGGTCTCATCCTGTCACCGCTTCGCCACGGACGAATGATCAGCGGGAATTGTACTTTTTCCATCGCCACCCAATGAACTCCGCTCCCATCCGTGAACTTGGTATCCTTCACATCGGCCACCCGCAGCTCATATGGAAGATCCGCCGGCAGATCTTCGAGGGTCGCAATGGTCCACTCGCGGATAACATTTGCGATCGGCGAGAGGATCAAGTATTCCCTGTCCACGATCGCTCTTACACTCTCACCGATGAAGGCAGAGCCCGTGCGCCTGTCTTCGATCGCGTTCAACAGATCATCGATGCGATCTGGATGGAAACCATGTTCTCTCAGCAGATGAAGGAGGAATGCACGCGGCACGCCGGAGCTTAAGATGCTGGCAAGAGGGATATGCTTCTCCTCTCCCACCCGCACCACACCTGTTTCCGATCCGGCAAGATGATGCTGCATCGCCACGTCCATCTCACGCAGCAGATCCACGGACCTTGCCAGCGATCTGCGCGTGCCGGCACGGATCTGCTCCATCAAGGGTAGCAGTTCAAGCCGCACCCTGTTGCGCAAGTATTTCAACTGTGTGTTGCTGCTGTCCTCGCGATGTTCGATGCCGTGCCTTCTGGCGTATTCCAGGATCTCTTCGCGGGAAAGGCATAACATGGGCCGTATCACAGTACCGCTCACGGGCGGGATAGTGCGCCAACCTCTGAGGCCTGTGCCCCGCATCAGCTCGATCATCAATGTCTCGATCGCATCATCCGCGTGATGGGCCAGGGCGATCTTCATCGGACGCATTGCCTGGACCTCTTCGAAAATGCGATAACGTAATTCCCGGGCGACCATTTGGACGGACGCGTTCCTTCCTTCTTTGAAAGCTGCCACACTTACGGTGCGCGACACGAATGGAATGGCCCTCTGATCGCAGAAGGCTTCAACGAACATGCGATCGGCTTCGCTCTCTTCTCCACGCAGGCCATGATCCACATGCACCACGCTCACCGGATGGCCCAGTCTCTGTAGAAGATGAAGGAGGACCATGCTATCGATGCCTCCGCTCACGCCCACCCACAACGGTTCACGCGGGTCCGCCATGGTATGGCGTAACATGTAACGGCGCACCCGTGAGATCATGATCGAAGAGCCATGAGGATGGACGATGCCTTCAATTCGCATTCCTCCCATTCCTTCTGTGGATCGCATGCGGCAGTAAGGGCCGATCCCGTCAAGACACGCGCCGATCCGCTACTACGATCATAGAGCACACTGCGGATCACCACGTTCAGGTCCGCCGAACCATCCGGTGAAAAATATCCGAGCGATCCACTGAAGAGACCTCTTCGCTGATCCTCGTATTCATCTATCAGCTGCATGGCTCGGATCTTCGGTGCACCGGTCATGCTGGCCATCGGAAAAGCGGCATGCACCACATCGATCGGCGAAAATCCTTCCCTGATCCGGGCAGAGACCGTGCTTGTCATCTGGTGTACGTGCCTATGAGGTCTCACCACACAAAGTTCTTCCACCAGTACGGATGATCCATCGGCGACACGGGAGAGATCATGCCGGGCCACGTCCAATGCCATGATGTTCTCGCTGCGTTCCTTTTCATCGGCAGCGAGCTCGAAAGCTGCACGGCGGTCCTTTTCCGGATCGGAAGCTCTTGGCCTGGTACCCTTCATGGGTTGAGCGATCACCCGCTCCAGATCGAACGCAAGAAAACGCTCGGGGCTGGCGCAGAGCGTGAAATGATCACCATGACGATGGAATGCTGCAAAGGAGGCTTCCGATCGCCGATCGAAGCTGCCGAACAGGCCGAACACATCGAGATCACACAGATCAGCGCAGCGCTCGATGCAATAGTTCACTTCATAGATATCGCCCTGCTGGATATGATGGAGCAGCCTGCCGGCATGTTGTAGATACCGTTCATGCGAAGTGCGTAAGTGCCATTCGGGATCTATGCTGACCGTTCCTTCAGCCGATCGAAGGAATTGTTCGGAAAATGCCAGGCCATCCGCAGCATCGTCTTCATGGACATGAAGCTCCACATCGCTCCCGGTGCTACTCCAGACAAGAACCGACCGCGGAACCGACCAATGTTGCAGCGGCATGTCGGTCCTGGGCGGAAGACGTGAATGAAGATCCTCCAATTCGTTCTTCAGATCATACTGCAGATGACCATACCACCAGTCGTTGGCGATAACTCCAGTGAACGCTGGAGTTCCAGAAGATCTTTGTCCGACGAAGAGCAGGCATTTATCGCGATCGGCCACACGACGGAAGAGAAAATGACCCTCATGCTTCAACGCATGCCAGTTGAAGCGATCGGGCCTTTTCAAGCGAATGATCCGTCTGGTATTCATTGCCGCCTGGGAATGGTGACCTTCTTGTATTTGCCTTTCGCTCTCAACAACCTCACCCACGTGAGCAGGACGATGAGCACGCTGAAAAATGCGCTCACCCGGCCAATGGCATCCCCGTGCCGCACGTAGAAAGTGATCTCATTGTTCAGGTGAACAGTGCCGCGCAATGCCGTGGGCACCCACCATTCCGATCGCTGAACGATGTCGCCACGTTGATCGATGAAACAACTGATGCCGGTGTTCGCTGACCTTGCGATCGAGCGGCGTGTCTCGATGGCCCGAATGGATGCGAACGAGAGATGCTGCTTGTATCCGGGAGATGTGCCCCACCATCCATCGTTGGTGATGATGGCGATGAGGTTGGCACCATTGTTCACGTGTGCAGCGACATGTTCCCCGAAAACGGATTCATAGCAGATCATGGACGCGACAGTGATACCCGAAGATCGATCTGTGAAATTGGCGCGTTCATTCTGCGCACCCAGACTGCCGGTAGTGCCACCCAGATCGATCGCAAGTTCTGTCAATGGCCCGAGGTAGTTCTCGAACGGCATCAACTCCACTCCAGCCACCAATTTCGATTTATGATAACGATCGATCTCACCTTCGGCGTCCATGAACAATGCCGCGTTATATGACTCATACCAGCGATCGGTACCTTCCACAGGTCTAGCGGTGACCGGCCGCTCCTCCATCGGTGAATAGAGATATGCCGATGACATTCCGGAAAGCACGGCCACCTTGTTCTGCTCCTGGAATTCCCTGATACGTTGCACGCTCTTGGAATGCGCGAGATCGTTCTCCCAGAGGCCATGCAGATGCGGAGGATCGCTGCCCAGATCAAGTGAAGCGTTCTCCTGCAACGCCGTTTCCGGCATGACCACAAGTTCGGTCGCCGGTGACATCTGCGCTTTAGCAAGGCCGAGCATTCGTTCAAGCTGGAGCAGCGGATCCACGCCGCCGAACTTCTCCAGGTACGGATCGATGTTCGGTTGTACGACGACCACTTCCGCAGGTGTTCCTTCATCCTTTCGATCGCTGTACATCTTGAAGGAGATCGCCAGTGGAATGCAGAGGATGATGATCGCAGCGATCGAACGGATGGACCAGACCTTTTTCGATCGGCCGTTCAGGAAGGCGCGCAATGAGCGATCCAGGAACAGGTTCACCAATAAGATCCACAGCGATCCGCCAAGGATACCGGTGTACTCATACCACTGGATCCACGAAGGTCTTATGGCAAATACATTACCCAGTGAGAACCATGGCCACTGCATGTCCCAGTCGTGATCCAACCATTCGTACGTGAGCCAGAAGAAGATCAAGGCAAATGCACTTTCACGTTCACCCACAGTGATCCGGGTGATGCGTTTGAGCCACCACGGGATGGACATCAGGAGCGTATTCACCAGCACCGGTACGGTATAGCTGGCGATCTTGGTGGAAAGCGGCTCGCTCACCATGAAGAACCACCAGGAAGTGGAGAGGTTCCAGACCAGGAACGCGAGCATGGCATACGGCACGAACGGTCGCGGACTATCCGCAGTGCGCCTATCATGCAGCCTTTCGGCATGGAACAAGGGCAGCCAGGCCACGAAGGCCATAAAGGAAAGATCGCCGATCGCAGGCCAGGCAAGTGCCCACAGGACAGCGCTGAGCAATGCCCAGAGCACCACATGCACCCTACCGATCACCATACAGGGCAAAGAAAGAGAATGCCGGGCTCTCCGGCTTACTTGCATTCACCGAGGCTCACTACACGAATGCCGTTCCTGCGTGCTTCGCACTCATTGCCGTAGGTCTTTCCATCGCAACCACACACTGGATCGTACAGCGTGATACAGACATCATCCTTATGTTCTTCGCGAAGTACTTCATCAGGACAATTCTCCGTGCCTTGGTTGCACGTGATCGCCAGCAAGACCATTGGGAGAAGCAGGTACGTATTCATGTTCTTCAATAGTAACCGATCATGGAAGGGCTGGTGAAGTTGAAGTCACGGGTGCGGGTGTTGAAGTTACTGAACGCATTATGCCTCCATAATGGATCGCCGGTCTCCGGGATGAACGGGTAAAAGCTCAATGAGACCTCGAACGTATTCATCAGCAGCCGTTCATTACGCACTAGCAGTCCCAAGGTGAAGGAACTGAGCACCTGGCCGGAGAGATACGGTTCGCCTTCATCACCCAATACGCCGAAGCCCATCAACAGGACCGGGGCAATGCGGAACCCTATCAGGTCCCATGGTGCGTAAGCCACCGTTTCAAGGTTCACCAATGTGCGGGTGGTGCCACTGATGGAATAGCTCTCGAAACCATACATGTTCTCCACGTTCAAGTTCAGGCGGCTGTACGCTGGCTTGGCAAACCCCAATGTGGTGTTGGCACGAACGAACTGCCGCAGATGCCACCGGCCGAAGGTCACCAGGTCGCTGAAATAGGTGATCCCTGCTCGCAGTGTTCCATCAAAAATGCCTTCACGCCCGATGAATGTTCCGTAGCCGAACTCATAGGTGAGGTAGCCGAACCGTTCATAATTACGACCCCGTGCTATTTCAGCCCCGATATAGGGCATATTGGCCGATCGCTCCAGTTTGCGCAGACCCGTGGTCACCTTCAACAGGAACCCTTCCGGTACATCCTCGGTAAGACCGAAGCGGAACAGGTAGCGCTCCTTGTAATACTGCCGCTGGCTGAGACCGCCGCTGAACAACAACAGAGTGCTGTTCTGGTAGATGTCATTGGAAGTGATCGGATCGTACGGCCGGATGTCATACCTCAACAGGCCAAGCCGTGCGCCCACGATGAAACTGCTGAGGCGGCCCGATTCCGATCCCGCATCCAGCGGGAAGCTTCGCGCCACCCAGGTGTCCCAATTCACCGGATCCACGCGTTGGAATTGCGGTGCATCTTCTGATGTGCGCACCAAAGGAGTGCGTATCCAGGTCTTGCTGCTGGAAAAACCACCGGCCCATCGCGCCAGTGGCGAAAAGAAAGGCCGGTCCAGTTGGATGCCGATCCGATCGACAAGCTCGGTGCGTTGATAATGCAGATAACTGCTCAGGTAGGTGTTGCTGATGTTGTAGATCCGGTGGTGGCCTGTGAGCTCCAGGAAAGGGCCTTGGAAATTCACCACGGCGCGTTGCTCCAGTTCCTGGCCCAGACCCAGCAGGTTTCGCTCGGTCACTCGCAGGTTCGCCCGGGAAAGATCACCATCAGCGCCGGCATCGATGGACCAGCGATCGAGCACCCGTACACGAACGTCCACCGAATCCTTTCGCCCACCTACGGGGATCACCGTTATGCGGGCATCGTTCACTGCCGGCGATGTCCTGAGCATCCGTTCAGATTCGGTCACCTTCAACGGATCGAGCCGATCGTATGGGCGGATCAGGAGCAGGTTGCGGATCACCACCGGTCTCGTCTTCCGGTGCATCTTATTGCCGATGCGCTGCAGGCCATTGGTGGCGCGGCTGGCCGTATCCTCCAGAACATACCCGAACGGATCTGTGACATCCACTTCGATCCTTCGGATCACCCGGCCTTTGTACTTTTCATAGGGGTTCACCCGGCGTGAAGGAACATTCGGCGCGGGCGGAAGCTTCTCGGTCTCCGGTGGAACGAAAATGGCCCCATGGATCCAACGCAGGACCTTTCCCTTTTTTGAGAATTCCTCGATCTTCTCATAGATCGTCATGGAAGTATCGGGCTCCCGGTCCATTTCCTGCGCAGTGGCCGGCAACAGGAATGATAAAAGAAAAAGCACTGTCACGCCCCGGCGTATCGGGGCCATGATACCCGGTACGGCCTTTCTGCCGGTGGACGCTGGAAGGAACATCGCCTTTGGGAGGGGCATGCAATTTGTGTTCCCTTCAGGTCCGTTATACACCTGCGATCCTTGAACAATGCCGGCTATCACCCGTCCGGCGGCAAACTGTAGATCCTAATTTTCGGCCCATGCGCCTGGCGATACTATCGGTCCTCGTACTCCTTATCGGGTCAGATGCTGCCGCACAGGGACTGCTTGATAGGAAGCGGCCGGAGATCATTCCCGGTGAAGGTAAGGTGCGCCGTGGGGGATTCTATTTCGCACCCGGCGTCACTTACATGCTTCCCCGATCGGCGGAAGAGGATCGGGAGATGTTCCGCAGCAATGACACCCTTTACACGGCCACCTATGATCCCGATGGCAGGCTGGGTCTCTACTTTGAAGCAGGTTGGTACCACGCCACCCGCGATCCGGTGATCATAGACTATTGGGATGTGGGCCTGGCCTACAAGAACCTGCGTGGCAGTGAGGCGTTCACAGGTCTGCTCTCCCGCGAAGCTATCGTGGATTCCCTGGCCGGCGAAGGAAAGTTCGCCGAACGGTATCTCACCCTGCACCTCAACGCCAACAAATTCATACAGACGGCCGATTTCCAGTTCATCCAGCTCACGCTTGGCGCGAACGCCGATTACCGGTTGGGCAACGATCTGGAACATACCGGGCATCCGATCTTGAACGCGCATTCCTTCCCGCCCGATCTACTGGCGCAGCTACACTTCAAGCTGGGTTACGGCTTCAAGGTCTCGGGGCGCTTGATCCTCATCCCTTCCGTGGAAACGCCGATCTTCAGCTTTACGCCTGAGGACCAAGAGAATTGGGGATCGCTACAATGGTTCAGCAGTATGTATCGGCCACTGCTCTTCAGTGTGCGGTTCCTCTGGCTGCGCGCGCCCAAAGGCTTCGATTGCCCGCCACCGATCCGCCAGCCCGGCGAAAAAGGTAAAGGCAAGCGAAAGCAGTATAAGCCGGACAGCTATCATCCGTAGTTGAGGTAGTTGAGGAGTTGAGGAGTTGAGGAGTTGAGGAGTTGGGTTGCGAGAGCGTGACTTCAGATCACACTTCTTAATGGGGCGAATTCGCGGCAGGGCGTGGCTTCGGCTGCAAGTCCTCCCTAGAAAGTCTCAGCCGCTTCGCTCCCCTCTCCAAGATCTTCCCTCTCTTCCGGAGAGGGAGAAAGAGGGTGAGGTGGGGGGAGGGGTCGGGGGTGGGGGTCCGGGCTTTCCGCCTGCGCCACTTACGCAGATCTTGTCATGTGCATTTCGAGATTTCGGGGTCGAGCCCGGAATGACAGAGCGGGAACGAGATAATTTGGCAATGCGCATTTCGCGTGAGGGACATTCGCGGAAAGCCCGGAGGCCGCGCTTCTGGCGGCTGAGGACTTGGAGCATTGGCCCGACCCGCCTTCGCCAAAGATCTCGGCATAGCCCGCGAACAAAATAAAGGCGGGGCACGCCCAAATAATTCAACGTAAGAACGGGTTCGACCGTTTTTCCGCTCCGATCGTGGTCTCGGGTCCGTGGCCGCAATAGACCTTCACATCATCGCCCAGCACCAATAACTTTTCCTTGATGCTGCGGATCAATGTCTGGTGGTCGCCGCCGGGTAGATCGGTGCGGCCGATGCTGCCTTGGAAAAGCACATCGCCTTGTACAATGAACCGCTGATCCTTCTGGAAAAAGCCGACATGACCCGGGCTGTGGCCGGGCAGATGGATCACTTCCAACTCATCTTCGCCGATCCGGATCCGATCGCCCTCGCGCAGGAACGCCCCGGCATCCGGTGAGGCTTCGTATGGAAGTCCGTAGAGCCGCGCAACCTGCGGCCCATTGCTAAGGATGAATTCATCCGCTTGGTGCAGCTCGGGTCTCAACCCGAAGCGATCGAAGACCCATGCGTTGCCCATGATGTGATCGATATGGGCATGGGTCAACACAAGACGGACGGGCTTCAGTGCGTTCTTTTGAAGGTATTCCTCAAGCGCCTGATGTTCTTCATGCTGCCAGCAACCAGGGTCCACAATGATGGCTTCGGACCCGTCATGGACGATGTAGGTATTCTCCTGAAAGGGATTGAAGGTGAACTTTGCGATCTGGAGCATGCAAGGAAAGGCCGAATTTCGTGCCGCAACGGAAAACGCCGTGCCCTCGAATGTAGCTAACTTCATCCTGTGATCCGCACATATCGTTCACTTGTGAAAATCCTATTGCCTGCCCTGGCCTTTTTGTATTGCTGGCTTCCCACGAACGCACAGTTCTATTCCGGTTCCGTGCAGGACTATGGCAAGAACCGTGTGCAGTACCAGGAATTCCTGTGGCAGCAATACCGTTTCCCGGAGATGGAGGTCTTCTTCTACAAAGGTGGAAGGGACCTGGCCCGCTACACCGCGCAGGCCGCCACCAAGCACGTGCAGGAGCTGGAACGCGAGTTCGATTTTGCGATCGATGAGCGCTTGCAGTTCATCGTCTACAATTCGCTTACGGATTTCAGGCAGAGCAACATCGGCCTTGCCAGCATGAGCGGCGATAACAACATCGGTGGCGCAACACGCATCGTGGGCACGAAGATCTTCGTCTACTTCGAAGGTGATCATGCCTTGTTGGACAGGCAGATCCGCAGCGGCATAGCGCATGTGATCATAGACCAGATGATGTTCGGCGGCAATTGGCGGGACATGGTGCGCAGCAGCACATTCATGAACCTTCCGCCATGGTACACCGATGGCATCATCAGTTATGTGTCCCACCCTTGGGATGCTGAATTGAACAACCGCATACGAGATGGCGTGCTCAGCGGCCGCTATGACAAATTGAACCGGCTCCAGGGCGAGGAGAACCGGTATGCAGGCCATGCCTTATGGAAATATGTGGCCGATGTGTACGGGCCGGGAGTGATCCCGAACATTCTTTACATGACCCGCGTTAGCCGCAACATTGAAAGCGGTTTCCTCTTTGTGCTCGGCGTATCGTTGAAGACGCTCACCGATGAATGTTTCGCCTATTACCGGAACCGTTTCGGTGAAGAGGATAAGATCCGCCAGGAAGTGAAGATCCAGCCTGTACCTATTAAGATCAGGAAACGCCGCTCGTACAGTGAATTCAAGCAAAGTCCCGATGGCCGATACTACGCATGGGTCACCAATGAAATGGGCCAGTACAAGGTCTTCGTGCATGAGATCGCAACCGGTAAGACGAAGCGGATCATCAAGGGTGAAAAGAAATTGCAACGCATCATAGATCGCAGTTTTCCGGTGCTGGCGTGGCATCCTACGAGCGGCGCGTTGAGCTACACGGTGGAGCGCAAAGGCCAGTTGTTCATGCGCACCTATACGCTGGACGATCGCAAGACCTCGGAGAAGAACATCCTCATGCTGCAGAAGATCGTTAGCATGGAATATTCTCCCGATGGCCGCAACATGATCTTCAGCGGTGTGCAGGAAGGGCGCACCGATCTTTACCTCTATCATGTGATCGGCAATCGCCAGGAACAGCTCACCAATGATCAATTCGATGATCTGGATCCAGCCTTTGTCGATGGCGGAAAGCGCATCATTTTCTCCAGCGATCGGAAGGACGATACGTTGCGCACGTTCACCGATGTGGAATTGGTCAATGGAACGAAGGACATCTTTCTCCTCGATCTTGAGACTCGTTCGCCGATCCTGACCAGGCTGAGTGATACACCAGGCGTGAACGAATGGCAACCGATGCAATTCGACAGCCTCAACTACACGTTCCTGGGTGAAGCCGATGGTATCCGGAACAGGTATCTGGTGAGGTATGACAGCGTGGTGAGCCATATCGACACTACGATCCATTACCGCTACTTCACCGTACAGGAACAACTGACGCAGTTGCGGCGATCGATCCTTGAACACGACATTCACCCGCGGCGTGGGCGGCTAACGCAAATGCAGTTCCTCGATGGCCGTTATGTGCTGTACGAAGGCCCGGTAAAAGGCTCTGACGAACCGATGGGCCAGGGACCGATGAACGGCGATCCCGATTCGAAGGAACCAGCCAATGGCAGCTCCACCAGTGACGATCTATCGCCGGTGATCAAGATCCCGCCACAGTTCCCGCGGCCTGAAGGTTCGATCGATGTCCGCAATTATGTCTTTACCGATGAAGATGGCAGCCGGCCACCTGAACCAGCATCGCCTGCTGCGGTGAGCAAACCTGATACGGCTGTCGCTGTTGCCGACACCATTGTAAAACAACCGTTCGCCTATCCGGAGCAGCGCAACTACAACCTGAATTTCACGGTGGATGAGGTGGTGACACAGGTGGACAACACTTACCAGAACTTCTTCTACCAGCCGTTCACCGGACCCAACGCTTTGAACCCCGGGCTCAGCGGTCTCACGCGCATGAGCATCAGCGATCTGTTCGAGGATCACAGGATCATCGGAGGTTTCCGGCTTGCGCTCGATCTGAACAACAACGATTACATGCTCGCGTGGGAGAATCTCACGCGCAGGCTTGATAAACGCATCGTGATCCAGCGGCAGGCCTACCAAGGTCTTACCGGAACGGGTGTAGTGAAGGTGCACACGCATAACGTGCGGTACCAGGTCAGCTGGCCTTTCAGCGAACTCGCCAGCATTCGCGGATCGCTCATGTACCGCAACGATCGATACGTGTTACAGGCGATCGACAACCTGAGCCTGATCGAGAACAACTTCAACGATCACATGGTCGGTTCCAAGTTGGAATGGGTCTACGACAGTTCATTGCCGCGCGGGCTGAACCTTTGGACCGGCTGGAAGCTGAAGGTCTTCGGGGAGTACTATCAGCATCCTACGGAAAAGGAAAGCGACATGCAGGTGCTCGGCCTCGATCTGCGCAATTCCACATCACTGCATCGCGAGCTGGTGTGGGTGAACCGCCTGGCCGGGGCCAGCTCATTCGGCAACCGCAAGATCATCCATTTCCTGGGTGGCGTGGACAACTGGCTCTTCCAGAAGGTCGATCCATCCATACCGATCGACTTCACGCAGAACTACTACTACCAGACCATGGCGGTACCGATGCGCGGCTTCTATTACAATGCGCGCAACGGAAGCAGCTTCGCGGTCTTCAACTCCGAGATACGCGTTCCGATCATCCGTTACCTGGCCAACCGCCCGATCCGATCGGACCTCTTGAACAACATGCAGATAACCGGCTTCGCGGATGTGGGATCCGCGTGGACCGGCCCTCATCCTTATTCGGAAGAGAACACGTTCAACCAGATCGTGGTGCAGCGCGATCCGCTCACGATCCGCCTGGACAATCAGCGGGAACCGATCGTTTACGGCTACGGTTTCGGTGTCAGATCAAGATTGCTTGGTTACTTCGTGCGGGCGGATTGGGCCTGGGGTGTGGATGATGGCGTGGTGCTCCCGCGCGTCTTCTACTTCTCGCTCAGTCTCGATATCTAGAAGACATCTCAAAATACCCTTCGGGCTACGCACGGGTCTCTTTCGCTCATACTTCGTTGTGAAAGTCCTTACAGAGAGCCCCGCTATGCGCGGCTTTCACGCCTCGTCTGAGCGAAAGATCCCTCGCGCTCGCTTACCAAAAGTATTTTTGAGATGTCTTCT
>JAEZAU010000213.1 GCA_023430325.1 Bacteroidota bacterium | reverse complement strand
GGATCGGTGCGATCATGGTTCTTTCTATATTAGCGCCCCCTCGTTGATAAATCCTTCCGAACGTAAACTCTTCCGTTGATGGTGAGAAGTCTATTCTCCGCAGTAGTTCTTGTGTGTCTCACGGCTGCTTCGGCCGTGGCCCAGGTGGGTTCAGGCACGCTGCGCGGTAAGATCGCCGACAAGAACACCAACGAACCTCTTCCCTTCGTGAACGTGGTGATCGAAAGGGGAGGATCCCAGGTCACCGGTGGTGCCACGGATTTTGATGGAAAGTACGACATCAAGCCGATCGATCCCGGTACGTACGATGTGGTTGTGAGCTACGTGGGTTACCAACCATACAAACAGGTGGGCGTGGTGATCAACAGCAATAAGATCACCTTCCTGGATATCGCCCTGAACCCGGGTGTAGAGCTGAAGGAATTCGAAGTGGTGCAATACCCTGTTCCGCTCATCGATCGTGATGGTGGTGCTTCGGGAGGTACGGTGACCCGTAAAGATATCGCCAAGATGCCCGGTCGTACCGCGGCTTCCATCGCCACCACGGTTGCTGGTGCCAGTGATGCAGGTACAGGCGGCGGCATCAGTATCCGCGGTGCTCGTACAGAGAATACCTACTACTATATAGATGGTGTGAAAGTGCCTGCTGGTGCCGGCACCGGACTGCCCAAGAGCGCGATCGAAGAGGTACAGGTGATCACCGGCGGTGTACCTGCCAATTACGGTGACGTGACCGGTGGTCTGATCAACATCACCACGCGCGGACCGAGCCGCAATTTCTTCGGTGGAGTGGAATACCTCACCAGCGGTTACAAGGTTGGTGAAGACATCACGGACATCGTGGGTCTGGACAAATTCGCCTTCAACCAGGTGGAGGCCAGCCTTTCAGGCCCGATCCTGTTCAAGAAGGATTCGGTCGGCAACAAGGAAAAGCCGTTGATCGGATTCTTCTTCAGCGGTCAGTATACCAATGTGGTGGACAACGATCCGTTCTACCATGGCGATGTGCGTGTCCGTCCCGAAGTGCGCGATCGGTTGCTTGCCGATCCGGCCAGGCTGTTGCAGACCGGTGAGAATGATTTCGGTCTGGGTTACAGCAGTGAATTCCTTCGCGCTTCCGATCTGGAGTCCATCCCTACACGTCAGAACGCCGGACGCAAGTCCTACCTGGCCTCAGGAAAGATCGACATCACCACTACGCCTACGATCAATCTTACCGTGGGTGGTTCATTGGACTTCAGCGATCGCCAGCTTTACAACCGTGACAATGCGATACTGAATGCCAACAACAATACCCGTTTGAAAGAGGATACCTGGAGGGCCTTCGTAAAGTTCACCCAGCGATTCACCAACCGTTCAGAGGAAGAGGAGAAGAAGTCGGCCGTACGCAATGCCTACTATTCGATACAGCTGGATTACTCCCGTTACCAGAACAATGTGGAGCATCAGGTGCATGGTGACCGCTTCTTTGATTACGGCTATGTAGGCAGGTTCACCACGTATCGCATTCCTGATTTCGAACCTTACTTCGATGCCGGCAATACATATATACAGACAGGTGAGCAGGAGGTTCTCGTGACCTTTGAGCCGGGTACCCAGAACCCTGAGCTGGCAGCGATCAATAACTTCTATTTCAACGCCTTCCAGCCAGGATCGATCTTCGTTTCCGATTTTGATGAGACCACGGCCCGTGGTGTTATCTGGAACGGTGCGCGGCCACGTTCGTTGTATGATATCTGGAACAACATCGGCTTCATCGATGATCCGGGTGGGGCAGAATACCGCAAGCGCCAGAACGACCAGATCCGCCTCACCGCAATGGGCAGTGCCGACATCAACCAGCACGCCATCATGCTCGGGGTGGAATATGAGCAGCTGACACAACGCCGCTATGATCTGGCACCGGTGAGCCTTTGGACCCGTGCACGCCAGCTCGCTAACTTCCACATTGAGAACTGGGAAGGGCCGAACAATGGTGGTACACCCACCAGCGTGGTGGAAACAGAAGGTGTCACCTTCCAGTTCTATGATCGTCTTTTGGGTGAAGGACAGACCAACTTCGATCGGAACCTGCGCGAAGCACTGGGTCTCGATCCGAACGGGATCGACTATATCGATGTGGACGCTCTCGATCCTTCGGTCTTCAGCCTTGACATGTTCTCACCTGATGAATTGGTGAACGAGGGCGCCAGCAATCTGGTGACCTATGTTGGTTATGACCATATGGGCAACAAGCTCACGAGTCGCCCCAGCTTCAATGAGTTCTTCGAAGCGCGTGATGAGAAGGGCAATTTCACCCGCCTGCAGGCTCCCTTCGAGCCGATCTACATGGCGGGTTATATCATGGACAAGTTCGCCTTCGATGATATCATCTTCAACGTCGGCGTTCGCGTAGATCGCTACGATGCGAACCAGAACGTGCTTCGCGACAAGTATCTCTGGCAGAATGCCTACCTGGCCGGTGATGATGTACCCAGCGAAGGAGTGGCCTCCGACCTTGCCAACCGGCCTGAGAACATTGGCGATGACTTCGTGGTGTACATCGATAACAGTGGTTCCTCTGTGAAGGGATACCGCGATGGAGATACTTGGTACAGCGCTTCCGGGGTTGAACTGGACAATGGCAATAGCCTCCAGGAGAGCGGCCAGGTGCGTCCGTACCTGGTGGAAGGCGGTAATGCCGGAAGCATGGCGGGATCGTTCCTGAGCAAGGATGCCTTTGTGGATTATTCACCTGTGGTGAACGTGATGCCGCGTATCGCCTTCTCCTTCCCGATCTCCGATGAGGCCGTGTTCTTCGCCCACTACGATGTGCTCACCCAGCGGCCGACGGCTACCGAATCGCGGTTGGACCTGATGAACTATGCGTACATCCACAACAACAATGTGATCCTGAACAACCCGGCCCTCAGGCCAACGAAGACGATCGATTATGAACTCGGTTTCCAGCAGGTGTTGAGCAAGGCATCATCACTGAAACTCGCCGCGTTCTATCGTGAGTTACGGGACCAGATCCAGATCCGCAACGTGGTGAACGCCTGGCCGCGTGACTACCGCACCTTTGACAACTTCGACTTCGGTACGGTGAAGGGTTTCTCGGCAACGTTCGATCTGCGCCGCACCGGGAATGTCTGGATGCGTGCCAACTACACCCTTCAGTTCGCTGACGGTACCGGCTCAGGTCCCACAACAGGCATCAGCCTGATCAACTCCGGCCAGCCGAACCTGCGCACGATAGCACCTTTGGACTTCGATCAGAGGCACCGTTTCCAGACCACGATCGATTTCCGTTATGGTGGCGGAAAGGACTACAATGGACCCATGCTGTTCGGCAAGCCCATCTTCCAGCGTACCGGTGTTAACATCGTGAGCATATTGGGAAGCGGTACGCCGTACAGCCGCAGCAGTCAGGTGGTTAATGAGGCTGCCGGCTCTGGCAACTACCGCCTCGAAGGCTCATTGAACGGAGCACGCCTGCCCTGGCAATTCACCACCGATCTGCAGCTCGATCGCGACATTCCGTTGAGCTTTGGTGGTGATGAGGAGAACAAGGCGAAGACCGCCAACCTGAACATCTACCTGCTCGTGACCAACGTGTTCAATACGGAGAACATCGTTGATGTGTACCGCTACACAGGTTCACCGACCAATGACGGTTACCTGGCGGTGTTGACCGATCGCTCACAGATAGATCCGGATTCCTACCGCGATCTGTATTCAGCAAAGGTGAACAGCCCCTTCAATTTCGGTGCACCTCGCACCATCCGCCTCGGCGTTCGTTTCGATTTCTGATGACCTATCAACCGAAGACAATGAAAGGCATGCAAAGCACCCATCTGACAAGGACCCTCGCTTTCTGCTTCCTGGTTATCCAAGGGGTGAGCGGATGGTCCAGGGAGCCGCTTCCCGGTTCCAATGGCTATGCGCCTGTACCTCCGCCACCGGCCAACGGGGCGAAGGCAGCCGGATGTTCCCCGGCTTCCGAAGTGACCCAACTCGAGTTCAATAACGTTCGGGCCATCATCGAGAACGGCGGCCAGTTATGGAACATCCCAGGCGGTGTGGGTGCTTCAGGCTATGAGGTCCCAAAGACCGACGATAACACGGGTCCTAAAGCGATAAATTCAGGTGCTCTCTGGATGGGTGGCCGTTCGCCGGACGGGCAGTTGAAGCTTGCGGCGGTATTGTACCGGGCCAACGGTAATGACTTCTGGCCCGGCCCGCTCACCACCACGGGTGATGCTTCGGTAAGCCCGGCCGTCTGTCAGTTCTACGATCGTTTTTGGGAGACCACACGCGCACAGGCCGAAACACATCTACAGTATCATACCACGTTGCTGGAGTGCGAAGTAGATCCTGACAACTGCCAGTTGGACGTTCTATTCCCGAACGGGTATTCAACACCATCGTCCTTCCTGGATTGGCCTGCCCATGGTGATGTAGGCGCGGGCCAGGCTTACAACCTGGCACCTTATGTCGATTTCAACAACTCCGGAGACTATGATCCCGAGGGTGGAGATTATCCTGATTACGGATTCGATCTCACCGTGGAGGAATGCAAGAACAAGGAGCGCGAGGATCCAGTGCCGCTGTTCGGTGATAGCAACATCTTCTGGATCTTCAACGACAAGGGCAATGCCCACACCGAGTCGCTGGGCCAGCCGATCGGTCTCGAAGTGCAGGCACAGGCCTTCGCCTTCAGCTCCAATGATGAGATCAACAACATGACCTTCTACAATTATGTTGTGATCAACCGCGGTTCACAGACCTTGCAGGACACCTATTTCGGAAATTATGTCGACGCCGATCTGGGCTGTTCCAACGATGACTTTGCCGGCTGTGATGTGGAACGCGGTCTTGGTTTCATCTACAACTGGGATGATATCGATGAATCCTGCGGTGCGAGCGGTATCGGATACGGCGGCCCCAATCCGCCGCCACCTGCGATCGGTGTGGACTTCTTCGAAGGCCCGTTCCAGGATGCTGATGGCATCGATAACCCACTGACGCTTGATTGCCAGCTTGCACAGGCGCAACACGGCATACCCTACAAAGGCATCGGTATCGGTTACGGTGATGAGTTCGTGGATAACGAGCGTTTCGGAATGCGCGCGTATATCTACTTCAACCGAGAAGGGAACCAGAACATGACCGATCCGGCCCAGGCCATCCAGTTCTACAATTACCTGCGCAGCATCTGGAAGAACGGTGTGGTGCAGAGCTATGGCGGTAACGGCTACGATGAAAGTCCCAATGCCGTTCGCGCCTATTACATGTTCCCATGGAGCAGCGATCCTGTGGGCTGGGGTACCGATTGCGTTCCTCAAGCGGATTGGCGCGAGGTCAACCAGACACCAGCGCAACCCGACCGCCGTTTCGTTCAGAGTGCAGGACCGTTCACGCTTGAGCCTGGAGCATACAACAACGTTACCGTAGGGGTTGTATGGGCAAGGGCCAGCAACGGCAACGCAACAAGCAGCGTGGAGTTGATGCGTCTGGCGGATGACAAGGCCCAGGCCCTGTTCGATAACTGCTTCAAGATCCTTGATGGACCGGATGCACCCGATATCGCCATCACCGAACTGGATCGTGAGCTCATCCTGCATCTGGTGAACCCCGATGGCAGCAATAACGTGAACGAGATGTACACCGAATTGGATCCGATCATTCCCGAAACGGATACCGCCGGAAATGCCTACGATCGCTTCTATCGCTTCCAGGGATATAAGGTGTACCAGGTAAAGGATGCCACCGTAAGCGTAGCGGACATCAATGACATTACACGCGCCCGCCTGATCTATCAGGCCGATGTGAAGGACAGCATTTCACAGATCGTGAACTTCGAGTTCGATCCGAACATCAACATGACCGTTCCGCGAGAAATGGTGAACGGTGCCAACGAGGGCATTCAGCATTCCATTCGCGTGACCCAGGATGCCTTCGCCCAGGGAGATCCTCAATTGGTGAACTTCAAATCCTACTACTTCCTGGCGATCGCATACGGGTACAACAACTATGAGAGCTATAATCTGTCCACAGGTACCGGCCAGGTATTCCCATACCTGCCCGGTCGAAAGGCCGCATTCGGCGCTATTCGTTCATACGTGGGCATTCCTCATAAGCCTGCTCCCGCCAACGGCGGTACCATACAGACTGCGAACTTTGGCGATCGTGTTGCCATAACCCGTGAAGAGGGCCGTGGTAATGGAGGTAACATCCTGGAGTTGGACCAGGCTTCCGTAAATGCGGTGATCGAGGCACCCGAGTATCGTGAGGGTGTCATCACTTACGTGCCGGGCCGCGGTCCCATCGATGTGAAGGTGATCGATCCTCTGGCCGTACCGAATGCCCGCTTCGAAGTATGGTTCAAGGACACAGCGAATACGGCCGATCTGAACGATGCCACGTGGGAGATCAGGATGCTTGACGCCAACAATAATGTGGCGGAAGTGATCCAGAGCGATCGTGCCATTGATTACCGCTATGAACAGTTGTTGTTGAGGTGGGGCTTGTCGGTGACCATCGGCCAGACCATGTTCACCGGTACTGGTCTCTATGAGTTCACCACACCAGTGGGAACGGGCATCATGGAGTTCGCCGATCCTTCCAAAGCATGGCTCACCGGCATTCCGGATAATGAAGGGATCCTTCCAACGAACTGGATCCGTTCCGGAACATTCACCTCCGAAGATGATCCGATCTACAATGACAAGCTCAAGAAGGACGATGATCAGCTCTACGAGGACATACTCGGTGGCACGTGGGCGCCTTGGGCCTTGGTAGGTCAGGCTCCATTCCAACCCAGTGAGCCCGATATCGCCAACCAGACCCAATTGGTGAATCCACAGAACACACCCTCTGCGCAGACCCGGGCTTCCAAGATCAGTGAGACCCCCAGCGTGCAGATCCACATTACAGGCGACAAGTCCAAATGGACGCGCGCTGCGGTGCTGGAGATGGAAGCAGATCCTGCTCTCGCCCAAGGTGGTGCCGAAAAGCTGAGCCTGCGTACCGGGAAGAGCGTGGATAAGAACGGCCGTAACGTGGATGATCCCGGTGTGAACGAGGCCGAGGCCACATTGAACGGTGAACAACCTACCGGAGCAGGCTGGTTCCCGGGTTACGCCATCGATCTGGAGACCGGTGAGCGCTTGAACATCGCATTCGGCGAGAACAGTTTCTGGGGTGGTGAACATGGGCAGGATATGCTCTGGAATCCGAACTCCGAACTCTTTACCGCATCAGGCGATCCCTTCTTCGGAGGCGGCCACTGGATCTATGTGTTCAAGAACCAGCGCCGTACGGAAGGAAATGCCGAGCGCGTGGGTATCTATGATGAAGCTAGGTTCATCCATGAGAGCCTCACGAACGGCGATATTTCCGATCTGCGCAACGTCTTCCGCTCGGTGGCCTGGGTGGGAAGTGCCCTTGTGGCCCCTGGACGCCATCTCTTGGAAACGGATGTGAAGATCCTTCTGAGCGTCAGCAAGCCGTATGCAACGTACACTGATTGGCCCGGCCGGCCCGATGCCACACCGGCGCCGAGCACGGCCCGCAACGGTGGCCTACCATTGTACAGCTTCGGGACCGCCGAACTCGCCACCCAGACCAATATCGCTGAGGTGGCCGAGTCATCGCTGGATATCATCAACATCGTTCCTAACCCGTATTACGCATTCAGCGGATACGAAACAGGCCGATTGGACAACCGGGTGAAGTTCATCAACCTGCCGAAGACCTGTACCATCTCGATCTATAATGTGAGTGGTACCCTGGTGAGGAAGTTCCGCAAGGACAATGATCTTACCTACCTGGATTGGGACCTGCGCAACGCGAACAACATCCCCATTGCCGGTGGTGTATACATCTGCCACATCGATGTGCCGAACGTCGGTGAGAAGGTGCTCAAATGGTTCGGTGCAATGCGTCCGGTGGACCTACAAAACTTCTGATCGCCGAGATATCGGGATACCTGCTCATGAAGCGAACGATGAGAACATCGACATTGATCTTGGCGGCGGTGGCCGTGATGGTGGGTTCTCCGGCCTTTGCCGGCAACCCGGACCGTGCAGGCTCCGCCGGGGCGACACAATTGCTCATAAATCCATGGGCCCGTTCTTCGGGTTGGGGCCTGGCCAACAGCGCTTCCGTAAAGGGCGTTGATGCCATGTTCGGCAATATCGCCGGCCTCTCCATGGTGAACAAGACCGAAGTGCTATTCACCAGCACACGCTGGCTTGAAGGTTCGGGCACGACCATCAACAGTGTGGGTATCGGCCAGAAACTGGGGGCTTCCGGTGTACTTGGCATCTCGGCCACCACCATGGGCTTTGGTGATCTGGAGGTCACCACATATGATACTCCCGAAGGTGGAAGAGGGACATTCCGGCCAACCCTCGCCAACATCGGCCTGGCCTATTCGAAGAGCTTCTCGAACAGCATACATGGTGGTCTGCTCGTACGTGTAGTGAGCGAGTCCATCGCCAACGTGCGCACCCAGGGTGTCTGCTTCGATGCGGGCATCCATTATGTGACCGGTCCGCAGGACAACCTGCATTTCGGTATCGCGTTGAAGAATGTAGGGCCTGCCATGGAATTCTCCGGTGATGGTCTTTCCGTTCAAGGCCTGATCAGTTCCGGAAGCGATCAGCTTACCCTGGCACAACGTTCCGAGCAGTTCGAGATCCCTTCGCTGCTCAATATCGGCGCGGCTTATGACTGGCACCTGAACGAGACCAACCGGATCACTTTCGCTGCCACGTTCGTTTCCAATTCCTTCACGCGTGACCAGGGAGTGCTCGGTATCGAATGGGCCTTCCGCCGGATGTTCCATCTGCGTGGTGGATTCCTTTACGAGGAGGGCATCACCAATGATGCCGACCGTACCACGGTCTTCACCGGCCCATCTGCAGGCCTCAGTGTGGATCTGCCGTTCGGGGATGAAAAGAAATCGGCCTTCGCCATTGATTACAGTTATCGGGCCACCAACCCCTTCAACGGCGTACACGCAGTGGGTCTGCGTATCAGTCTCTGACGAAGTTCATTATATTTGGAAAGAGGACCTCCATGGGGTCCTCTTTCTTTCATATCAGTTACAACGATCGCGGCCATGAGCACACCGGCCTATTACACCGAAGAAGGTTTCAAGAAGCTCCAGGAAGAGCTGCATCACATGCGCACCGTTGAGCGACCGCATCTGAGCCAGCAGATCGCTGATGCCCGTGATAAGGGTGACCTCAGTGAGAATGCTGAATACCATGCTGCCAAGGAGGAGCAGGGCCTGCTCGAAGCACGTATCGCCAAGCTGGAAGAGACGCTGGCCAACGCACGGGTGGTAGATACTTCACAGCTTGACACATCCCGCGTCTATATACATTCACGAGTGGTGGTGAAGCATGTGGGCAATGGGGCCCAACGGGAATTCACGCTCGTGGCCGAAAGTGAAGTGGACATCAAGGCCGGCAAGATCAGCGTGAGCTCACCGATCGGAAAGGGCCTTTTGGGAAAAAGCCGGGGTGAGATCGCCGAGATCACTACGCCGGCCGGTACCACCAGGTTCGAGGTAGTGGAGATCCAGCGCTGAGCCATGGCCAGCATCTTTACACGGATCATCAACGGCGAGATCCCGAGCCACAAGATCGCGGAGGACGATCGCTATTTCGCGTTCCTGGACATAAACCCGATCCAGAAAGGGCACACGTTGGTGATCCCGAAGAAGGAGATCGACTACATTTTCGATCTGCCCGATGATCTACTCGCTGGCATGATGCAGTTCTCCAAGGAGGTGGCGCGCAAGATCAAGGCGGTGCTGCCCTGTGATCGGATCGGAATATCGGTTGTGGGTCTCGAAGTCCCACATGCACATATTCATCTCATCCCCATGAACAGCGTTCATGACATGGACTTCAGCCGAAGCCGCGTGAAGCTTACCCAGGAAGAGTTCGCAGAACTGGCCGCGAAGATCGCCGCAGCCTAGATCACCCGTTCGGGATTGTTGCGCAGGAACGCACCCCAGTCCTTGCTTTTCCTGGCTGGTGACAATTGACCTGTGCCGCAGAAGTGATGGCATAAGGCCACGGCCACCGCATCGGTGGCATCGGTGCTGGCGGGCAGTGATCGCAATTGAAGGATGCTCAACAGCATCGCAGCCACCTGTTCCTTTGAAGCGTTCCCGTTGCCGGTGATGCTCTGTTTTATTCGCTTGGGCGCATATTCCACCACGGCAAGCTCCCGGTGAAGCGCCGCAGCGATCGCAACGCCTTGCGCACGACCGAGTTTCAGCATGCTTTGCACGTTCTTCCCGAAGAATTGCGCTTCGATCGCAAGCTCATCCGGAGCATGCTCTTCAATGATCGCTGAAACGTTCATGAAGATGGCGCGCAGCTTCAAGGCATGATCATCGGCCGCTGGAAAACGGATCGCATCGGCAGCCATCAGCTTTATGTTACGTCCTTCTACCAGGAGCACGCCGTAGCCCATCACATTGGTGCCCGGATCTATGCCAAGTATGATCTTTTCAGTGGGCCTACTTTTGGCCACTTCCTCCATCTTCACCACACGTATGTCCGCCGGACGCATCCTTCTATTGATCTTCCGCTGGGGGATCTTTCTACTGGCATGCGTGTACATCTACATGCACATCGCTCCCTCCAAAGGTAGCCGCACATTGCTTGCGATGCTGGAGATGTTGCGAACACCGGAACTGTCGATAACCCTCTTCGTGGTCGCCATGGCCATGGTGGTGAACTGGATGCTGGAAGCGGAGAAATGGCGCAAGCTCATCCTGCCGTTGCAACCTGTGGGCCGTACAAGGGCTTTTGTGGCCACCATCGCAGGCACCAGCGTGGCGCTGATCACTCCGAACAGGACCGGGGAATTCGCGGGCAGGATCATGTTCCTCGAGCCCGGACATCGGATCTCGGGAGCGGTGGCCACCATGTGGGGTGGGGTTGCGCAGTTCGTGATCACGGCGGTATTCGGCGTCATGGCCATGCTGGTCTACGGCATCATTGCAGGACCGGTGTTCCATTTCACTGAGTTCCTGATGTCGGGCATGGCCATTCTTGCGGTGATCATCGCCTTTCTCTACATGCGCCCGATCATGGTCGAACGGCTGCTGCTTCGGATCCCGCAGATCGGTCGCCTCCGTGCATACTTGTCCGTGCTGGAAGGATATTCTGTGAAGGAACTCATGTCCATTCTGTTCCTGAGCTTCATTCGCTACCTGGTCTTCAGTGCCCAGTTCGTTCTGTTATTGGTGACCATGGATGCATCAGTGGATCTTGTAGAAGCGATCGTGGCCGTGCCGGTGATCTTCCTCATCACTTCGATCGTGCCAACTGTCCTGCTTACCGAGATCGGCGTGCGTGGCACCGTGGCCATGGCCATACTTGCACCCATGGGCGCCGGCGATCCCAATATTCTCATGGCAACCTTCGCCCTTTGGGCCATCAATCTTCTTCTTCCTGCGATCGCCGGAAGTTTCATCCTGCTCTTCGCAAAGATCCGACTGAAGAACACGGCATGACCGAGGCCAATTGGATAGCGCTTGGCATCTTTATCATCACGCTGGTATTCGCCTTGTTGCTTGAGCATTGGCGGACCATGATCGTCCGATCGCTGGGAAACACCGTGGTCCGGGATACTTGCCGCTCTTTGACGGTTATCGTTCCTGCGCGCGATGCGATGGCCACGTTGCCTTCGCTCCTACAGGATCTTTACGTACAGGACATCGATCGGGAAAGGTTCGAAGTGATCGTGGTGGATGACCATTCTACCGACGGAACGATTAATGCCGTGCAGCGAATGATGAGGGCATGGCCTCAATTGAAGTTGATCCAATTGAAGGAACAGCAAGGTAAAAAGGCCGCCATCACCGCGGGGGTGTACGAAGCTGCCAATGATCTGATCGTGATGACCGATGCCGATGTGCGTTGCGGGGCAGGCCGTCTATCCACCATGCTGCGATCCTGGGAAGAGCATGCACCACACCTGCTTTTGATGCCTGTGTTCATGCGCCGATCGAAAGGTTTGCTCGCAGCTCTTCAGCGAAAGGAACAGCTCGCCCTTCAGGCTGTGGCCATCGGCACTGCGGAAATGGGTGCGCCGATGCTCGCCTATGGCGCCAATATGGCCTTCTCGCGATCCGTGTTCATCAGTGTCGGCGGCTTCACCAATGACCGTTGGGCAAGTGGTGATGACATGTTCCTCCTTTATAAGATGAAACGCGCCCAAAAGAAGATCGGGATGGTGGCCGATCCCGCCGCCTCGGTGATCACCGCGCCAGAGCCCGATCTGCGGTCGGCGCTCCAGCAACGTCTGCGCTGGGCCGGAAAAATGCGTGCGTATCGCGATCCGATCGGCGGCATGGGCAATGTGTTCGCATTGTCATTACCGTTCGTTCTGGCATATACATCCATTATGGTCATCGGGCGTATCGAATTCGGAGAGCGTTCATTGATGAGCTTCCTATTGATCTGTTGTGCATGGCTGCTCTGGTCGTTGCCTGTGGTGCGGCTCGTAAGGGCAGCACAGTCGATCAGCGATCGAGCGCAGGGCGATCCACCATCGGGTACAGGCATGCTTTCGGGATTATCAACGATCGGTGCCTTGATCGCTTTCTCGATCTATGCGCCGATCATCTTTCTGATCTCGATCTTCGTGCGGCCAATGTGGAAAGGGCGACGGATCTGAAACGCGATCAAGAAAGTCTCAGCCTCGGCAAGATCGCCTGGCGACGCCTGCAGCGCGATCCCATGGCTGTCTTCGGGATGGCCGTTATCGCGTTGGCCCTGCTG
>JAEZAU010000158.1 GCA_023430325.1 Bacteroidota bacterium | reverse complement strand
CCGCGATCGCTGCGCGCTCTTGCGGGCTTTCCACTGCTATCCCTTTCGCAGATCTGGACCGGGCTTGATCATTTGTGGATCGACCGGAGCACCCGCTGTATCTCGAAATGACGGAAGCGTTAACGTTATCGCACAAACTCTCGTTGCGTGAATGTTAGATATTAAGCTTCTAAGGAACGAAATTTTTCAATTACCTGAGTAGTTTCTGCGATGACAAATCAAGCAATGGCGTTTTGTGCAGTGTTAGCTGTAGCCTTTATTTTATCATATATTTGGAGAAAGTATATTTAACACTATCTTGTTCGTAAACATTATAATCGTTAGTTGTATATAGGAAATCATCTATAATGATTAATGTTAAGCTTCGATATTCCTTATTGAAATCAATTTTATAGGATTTGTTGTCTGTTAATCTTACAAGTCGCGTTTCATATATCCACGGCAAAAATGTTTTCCTAGACTCCTCTTTATATTTTTTCGGATTATTCAAGTCTACAAATTGGTCTTCGAATATATGTTTCTTCACCTCTTTTGGAAGATCAGTATATTTAAGATCTGCTTCAACAAGTTGAATTTTGTTACAACTTATAATAAATATGCTTAATACGAATGCGAGGATTGCTACACGCATTTTTTGAAAGGTTACAGTTAACTGAATGTTTGCGAAGATCTTCGCATATTTCCTCCTATGGCCGAAGCCTTGATCATCTCATCTTCAGCGAGTATAGTGAAAATCACGATCCATTGCCATATATAACTCCGAAAGGGACGCGATCTGCGTAAGTGGCGCAGCCGTAAACCCCGCAGCGCAGCGAGGAGTTGCAGGCGTAGCCACGCCCTGACAGGAATTCGCCCAAATAAAAAAGCCGCCGATCGAACGATCAACGGCTTTCCGCGGAGAGGGGGGGATTCGAACCCCCGGTACAGGTTGACCCCGTACGGCAGTTTAGCAAACTGCTGGTTTCAGCCACTCACCCACCTCTCCAAGTGCCCGCACGCTGCGGGGCGGCAAATATAGCGATCCTGCCGATAGCCGATCGATGCTTGGAACGCCATGCTCCGATCGGAACCTCGTAACCGTTGGAGCGGGCCCTTCGTAAGAGCGCCTGTGATGGACCGCTTAAACCTCCCCCCCACCGTAAGGTCGCTGGTCACGCTATTGCTTCTTCTCATGGGTCTTGGCGCTTCGGCCACGCATATGTCAGGCGGCGAGATCTATTGGGAATGCATAGGCCCCAACCAGTACCGCATAAGCCTGGTCGTTTACCGCGATTGCGCCGGTATCAACGTAGACCCCAGCTACAACCTTCAACTCACCAGCCCCTGCGGCAACCGGAATCTTACGGTGACCACCACCGGAGGTACCGAGCTCTCCCAATTGTGCGACATAGAATTGCCGAACAGCACCTGTAACGGCGGTACGCTGCCCGGCATCCAACAATACATCTACACCGGTGTCATCACGTTGCCTTCGTGTAATAGCTGGAGCATCCGGTGGACGAACATCTATCGCAACAACGCGATAGTGAACCTGACCAACCCGGGCACCCGGGAAATGTTCATTGAGGCGGTATTGAACAATGCTGCGGAGCCGTGCAATGATTCACCGGTCTTCACCAACGTGGCGATCCCTTATGTGTGTCTGGGCTACCCGGTCACCTACAGCTATGGTGCTTTCGATCCGGAGGCTGATTCGGTGAGCTACCAGCTGATCGGTGCACGCATGGCAGGTGGCAATCCGATCCCCTACGTTGTGCCGTACACACCTACCGTACCGATACCTGGATTGACGCTCGACCCGATGACCGGCGAGATCAACTTCACCTTGAACACGGCGGGCAACTGGGTGGTGGTGGTGCGCGTGAACCAGTACAACAGCGCAGGCCAGCTGATCGGCACCATCATGCGTGACATGCAGTTCGTGGCATACCCATGCAGCAACGTTCCGCCCGATGCGGCCACCGGTCTTATCGACAATTTGACGGGCAGCGCCACGCAGGTAGGACCGCGGGCGGTGCAGGTCTGCGAATCGGGTGACTTCTGTTTCGACATGGAGATCAGTGACGTGAACGCCACGAACGTGCTCGAGGCCTTCAGCAACATCCAACAGAACCTTCCTGGCGCAACATTCAGTTATACCGGCACCAATCCGATCACCGCACATGTCTGCTGGAACGCGCAGAACAGCACATCAGGTTTCTATGCATTCATCGTGAACGTGAACGATGGCGCCTGCCCGATCCCCGCATTCCAGACATACGTCTATTCTGTGCAGGTGTTGCCGGGTGTTTACGCGGACCTTGAAGTACAGAACGAGACCTGCCTTGGTGCCGGCGATGGAAGCATCAGCGCGGTAGTGACAGCAGGTACGGCACCGTACACCTATGACTGGAACACCGGCAATACAGAAGCCACCGTCTACGGCGATCCCGGTGACTACAGCGTCACCATTGAAGACGCCAATGGCTGCGTATCGCATCTCCTTACCGGCACGATCGGCGTGGACGCCTACCCGAATGAAGCGAATGCTGGTATGGACCAGACGCTCTGTGCAGAAGAGATGCCTGTGCAGTTGCAAGGCTCCATCGTGAATGCCACCACCGCGCAATGGACCGGCGGCAATGGGCAGTTCACTGGTACTGGCCTTGACCTGCAGTATGTGCCAACAGCAGAAGAGATACAGGCCGGCAGCGTGATACTCACGCTTACCACCACTGACAATACAAGCTGTCCGCCGGCCAGCGATGATGTATTGATCACCTTCCTCAACAGCTTTCAGGATGTGACAGTGACAGCCACCGATGCGACCTGCTATAACAGTAGTGACGGTTCTGCCACGGTGACACCTGATCAGAACTGGTTCAACTATCAGTGGAACGATCCTGCGGCACAGACCACGGCCACGGCCAGCGATCTGGCACCGGGCGATTATGAAGTGACGATCATATCCGACGAAGGATGCGAGATCACCGTACCTGTGACCATAGGCCCGTCCGTCCCTCTGGTGATCACCCAGATCGACGTCACGAATGAAACATGCCTTGGAGTCGGTGACGGATCATTGACAGCATCTGTAATCGGTGGAACGGAACCGTACTCGTACGAATGGAGCAACGGTGGATCGGAAGCCACGACCTATGCCACTTCAGGCACATATTCGGTATTGGTGATCGATGCGATGGGCTGTGCTACGGCCGTTTCTGAAGCCACCATCGGAGCGGATGCGCTACCCAACGAAGCCAATGCGGGTGCCGATGTGGTCATGTGCGGCTCATCGATCCAGTTGAGTGGATCGGTGGTGAATGCCGCTGGTGGGACCTGGAGCGGTGGATCGGGCACCTTCAGCGGAAATGAACTACTCAGTGACTACACGCCTACATCTGATGAGATCGCGGCAGGAAGTGTAACCCTTACACTGACCACCGTCGGTAATGATGCCTGCCCCGCGGCGACCGATGATGTGCTCGTACAGATTCCTAACAGCTTTGCCAATGGCACTACAACGGCCACCGATGCCAGCTGCTTCGATGTTGCGGATGGTTCGGCCAGCTACTCTCCTGCCGATCCAACATTCACCTATCTGTGGAACGATCCATCGGCACAGACCACCGCCACGGCCACAGGTCTGGGTGCAGGATCTTACAATGTGCTTGTGACCGATCAATACGGTTGTTCCATCACACTTACGGCTGTAATTGGACCGGCAGCTCCGATCGCTATCGCTTCGATGGATGTGATCGATGAGACCTGTCTGGGTTCTGGAGATGGTTCCGCAACGGTAAGCGTGTCCGGTGGCACGGCTCCGTACATCTACATGTGGAGCACTGGTGATACCACCGCTTCGATCATTGCAGGTTCAGGAACTTATACTGTTTCCGTCACGGACCTGAACAATTGCACCGCGGCCGTTACCGATGCGGTGATCGGCGCGCAGGCACAACCGAACATCGCAAATGCGGGGCCTGATCAGATCTCTTGTCCGGAGTCTCTTCCGGTGATCCTCTCAGGAAGCGTTACCAATGCTACCAGCGGTTCCTGGAGCGGAGGTACCGGCACCTTCTCAGGGAACTGGGATGTTGCAACCTACACGCCATCTGCTGATGAGATCGCCGCCGGCACGGTAACGCTCACGCTCACAACGGTAGGCAACACAAACTGTCCAGCCAACTCAGATGATATCACCATCGATCTGCCGAACAGCTTCGCGAACGGAACAGTGACCACTGTAGATGCCACCTGCTTCGATCTGATGAACGGTTCTGCCAGCTTCTCTCCTGCCGATCCAGCATTCACCTATCTGTGGAACGATCCAGCTGCACAGACCACTGCGACAGCAACAGATCTGGGCGCGGGAGCTTACGATGTGCTCGTGACCGATCAATATGGATGTACCATCACCTTACCTGCGATCATCGGTCCGGCGGCCCCTATCGCGATCACTTCCATCGATGTGATCGATGAGACCTGTCTGGGCAACGGAAACGGTTCCGCCACCGTGAACATCACTGGCGGCTCCGCTCCATACTTCATCAACTGGAGCACCGGCTCTATATCCAACACCATCACGGCCACATCCGGAACTTACACTGTGTCCATCACCGACCAGAACAATTGTACTCCGGTGATGGCCGATGCGATCATCGGTGCGCAAGCACAACCGAACACGGTTGATGCAGGCATTGACCAGATCGTGTGCATGGATGCATTTCCTGTACAACTCTCGGCTGCCGTAACGAATGCGGACAGCGCTGTATGGAGCGGCGGATCGGAGATCTTCAATGGAGATTGGGACCAGGCCACGTACATGCCTTCAACGGCAGATGTGACCGCAGGATCGGTAACGCTCACGCTTACGAGTATCGGCAACACCAACTGTCCACAGGTCACCGACCAGGTCATTCTCACCTTCCCGAACAGCTTCGCGAACGGTTCTGTAAGCACCACCGATGCCAGCTGCTACGAGCTCAGCAACGGAACAGCCACATTCACACCGAACGATCCAGACTTCACCTATCTCTGGAACGATCCAGCTTCAC
This sequence comes from Bacteroidota bacterium, assembly GCA_023430325.1. GTDB lineage: Bacteria > Bacteroidota > Bacteroidia > Flavobacteriales_F > PHOS-HE28 > PHOS-HE28. The sequence goes on along the minus strand of JAEZAU010000158.1, from coordinate 5,452 downwards.
AGACCACTGCTACCGCTACGGGTCTTGCACCGGGGCTGCATCAGGTAACGGTCACCGATCAATTCGGATGTTCGGAAACATTCACCGGTGCCATTGGTCCTGCATCGGCACTTGCCATCGCGAACCTTTCTTCTTCAAATGAGAGCTGCCTAGGCATGGGCGATGGTTCGGCCATGGTGACGGTGAACGGTGGCACCGCGCCATACAATTACAGTTGGAGCAATGGTGCGAATGGTCCTTCGATCATAGCGACCTCTGGAACGTATACCGTATCGATCACCGATGCCAATGGTTGCCTGCCCGTCACCGGTGACGTCACGATCGTTCCGACCGGCATACCGAACGTGGCCGATGCCGGCTCCGACGCCATTGCCTGCATGAACAGCTATCCGATCCTGGTGAACGGCACTGTTCAGAACGCCACCAGTGGCACCTGGAGCGGAGGAAGTGGTGCATTCACCAACAATGGTCTGAGCGCCGAATATTGGCCTACTATAGCAGAGATCACTGCCGGTAGTGTAGATCTGGTGCTCACCACCGTGGGTAACAATACATGCCCGCCTGCGTCGGACACCGTACGCATCACGCTTTCCAACAGCTTTCTCACCGCCTCGATCACCAGCAGTTCCACCACGTGTAACGGTGCCGGCGATGGAAGTCTGACCTTCTCACCTGCCGACCCCACGTTCAGCTATGTATGGAACGTGCCCGGCGGAAATGGTGCTACGATCTCGGGTCTGTCAGCTGGTGACTATACCGTGACCGTGACCGACCAATACGGCTGTGACACCACGCTCACGGGCACCATCACGGACATTCCGCAGCTCGTGATCAGCAACGTGAGCACGAATGATGTTACGTGCTTCGGCGGCACCAACGGATCGGCAGCCATCGCTGTGAACGGTGGTACGGCGCCTTATTCGATCACCTGGAGCAATGGATCCGATGGCGATGCGATCTCAGGACTCATCGCAGGTGGCTATTCGGCCAACATTGCCGATGCGAACGGCTGCACCACAGCGGCGGACATCGTGATCGGACAACCGGATGCCATCGTACTGTCAGCGATCGTTCCCGACACTGTCTGCGCGAACATTCCGGTACCACTGATCGGCCAGGCACAAGGTGGCCATGGCGGATACACATTCACATGGACGGGCATCGGCACGGGTGATACGATCATGCACGAGTTCACCACCGGTCAATTCGTGGTGCTCACCGTGGTGGACAGCATGGGCTGCACCGCTGAACCTTATCTCGGCTCGGTGAACGTCATAGACCTCACCACTGCGGACCTCGATGTGTTCGGTGACACGGTGGTATGCGCTGGACAAATGGTCACCGTAGGAGCAGCAGTGAACGACTACGATGGTTACTACACATTGAACTGGCCCGAACTGCAACAGATCGGTACCGGTCCCTTCACCTTCCCATTGAACACGAGCCAGACCCTGCATGTGATCGTTTCGAACACCTGCGGACAAACGGTTATGGACTCGATCCAACTGGCGATCGATGCGCCACCGGCCTATGCCCTTCCCGCGATACTCGCACAGGGATGCGCACCCCTCACGGTGCAGTTCCCTGCAGTACAATTGAGCAATGTGACCTGGGTATGGGACCTCGGCAACGGGCAGACCTCCACCACCGCTGCACCGAATGTCACTTATGGTACGGGCAACCATACGGTGACCCTGACGATCTCTACGCCTTCTGGTTGCACCTCCAGCGCATCCACATCCACATCACAGATCATTGCTGCGCCCACCCCGGTGGCCGCGTTCACAGCATCTGCGTGGAGCACCGATCTCACGAACGCCAACATCTTCTTCAGCGATCTGAGCAGTGGGAACATTACGACCTACAGCTGGAGTTTCGGTGATGGAGGTACCAGTGGGCAACAGAACCCATCGCACGTCTACGATGACTTCGGAACATTCCAGGTGGAACTGACCGTGCAGAACGAGATGGGCTGCTCATCCACCGCCGCGAACCTGGTGGAGATAACCCTGGACCACGATATCACCATACCAAATGCGTTCACACCGAACCCTGAGGGCGGTGGCGGCGTATACGACCCACTTTCCATGAGCAACGACGTGTTCTACGCCTTCGTAAAAAATGTCGCCGAGTTCCGGATGCGGGTCTTCAACCGCTGGGGTGAACTTGTCTTCGAAAGCGAGGACGTGAAGATCGGTTGGGATGGATTCTATCGCGGAGAACTGAGCCCCCAGGATGTCTATGTGGTGCAGATGTGGGCGAAGTTCGTTGACGGGCGCGAGATCATGAAACTGAGCGACCTTACTCTGATCCGATGAGGAACACACTACATATAGCGGCCATCATTGCGGCGATGCTGTGCGTGGTGAAGACCCAGGCGCAGGATCCGCAGTTCTCGCAGTTCTATGCTGCGCCGCAATATCTCAATCCCGCGCTCACCGGCAACACGCACCAGGATCGCATCGCGCTGAACTACCGATTGCAGTGGCCTGGTGTGCGTCCCGGTTATGAGACGTATTCGGTCGCTTATGATCACCGCTTCGCCGATCTCAATTGCGGCATGGGTGGCTGGGTCATGAAGGACAAGGCCGGATCGAACGGGCTCTCGCATACCACCATTGCGCTGGCATACAGCTATGAGGTGCGCGTCAGTTACAAGTACGCGGCGCGTGCCGGCCTGCGGATGGGTTATACCTTCAGGAACCTGGACCCATCGGGATTTCTTTTCGCAGACCAGATCATCCGGGACAACGCGCCACGTTCCATTGAGACCAACATGGTGGAAGGCATCAGTTACATGGACCTTGCCACCGGCGGCGTGTTCTATAGCGAGCGTTTGTGGGTCGGTGCATCGTTCAGCCACATCAACAGGCCCAACCAGAGCCTGATGCTCGATGGTGAAGCGAGGCTTCCCGTGCGCACTTCGATACATACCGGTTACCGCGTGGCACTGGACGGAAGAAGGTTCGCCAAGAGTGAAACAAAGGCCACCATCGCCACGCACTTCAAGATGCAGGGCAAATGGGACCAGTTCGATATCGGTGGATACATCGACCACAGGCTGCTGAGCTTCGGATTGTGGTATCGCGGCCTGCCGATCCTGAAGGCTTACCAGCCGGGATATGGAAACAGCGATGCGGTGATCCTGATGGCCGGCGTGGCGACAGAGAACCAGTTGCGCTTCACGTACAGTTATGATGTAACGGTGAGTAAACTCACCATGCGCAGTGCGGGCGCCCACGAGATCAGCCTGATCTACGAATGGCCGAAGAAGCAGCGCAGCCGCAGGCATAAGATCGTGCCCTGCCCGAAGTTCTGATCCGATCGACGGGACCTTCTTTCACTGAAGTATGCGCGTAAGCGGCCGCAGTGGATACCCCGCAACCCCGGGTCTTGACCCGGGGGAGGAGTAGCAACGAAGGACGCGACCTGCCGCCACTTCGCCCAAAAAAGATCACATGCGATCAGGCACTTCAATGCCAAGGCACCACATGGCCTTCTTGATGGTATCGGCCACAGCGGTGCTCAGATCCAACCGCATTTCCCGCTTCGTGGCATCCTCTTCCTTCAAGACCGGAACATTCTGCCAGAACGCATTATAGGCCTTGGCCAGCTCATAGGTGTGATTGGCGATCCCACTAGGCTCGAGCTTTTCGGCTGCTTCTTGCAGCACAGCGGGTGTGTGATGCAGGAGCTTCAACACGGTCTTCTCTTCGGATAAGAGAGTTGACGATAGTTCATTATCCGATCTTCTGATCTTCTGATCCTCTGATCGACCAGCCTTTCGAAGAAGCGATCTGATCCGCGCGTGCGTATACTGGATGAACGGTCCGGTGTGCCCTTGAAGATCGATGCTCGCGGCGGGATCGAAGAGCATTCGTTTTTTAGGATCCACCTTGAGCAGGAAATATTTCAGTGCGGCCAGTCCGATCATCTCGTACAGATCGCTCCGCTCCTTCTCGCTCACATCATCGAGCTTGCTGAGCGACTCGCCCTGAGCGCGGGCTTCCTGCACTACTTCCTCGATCAGATCATCAGCGTCCACCACGGTACCTTCGCGGCTTTTCATTTTTCCGCTCGGCAGATCCACCATGCCGTAGCTGAGGTGATGCAATCCATCGGCCCACGAAAAACCGAGTTTCTTCAAGATGATGAACAGCACTTTGAAATGGTAATCCTGCTCATTGCCCACAACATAGATCAACCGCGACAAGCCAGGGAATTCCTCGAAACGCTTGATCGCCGTGCCGATATCCTGCGTCATATACACGCTGGTGCCATCGCGGCGCAACAAGACCTTTTCATCAAGCCCCTGATCGGTGTTGTCCACCCAAACACTGCCATCGTCCTTGCGGTAGAAGATACCTTTTTCGAGGCCCTGCAGGATGTCCTGCTTGCCAAGAACATAGGTGTTGCTCTCGTAATAGAGTTTGTCAAAATCCACACCCAGCCGCGCATACGTGGCATTGAAGCCGTTGTAGACCCAGCCGTTCATCTTCTCCCATAGCGATCGCACTTCCTTGTCGCCGGCCTCCCACTTTCGCAGCATCTCCTGGGCTTCCAGCATGATCGGCGCTTCCTTTTCGGCCTCTTCTTCGGTCTTGCCTTTCGCCACCTGCTCCTGCACCTGTTTCTTGTACTCTCTGTCGAACTCCACGTAATACTTGCCCACGAGCTTGTCGCCTTTCAGTGCGGCGCCAGGAGTTTCTCCATTGCCGAACTTCTGCCACGCGAGCATGCTCTTGCAGATGTGGATCCCGCGATCGTTGATGATCTGCACTTTCATCACATCGTGCCCCACGGTCTGCAAAATGCGGCTCACGCTGTGGCCAAGAAAGATGTTGCGCAGGTGGCCCAGATGCAGTGGTTTATTGGTGTTCGGCGATGAATATTCCACCATCACTTTCTGCCCCGAAGTCTCGAATTGGAAGAGACGATCGGCACCACCTTCAATAGTTCCGGACCAGTATCGATCGCTGATCAGCACGTTGAGAAAACCCTTCACCACATTGAAGCGCTCAACGATCGGAAGCTTCGCCTGCAGATGTTCACCGATCGCGCTCGCGGTCTGTTCCGGTCCCTTTCCGCTGATCTTCAGGAACGGGAAAACATTGATGGTGACATCGCCCTCGAACTCGGGCCGTGTCTGCTGGAATACGATGCTCTTCAGATCGAGCTCATGACCGAAAAGCTCCTTGAAAGCGCTTTGTATGACCGGCGCGAGCTGCGCGTGTAACTTGTCCTGGAACATGGGGTGCAAAGATGGAGTGACAAGGGTGAAAAAGTGATAGCGTGATAAAGCAGTACGGCCGGATCGACTTTATACCATCATCACCTTATCACTTTAATACTTGTTCGGGCGAATTCCTGTCAGGTCGTGTCTGCGCCTGCAAGTCCTCCCTACGGTCCGGGCTTTCCGGCTACGCCACTTACGCAGATCCGTCATTCCCTC
>JAEZAU010000075.1 GCA_023430325.1 Bacteroidota bacterium | reverse complement strand
AGCTGACCATGTATACCGGCTCGATACCACTACTGGTGCGCGTTAGTATGCTCAACGTGCCGGTGGGAGCCACCGTGCTTATGCTGATGTTCCGGCGACCATGCTTCATCATGCGATCATGCACTTCAGGAAGCTCGTCCTTCAGCATGGTCACGAAGTCGCTGGTGCGTTCGACCGCTGGATCGAAGCCTTCGAAAGCGCCGCGCTCGATCGCCATGTCGATGCTACTGTCGAACTCCGCGCGGCACTTGGTGCGCATGATGTCTTCCACCGCTTCCAGCGCTGCATCGCTGTCGTATTTCAGGTTAAGTGCGGCCAGCGCATCGGCAAGACCTGTGAAGCCAAGGCCCGTGCGGCGACCCTTGCGGCCGGTCTCGCGCAGTAGCTGCCATGTATCGCGCTCCACCATCTTGATGTCATCCGGCTCTGGATCGGCATCGATCTTCGCGAGGATCCTGTCCACGGCCTCCAGTTCAAGATCCACCAGGTCGTCCATCAACCGCTGAGATTCGTATGTCACCTCCGCGAAACGCGCGTGATCGAATCGTGCCTGCGGTGTGAATGGATCGGTGATGAAGCTGTACAGATTCACCGCTATCAGGCGGCAGCTATCGCCACCCTGCATCGCGATCTCGCTGCACGGATTGGTGCTCTCATTGCGGAACCCCGGATACACGGATGATGTGGAATAGCTGTGCTGCCGGTCCCATAGGATGATGCCCGGTTCGGCCGTGCGATGCGCGCACGTGATCAGTTCCTCCCACAGAAGCCGCGCCTTGATAGTGCGTTCGACCTCGGGCTCCGGCGAACCGATCGGCCAATGCAGGAGGAAGTAGCCATCGGACTCCACCGCGCGAAGGAACTCATCGCTCACACGCACACTGATATTCGCTCCTGTCACCTTCGTGAGATCCTGTTTCACGGTGATGAATTGCTCGATGTCAGGATGCGCGATGTCCATGGTGAGCATCAGTGCACCGCGACGTCCTTTCTGCGCCACCTCGCGCGTGGTGTTGCTGAAGCGTTCCATGAACGATGCCGCGCCAGTGCTCGTGCGCGCCGCATTGCTCACCGATGCTCCCGAAGGACGCAGCTTGCTCAGATCGAGGCCCACGCCGCAGCGCCGTTTGAAGAGTTGCGCCAATTGCTGATCGGCCCAGAAGATCCCGCCATATGAATCCACCGGCGCGGGCAGCACCACACAATTGCTCAACGATGCAAGCCGGTAGCGATCGCCGAGCGAAGCCATGACGCTCCCCTGTGGCACCACATCGCGGAAACCTTCGAACAAGCCCATGATCCGCTCCTCATCCAGCGGCTTGCGCTTGCGACCGTAGGCGCTTAGTTGCTGCCGGCGCTCCTTTGCGGGCGCCACATAACTGCGTTCGATACGTGCGAACTCACGCGCCATGCGCCGGTGCATTTCGGCCGGCGATCGCTCCACGAGCTCACCCTCGCCATTGCGCAGGGCGTACTTGTTCAGCCACGTGGTGGCGGCCAGCTCATCGCCATGGAAATAGGCAATGGCCTCGGCGAGGACCTCTTCGTTCGTGTATGTGGGGATCTTATCGGTGGCTGCCTTCATGGCAGGTGGCGGTGCTGTTACAGGCATAAAAGGTACGGCTTTGGTGAGCCGTAAAACTCCCAGTGCCCGATGGGTGCTTTCATGATGAACGTCATATTCTGGAAGAAGTGATGAACAGGATTTGAACAGGTTCGGAAGTTGGGGCCGTTGGAGGTTGGGCGCCTTATCGGGCTGTTCGCTGTAGCCGGTTAGCTGCGGCCAACGCATGTGGGGCTGCGGTGGCTTCCGCTGGTCGCCTCCTCGCTCCACACATGCGTAAGCCTCCGCTTCGCCGGGCTGCCGCTTCCATCCCGGCCGCGCTGCGCATGGCCGCAGAATTTGGGCATGGGCGATCGTACTGTTCCAACGCCATTATATGGTACCTTCAAAACGACGGCAGGGTGCCCTCTCAAGAACACCCTGCACTTTCATCCACACACTCCCGACATGCCTCATCCGGGAGCGTAGGGATGGCTCCTTACATGCCTGGTGGCAAGAGCACCTTGTCGATCACAACTACGAGCCCGTTGCTGGCCGGTGCCGTACCGAGCACTTTGGCATCGTTGATCATTACGGTGCCATCTTCCATTTTCTTGAATTCCACGTTCGCACCGTTGGCCATGCCGACCTTGCGGCCGTTGCCCATCTTGTCCGGCTGCATTACACCGAGCGCAACGTGGTACTCCAGGATATTCTCGAGCGTAGCCTTATTCTCGGGCTTTAGAAGGTTGTCCAACGTGCCAGCAGGAAGCGCATTGAATGCCGCATCCGTAGGCGCATACACGGTGAACGGTCCCGTATTGGAGAGAACATCTTCGTACTTGACGTGTTGCACTGCGGCCACCAGCGTCTTGTGATCGGGCGACTTCACGGCTACACCCACCACCGTGGGCTCGCTCTTGTCATCGACCACTGCGCTTTGTCCGGCGCGCGGGGTATTGCCGGTGGTGGTCTGCGCTGCTGGTTGTTCATTGCTTTCGCCACATGCGAAGAGAAAGGGTAGTGCGAGGAGGATCTTCGGGAGTTTCATGGATGGTCGGTTGTGCTTTACTTGAAACAAATTTTCACAGATGCAACGGTTGAATATATGACGCAGATCAGGGTTTTTATGTGATCCTTCTCATCTGTCGGTGATTTTTCGGGGGTCGGCCGGATCTTTGGGTGAGGGGGCGGAACGGCAGCCTGCCGCAAGCACACCGTAGGGGAACGTGCAGCGAGGAGGCGACCAGCGGAAGCCACCGGAGCGCCGTTGCCATAGGTGTGATAAGGCAGCTATAGTGGAGCACCCGACGGTGTGCATTTTGACACCGGCACCCCCAGAACAGTTCTCACAGGTCCTTTTGACGGAAAACGCGGAACGAGACCAGCAAAGGGATGAGGATCCATAACCCCAGGATCGCCCCGGCCACGACCATGCCTCCGGTGCTGCCGAAGAAGTTCTTGTAGATGGCGCCGCTGTAACCCATCATTGCGGCTAGGTCCACCTGCAGCATGACCATGATGCGCGCAAGATCCACGGGGTTTATGCCAGCGATCGGCACAACGAACGGTTCGATCGGGTAGTCGCTGAAAGTGAACATGAGCCACATCAACAACGCATCAAAGACCAGGATGAAGATCAACCAGATCACCAGGGCGACACCGACGCCACGTGCTTTTTCGCGTTGTTTCAATGCGATCAATACACCAAGTGCTGTAAAGACCAGGACAAGCCCAGAGCCGGAAATTGAAAGGATGAATGCCGGCAGTGTTGGTGAATTCACGAGCAACGGCAGGCCAAGACCGATGGTTTGTGCGATCAACAATGCGGCGGAAAGCGCAAGGATCTGTCCGCCGAGTATCGACTTGCGGCCGATCGGTTGCACGGCGAGCAACTGCGTGAACTCGATGGTATCGTACATATAGACCACCGTGAAGATCAATGCGACGAGCGGCACCAGGGCCATGACCACCTGCACGAGACTGAGCAATGCCTTGGTGGGTTCACCCTCAAGTGCGAAAAGGCCCTGCGCCATGAAGAGCATCAGCAAGGCGTAACCCAGCACGAACTTGTTCCGCGCCAGATCGATCAATGTGTATTTGAAGACCTTGCCCATTTATCGATCTTTTCCTTGAAGTGTTTTCTGGCGCGCGAGCATATTCGGGATCGCTTGTGCAAGCCGTTTTGTTCCGGTGATGTCGAGGATCTCATCCACCGGTAGAATGAATCGCAGCCGGCCATCTTCGAGATAGGCGACACGATCGGCCAAAGATTCCACTTCCTCCATCAGGTGCGAGGTGATCAATACGGTACCACCTGCATCGCGTATGGTGCCGGCCTCATCGAGCACGCGCCGGGATGAAAGTGGATCTAGACCTGCGGTGGGTTCGTCCATCACCAGGATCTGAGGCTTCGATCTGAAGGCGAGCACTGCGCTCACTTTCTGTCGGGTGCCACCGGACAATGTGCCGAGGCGTTTTTCATATTGCGGCCGCAGACCTAGTTCATCGGACAAGCGATCATCGGCCTGTTGTTCTGTAAGTCCACGGATATCGCGCATCATGTCCAGCAACTGGCCAACGGTGAGCGATGCGGGGAATTGCGAGATCTGCGGCATGTAGCCGATCACATCACGGTACTTCGGATCATCGCCGATCACTTCCCCATTCACGGTGATCGTTCCTTCGGTGGGCCTTACCAGACCGAGAAGTGATTTGATCAACGTGGTCTTTCCGCTGGCGTTCGGGCCGATCAACATCACCACTTCGCCAGGCTGGAAATCGACATCCACTTCGCGCAAAGCCCAAAGTTTATCGTAGCGCTTGCTTACGCCTTTGAATGAAATTCTCGGTTCACGCATGAAGGAGCGGTGCGGGTTTTCGTTCACACGTGGCAGCAGGATCCTGGAGCCATGATGGAATGAAACTGAATGTTCGATCGAGTGAAGATGTTGAACGATCATCCGATCTTGCTGGCGGCCGCATCAATGGTCTGTCGTCCTTCAATGATTCCGGTGAAAGCGACGGGATGAGGCGTTCCGCGCGATCGAGAAGTGAAACGAAAAGGCTGCGCGAGAAGACCATCGCATACGGTTGTTTCTCCACGAGCAATGTGAAGAAGCCAAGTGGCCGGTGCGGCACATCACCATGGCCGTCGCGATCGAGATCATACCCAACATACCGATCCCAATAGTTGCCTTCCATGATGTTGTCCATCAGCGTTCCGTTGGTGCTGATGTCGAATGTGTTCCCGATGAAGCTGTTGTTCTTGTACGTGCAGTTCATCGCATTGGCGAAGATCCGCAGTGCGTATCCGTTCAAACGGATCACGTTGTTCTCCACCACGATCCTGTTGCAACCATCGAGCATGATCCCCGTGGTGTTATCCGCGAAAATGTTCTCGGTGATCTCGCCATCGTTGATCTCCTTCAGCAACAGACCATATGCGCTGGCACCGCGATTCGCGAGGAACTGGTTGCGACGCATTTCGATCTCCTTGCTGTACATCACGGCCACGCCGGCGCCATTGTTCACGAAGATGTTATCCTCGTAAGCGTTGCGGTGGCTGAACATGAAATGCAATCCATAGCGACGGCAATCGCGGGCGGTGTTGTCGTGGATCTTTGAATCAGTGACGAATTCGAAATAGATGCCATCGCGGTGTTTTTCCATCCTGTTGTTGCGGATGATGGAATTGGTACACTTCCATAAGTGGATGCCGTTGGCCATGCGTTCTTCGATCGAATCATCACCGATCACGACATTGTTCTCCACCAACGCATCGCGGGTCCCGCTCAGGTAGATCGCGAAAAAGCACTTGTCCATGAAGTTCTCCGCGATCACCGTGCGGTTCGCGCCGATCGCTTTGATGCCGGCATTATCATCCAGGTTGCTAACGCGCGTGCCACGGATCGTGAAGCCACGGACCGTTACATCATCGGCACGGATCAAAAGCACTTCACCGGCTTCCTGTCCATCGATCACGGCACCTTCACGCCCGATAAGAACGACCGGCTTTGCGATGGTGATCGTTCCTTCGGCGATCGTGGTCTCCACGTAGATCGTATCACCGTCGGCCGCTCGATCGAGAAGTTGCTTGAACGATCCGGTGCTTCCTGCTTTGAAGGTCCAACTCCCGGCGAGCAGCGGGAATGCGATCAGCAAATGAGTGAATAATGTCAGGAGCTTCTTCAAGATTCCTACTTCTTCAATAGCTCACGCGCAGCGTTCCAATCCATCTTCTCTGCCTTCGCGTTGGATGCGGCTTTTTCTCTCTCTTCTTCAGTGGAAAATGCCGCCACATCGCCGCGCATGGGGCTGCGGAATTCAGGGCCGTGCAGGTAGAAGGCACTTGTAGCATCGATGAGTTTTCCGGGTTCGGCATGATCGCATACCGACCATGTGGCCACCTGCTCTTCCGCGACAGTGCCTTTCTCCACATGCAGTACCATGCAGGAGATGTCATCGAAGACATATTGTCTTCCCTTCTGCGTAGTGATCGCGGCACCGAACTTCTTGTCCACCACGTTCATGCGGCAATGGGCGCATTCGGCCTTTCCGAAATCGATCTGCGGTTCCTGTTGTCCGCAGGATACGATCGTTGTTGCGAGAAAAAGAAGGATGGGAAAAGATCCCTTGATCAAAAGATTCATGCGCGTACTTCGCTTTGTTTGGGCCGGCGCCATTCGTAGATGAAGAGAACGATCAGCAAGGCCATCACTCCGAAAAGCAGCCATCCTCCTGTATCCGGCGTGGACCATGCATCGAAATTAAGCAACTGCTTGTGGCCGATCAATGGTGGCTGATAGGCCATGCCTTCCACTTTGATCGCAGCGCGTGGATCGAGGTTGTGCCCATAATCATACCCCCATTTGTACATATCGTACAATGCCCATGCGCCGAATGCGGATATCGACAGGATGTAGATCAGCAATCCGGCGAGCCTTCCCCAGAGAGCCACAAGCAGGCCGATCACGCAGAGGGCGATCACCACTTTGGGCAGATAAATGAACTCGGGGAACATGGCATCCTTGATCACGGCCATGCCGATGTAATGGTTCAAGCCATTGATCTTCTCCACATCACCGGCGAAGTGATCGATGTAGATCTGCATCATGAGCCCTTCCGGGTATTGCGGCGCCATCAGATCGATGCGCCAGACCGGCACGTACAGGATCACTAGCAGGGAAAGTGCGGCAAGTCCGATAAGGATACGGGTGAACGGTTTCATGTTACTGGCTTTGGCCATGAGCGGGGTAAGAGGCATCACGGCCCCTGTTTTCGCAGGGGCCGTGATGTTCATCAGAGTTTCCATTTTCGTTAGAGCTCCTGGTCCACCGAGACAGTCTTCGCAGTCAGTGGTACCGTGGAATTCCGTGGAGATACGCGCAGGTAGCCGCTCATCTCCTGGTGCAGTGCCGAGCAGAAATCCGTGCAGTAGTAAGGGATGACGCCAACACCTTGCGGCACGTATTTCAGTGTTGCTGTTTCACCAGGCATGATCAGGAGTTCCGCATTCCTCGCACCCTTGATAGCAAAACCGTGCGGTACATCCCAGTCCTGCTCCAGATTGGTCACGTGGAAGTAGACGGTATCACCAAGCCTTACGCCTTCGATGTTATCAGGTGCGAAGTGCGAGCGGATCGTGGTCATCTTCACATGGATCTGGTTGCCCTTGCGTTCGATCCCTGTCTCTCCTTCACCTTTTGCGACGTATGGGTGCTGGTTCTCTTCGATCTTGTAGAAACGCACTTCACGTGGTTTTACCAGATCGGCCGGCAGGGCCTGTGCATAGTGAGGTTCACCGGTGGTCGGGAAGTCGAGCAACAGTTCCATCTTGTCTCCATCGATGCTGTACATCTGGGCGCTTTGCGTAAGCTCAGGACCAGTTGGCAGGTAGCGATCCTTGGTGATCTTGTTGTAGGCGATCACGTACTTGCCCCATGGCTGCTTGCTGTCGCCACCAGGTATGGAAAGGTGACCGATGCTGTAGTACGTAGGCACGCGATCAAGAACTTCGAGGCTTTCCACATTCCACTTCACGATCTCGCTGCTCACGAACATGGAAGTGTAGGCGTTGCCATTGTTGTCGAACTCCGTGTGCAAAGGTCCGAGGCCCGGCTTCTTCACTTCACCGTGCAGAACGCTTTCGTACTTCAGGACAGGAATGCCTCCGAAGTCACCTTCGAAATCATTGGCCGCGATCGCCTGCTGGATCTTCTCGAAAGAGAACACAGGCACCAGAGCCGCAAGTTTGCCACTGCCCACGATGTATTTTCCGGTGGGATCAACATCGCAACCATGTGGTGATTTCGGGCAGGGCATGAAGTAGAGCAGACCAGGATGATCGGCGGGATCGAGCTGTAGTACGTCCTCATACACAGTTGTCTCGGTCATGTGCGTGTGGTGGTTCCACCAGTTAGAGTGGTGCTTGCCCGGTACGCGTGTGCCTTTGCCTTCCTTCACCAATTGCTCGGCGAGCTTCCAGTTCACGGCCATCACGAAGTCCTTATCGCGCTGGCTGGCGTTCACTTCCAACAAACTGTAAGCTTGTTCAGTGTTGTAGCAGCTGAAGAAGAACCAACCTTCGGAAGGACCTTTGCCAGCGTGGCTCAGATCGAAATTCACACCAGGTGTCTTGATCTGGAAAGCAATGCTCATCTTCCCCGTCTCTGGTTCAGGATGGATGAACGAGACGTTCCCTTTGAAGTTCTCCTTGTAGCTATCGATCGAAACATCGCGAGCGGCATCATCACCCATAGGAATGCTGAAACGCGTTCCGGCCACCACGTACTCACTATTCCCGGTTGTAAAGGGTGAAGAGTGGTTACCAGCACTGTTCGGGATCTCGATGATGCTGTGCGTGCGGAAAGTTCCAAGATCGATCAGCGCGATACGCGGGGTGTTGTTCCCGTTGATGAAACACCACTTGCCGTCGGGCACACCATTGGTCTGTGAAAGCTCCGGGTGGTGGCTGTCATCCCATGGGATCTCACCATGGGTGGTGCTCAGCATACCCTTGGTCTCTTCGCTGTAACCATAACCACTTTCAGGATCCACGGAGAACACCGGGATCTCGCGAAGAAGACGGCCACTCGGTATGCCATACACGGCAAGCTGCCCGCTGAAGCCACCGCTCACGAAACTGTAGAACTCATCGTGTGTTCCTGGAGCAACGTAAACACGTGAGGCAGCATCACCGGTAACGGCGGTCTTGGTGGTGCCAGGTCTGCAGCCAGGCAGGCTGTTCATCAGCAGGAAGGCTCCCGCCAAAATGCCCAGCGCCGTACCGGAATATAAAAGAGGCCTTTTCATCTTCGTTTTTGGGTTTGGTTCCGTCGTCGTCTATGTTAGAGGGTGCGCATGAATTCAAGCACCGTTCTTCCTTCATCCTTACTGAGGCCCTGGTTCGGCATGCGTACCAGACATTCCTCCAATTGCTTCTGGGCTTCGGGATCCGTGGCGAGCATCACATCGATATTCAGCATCATGTTCATGATCCAGTGCGGTTCGCGACGCTCTGTGATCCCTTTCCAACCGGGTCCAACAACGCGGTTCGGACCGGTGCTGTGGCAGGCCTGGCATTTCATGTCATAAATGCCCTTCCCCTTATCCACCATTCCTTGATCGATGTCGCCCAGTTGTATGTCAGAGGCCTTGATCATGTTGTCATCGCTCTTCTTTCCTTCTTCCGATGCGGCAGGGGCACCTCCACCGCCGGGAGGGCCTGTTGGTTCCTTCTTTGCACCATCATCGCCTCCGCAGGAAGTGAAAGCAAGTACCAGTGCGACCACACCCATTCCAATGAATTTCTTCGATCCCATGTGCTTTATCATTTCTTTGATGTTGTTGGCATCATTGCCAGCCTGAAGATATGACCTTTGATCTCGGGTCATCTGGCGGACAAAAGTGCTACGGCTAAGTTATAGTCAATATGACCGGCATCATATTTCTTGATGATACTTGATAGGTTTGCCCATAACGCTGATGAAACCATCACCCATGGTGGACAATAGTGCACGCAACTGGTTCATGATCGCACTGATGGACCTGTTCCTGGCAGCGATCATAGGTGCGCTTCTACGCGGAATGTTCCTTTGGGAGATCCCGTTCGTGCGTTTCAGGCCATGGCTGCACGCCCATTCACACGTGGCCATGCTGGGCTGGGTCTTCATAGGGATCGTGGTGGCGATGTTGCACGATGGTGGAAGAGGAGAGATCTCCCCTGCAGCCAGAAAGTTGCTCGTGGGTCTTCAAGCCGTTGTTCTCGTCATGCTTGTTGCTTTTCCGATCCAGGGCTATGGTGTAGTCTCCATCACGGCTTCGTCCATCCACCTGCTATTGGGATATGCGATCCTCAGGGTGCTATGGCGGCGATCGGAGCCTTGGCCGCGTGGTGGTAGTCGCACGCTTACCCGTTGGTCCATCATCCTGTTCATAGCCTCCACGGCCGGGGTGTGGGCCATTGGTCCCATCATCGGGACGGGGAATCAGTCACATGAGATCTATTACTGGGCCATTCAATGGTTCCTCCATTTCCAGTTCAATGGCTGGTTCTGGTTCGCTGCCATGGCGATCGGTGTGCGCTGGGCTGAAAGACAAGGATTCGACCTTAGGCTGGACAGGCTGACACTGGCGCTCTGGATCATTTCCGCGATCCTCACCTACGCGTTAGCCATAGCCTGGAGCGAACCGTTGCCTACGGTCTTTGCAACGGTGACCATAGGAGTTCTTCTGCAATTATGGGCCGCCATCAGGACCTTACGGATCTTACTGAGGTTACGTGAACAAGCAGCCGATCGGTTCCCCTTGTGGAGCAAGGTGCTCATCGGCATATCACTGCTCTCTATGGCAATGAAGGTGCTGGTCCAAGTTGCAGTTGCAGTTCCTGATGTCGCCATGATCGGTCTAACGCTGCGTCATTTCGTGATCGGCTTCATTCACATGAACACACTTGCGACCATGACCACATTGCTGCTGGCCTATGCCCTTGTCCAGAAATGGTGGGATCTCTCCAATATGGCCGTGCGAACGGGGCTTACGTTATTGATCTGCGGTATAGTCGGCAGCGAAGTACTTCTCTTTTTGCAGGGGACCTTCTTCTGGGCCGGCTTGGGACTCATGCCAGGTCATTATCTGCACTTACTGATCGTATCTATCCTGATGCCGGTAGGAATATCGATCCTGCTGATCTCGCGAAAAAAGAATGTCCGGGTCGATCGCCCGGACATTCTCTAAGTATTGCGAGATGATCAATGTTCTTCTTCGTTCGGATCGAGCGGCACGGTCTGCGGCACGAAATCCTCTTCCTTGCCCGGCTTGCTGTAATCATATGGCCAGCGATAGACCACCGGGAGAGGACCAGGCCAGTTGCCATGGATGTGTTCCACCGGAGTGGTCCACTCCAGGGTATTGGCACGCCAAGGATTTTGCGTGGCACGCGGCCCGCGCATCGCACTGTAGAAGAAGTTGTAGGTGAAGATGATCTGAGCCAGCCCGCCGATGATCGCGAAAATGGAGATCATCACGTTCAGGTCCATGACCCCATCGAACATCGGGAATTCAGTGTAATTGTAATAGCGGCGGGGCGCGCCGGCCAGGCCAACGAAGTGCATGGGCAGGAACACACCGAACGCACAGATGAAGGTGACCCAGAAGTGCGCATACCCGAGCTTGGTGTTCATCATTCGGCCAAACATCTTGGGGAACCAATGGTATATGCCACCGAACATGCCGAAGATCGCGCTCATGCCCATTACCATATGGAAGTGCGCCACCACGAAATAGGTATCATGCACATTGATGTCCAAGGTGCTATCAGCAAGTATGATCCCGGTAAGACCACCAGCGATGAATGTGCCTACAAAGCCAACGCAGAACAGCATTCCCGGTGTGAAGACGATATTACCCCGCCAAAGGGTCGTGATGTAGTTGAACACCTTCACCGCTGATGGAATGGCGATGAGCAACGTGGTGAAGACGAAGACACTGCCCAGGAACGGATTCATTCCCGTAACGAACATGTGGTGCCCCCATACGATGAAGCTCAGGAATGCGATCGCGAGCAGGGAACCGATCATGGCGCGGTAACCGAAGATCGGTTTGCGCGCATTGATCGATATGATCTCCGATGTGATGCCGAACGCTGGCAAGATCACGATATACACCTCTGGATGACCGAGGAACCAGAACAAGTGCTGGAAGAGGATCGGACTGCCACCGACATGTTCAAGCGCTTCACCAGCCACATGTATCTCGCTCAAATAGAAGCTCGTTCCCATGGAACGATCCATCAAGAGCAACAATGCGGCGCTCAACAGCACCGGGAAGCTCAGAATACCTACGACCGCAGTTACCAAAAGGGCCCAAACCGTAAGAGGCATGCGTGTCATCTTCATTCCCTTGGTCCGCAGGTTGAGGATGGTTGAGACATAGTTCAGACCGCCGATCAGCGAACTGGCAATGAAGAAGGTCATGCTTACCAGCCACAAGGTCATCCCTGTGCCAGAGCCGGGTATGGCCTGGGGAAGAGCGCTGAGCGGCGGGTAAACTGTCCACCCACCTGAGGCCGGGCCACTTTCAATGAAGAGTGAGGCCAGCATGATTATGCAGCTGATGAAGAAGAACCAATAGGAAAGCATGTTGAGGAAGCCGCTCGCCATGTCCCTTGCGCCCACCTGCAGTGGGATGAGCAGGTTGGCGAACGTGCCGGAAAGCCCCCCCGTGAGCACGAAGAAGACCATGATGGTGCCATGAATGGTCACCAGCGCCAGGTACATGTTCGGATCGAGCACACCACCAGGAGCCCACTTATCACCGAGGAAGAAATTCGTGAAAGCGAAGCCTTCACCCGGCCAGGCCAATTGAAGTCGGAAGATGATCGACATGATCATCGCCACCCACGCCATGAAGATCGCCGTTATCAGGAATTGCTTCCCGATCATCTTATGGTCCTGCGAAAAGATGTACTTCGTAATGAAGCTCTCTTCGTGGTGATGATGCGCTGCGTGCGCGTGGTGGGCTTGATGTACTGCGGTTGCACCCATTTTCAAAATTCCTTGATCAGTTCATGACCACCGCTTGCGCGGTCTGCGTATTCTCCTGCTTCACTTGGGCACTATCTGCCTGCTGCGTGGGCAGTTCCATGTTCTGCTGCGGTGCGCCTGCGGGCGGTTGGAAAGGCTTGCCCATCTGCTCGGCGTACCACCTGTCATAATCGGCCTGTTCCACCACTATCACCGGCATTTGCATGTTGTAATGCGATGACCCGCAGATCTTGTTGCAGAGCAGGATGTAATCGAAGCCGTCATCCTTCATCACATGCGAACGCATGCTATCCGTGGTGATCGTGGGTGTGAATTTGAAATACGTAGTCATGCCGGGAACAGCGTTCATCTGCGCCCTCATATGCGGAATGTACACACTGTGGATCACGTCACGTGACCTGATCAACATGTTCGCTTCATGATGCACTGGCAGCATGAATTCCTTCGTAACGATGTCATCGGCCCCTGAAAGATAGATACTGGAGTTGCCATTCGCTTGAATGTCCTGCTGCATCATGCTGCGCAGATTGATGATGCGCTGTTTCATTCGCTGCATGGATCCAATGCCTTCTTCGATCTCTTCGACCTTCACGGAAGGAAGCACCTGGCTACGCTGTGCCAATAGTTCCTGTTCCCCTGCAAGACTTTCGTCCAATTCCTTCAATCGCGCATCGATGCTCTCCGGAGTAACGATCCCGAGCGGATTGGTGGCGTTGATCAACCGGTAATCAGTAGCCCCCAGAACACCGTCCTTGCCAGGGTAACGTACGGTCCAATCGAACTGCTTGCCGTAGACCTCAACTTGAACAGCCTCAGGCGATGCCGGGGTCATGATGGAGTTCCATGAGGTAAGACCGTAGATGATGATCACCGCCAGCACTGCAGCGGGGGCCACCGTCCAGGCCAGTTCGAGCTTGTTGTTATGTGGCTGCCAGTAGGCCCGGCGGTTGCGATCGAAAACGTACTTGCCAGTGAAATAGAACAGCAGGATGTTGGTGATGAAGAACACCGTAAGCAGGATGTACCAATTGAAATCCATCAACTGATCCACCATAACGCCATGCTCACTGGCCGCCACGGGCAGCATGCGGTTCTTGTAATGGAAGATCAACCAAAGGAAGAACGTGAAGTAGGCGAACGGGAACAGCCACATCAAGCGCGCGTTCATACGGTTGTCCGCAGCAGAGATATCCTCTTCGCGCTTGCCGCGTAAACGACTGGTGATCTCATAGACTCGTACCAGTTGGGCCACCGCGAAGATGCCCAGTACGATCACGATCAATATCAGCAACTTCATCATCTGTCGGTCGAAATGTTCGGCCCTTTGCGGTCGATCGTTGTGTTCAAGTTCCGTGTACGCACCTTCACCAGTTCACGACCCAGCCTATGCACCTGCCATACACGTACGGCGGCCAATATGCCGGTCGTGATCACAAATACGATCAATAGTGCTTCGATCATGATCAGATGTGGTGATGTACGCTTTCTTCCAGATACGGGTGGTTGACCGGAGTGAGCGGAGCCTTGGTGAGCGTGTTCAGAACAACATACATGAAGAGACCCAGGAAGGCGATGAACATTCCGGCCTCGAGCAGTCCGATGCCATGGAAGAATTCATGGCCAACAGCGCCCGGCATCACCATCATGATCGTATCCAGCCAATGCCCGATCAGGATGATGGTGCCTACACCGATGAGGAAGCGGGGGTTCCGTTTGGCATCACGGCTCATCAACAGCAGCATCGGGAATGCGAAGTTCACACCTACCACGGTCCACTGCAACCATGTGTAGTTATTGATGCGTTCGGTGAAGTATGTGACCTCTTCGGGGATGTTGCTGTACCAGATAAGCATGAACTGGCTGAACCAGAGATAGGTCCAGAGGAAACTGATCGCAAACACCCATTTCCCCATGTCATGTATATGACTGCTATTGACCTGTGGCAGATATCCCTTCCGCTTGAGGTAGAGTACCAGGATCACACCCGTTGTCATTGCGCTTACAAAGAAGCCTGAGAAGGTGTACCAGCCGAACAGTGTACTGAACCAGTGCACATCGATGCTCATGATCCAATCCCAGGACATGGTGCTGCTGAACACGGCGAAGAGCACGAGGAACAGGGCCGAGCGGCGATACATGAGCAGATGCTTGCGCGTGAGGGATCCCCCATCCATATGGTCCATCTGCAGGCTTTGATCGCGGAACCAACGGGCAAAGAAGATGAATACTCCGAGATATACAAGGGATCTCAGCCAGAAGAAAGGTTGGTTGAGGAACGCCTTCTTGTTGGCAATGATCGGATCGTAGTGTGGGTTGATCACAGCTCCATCCACAGGCTCATCAACATATTTCGCTCCATCACCTTCACCGATCATGTACTCGTGATACACCCTACCGTCCATCCAGTGCCAGATGTGGTTGATGTGCAATGAGCCGGCGAGCAATACGATCACGATCGAAATAGCACCGATCGGCAGATAGCCCATCATTCCTTCGTATACACGACGTACCAGCACCCACCAACCGCTCTCGGTGGCATTTTGCAGGGCGTAGAAGAACAGCGCCCCCAGGCTTATGCCGAAGAAGAAGAAGCCGCAGACCAGCAGGTTCGCCCATGTGCGCTGATGGTGTGGCGAATGATCTCCCAGGATCCCGATCACGGTGGCCAGCGCGCCCAGCACCAGCAGGATCATGCTGACGCTTCTTGCCCTTTTGCTGAATGTGAAGTTCATCTGCGCTATTGCGTGTTCGTCTGGTTGTTCGCTGGAGTGGCTGCCGGCGCGGCCGTTGCCGTGGTATCCGTTGCAGTGGTATCGCTCGTGGCGGTAGCACCCGGCATCTTACCTCCGTTCTGCAACACGTTCACGTAGCGGGCCACCAGCCAGCGTTCTTCCTTGGTGAGCAGAGGTGCATGCGGCCCCATGACACCTTTGCCATAGGTCACCACATGAAAGATCTGGCCCTGGGTGCGATCCTTCAAGGGTCCGTTGAATGCGGTCGGTGGCGGATGGCCGCCCACGTTCACCACTGGCCCATCCCCCTTTCCGGTCGCTCCATGGCAATGATCGCAGAACCGCTCATAGAGAATCTTGCCCTGCGCTACTGATGCCTCGGTCATCGGGATCGGATTCGTACGGCCTATCGAGGAGGTATAACCCTCATCGCTGTTCGGCAGATCGTAAGGCATGTTGAAACGGGCCTTCGACGTATCCATGGAATACGGAATGCTTCCTTCAGCAGGCACACGCGCACTTGGGCGCATGCGTTGTTCGGCGGCGAGCTCTTCCGAGTAGTGGTAGGGATCCTGGCCATAGTCCACATAGGCCTCGATCGCAGGGGAGCGGTACATGTCAGGCATGTATTCGATGCCAGGGGAATTTTCAGCTGTGCAGGATGCCAACATCAATGCCGTTCCAGCCAGGAGAAGGGTTGATCCAAGTTCGATCTTCATGGCTTCAATACTGGCGTTCGTTGATCTCGAACACTGGAGTGGTACGCAGCAGGTCCACGATGGCGGATGCATCGTGGCCATGATTTTCCGCCGTGCGCACTTCAATGATGAACTTGTCATCGGTACTGCGCGGATCGGGATTGCGCGCTGGCATTCCAGGTAAGGTCTTGTTACGGATCAGGTAGGTGATCACCATCCCATGCGCTGCACATAGCACGGTGAATTCGAACATCACTGGAACGAATGCGGGAAGATTCTGATAGAAGGAGAAGCTCGGTTTGCCGCCGATGTTCATCGGCCAGTCGTAGATCATGAAATAGTAGATCCCTACTGAGGCCAGCGCAAGGCCGGTGATGCCGAACATGAAGGCCACGATGCCCATGCGGGTACGTTTTACTCCGATGATCGGATCGATGCCGTGCACAGGAAACGGCGAGAACACGTCCTTCACGCGAACTCCGCTGGAGACGAGCTTTCTTGCCCCTTCCTTCAGTTGCTCGGGATCTTCGTAGACGGCGTAGATGACCTTGTTAGCCATGTTCCAGGTCAGTGGTGATGATGTTGTGCAGCGTCGCGCTTATAGCTCTCGCCGCTGATCTTCAAAATGGATTTCACTTCGTTGAGCGCCAGCACCGGGAAGAAGCGGGCGAACAACAGGTAGAGCGTGAAGAAGATGCCGATCGTTCCCAGGAAGATCCCCACATCTACCCATGTCGGATGGAACATCGTCCAGCTGCTCGGGAGATAATCGCGATGCAGGGAAGTGACGATGATCACGAAGCGTTCGAACCACATGCCGATGTTCACCACGATGCTCATGATGAAGGTGAACAGGAGATTGCGGCGCAGGCTGCGGATCCAGAAGACCTGTGGACTTACCACGTTGCAGGTCATCATGATCCAGTAGGCCCAGGCATAAGGTCCGGTGGCGCGGTTTATGAACGCGTAGCTCTCGTATTCCACACCGCTGTACCAGCTGATGAAAAGTTCGGTGATGTATGCCACACCTACGATAGATCCGGTGACGATGATCACGATGTTCATGTACTCCACATGCTTCACCGTGATGTAATTCTCCAGCTTCATCACCTTTCGCATCACCAGCAGCAGGGTCTGCACCATTGCGAAGCCACTGAACACCGCACCGCTCACGAAATAAGGCGGGAAGATCGTCGTATGCCAGCCGGGGATCACCGATGTGGCGAAGTCGAAGCTCACTACGGAGTGAACAGAGAATACCAGCGGTGTAGCGATGCCCGCCAATACAAGGCTTACTTCTTCAAAACGGGTCCAGGCCTTTGCATTACCCGTCCAGCCGAAACTGAGGATGCCGTAAGCCTTCTTCATCGCCGGCCGGGTCACCTTGTCACGGATCGTTGCAAAATCAGGGATGAGGCCGATATACCAGAAAACCAGCGATACGCTGAAGTATGTGCTGATCGCGAACACGTCCCAGAGCAGTGGTGAGTTGAAATTCACCCAAAGGCTGCCGAACTGGTTGGGCAACGGGAGCACCCAATAGCTCATCCAGATCCTTCCCATGTGGATGCCCGGGAAAGTGGCTGCCATGATCACCGCGAAAATGGTCATCGCCTCTGCCGATCGGTTGATGGCCATGCGCCATTTCTGGCGGAAAAGAAGAAGTACTGCGCTGATCAGTGTTCCGGCGTGGCCAATGCCCACCCACCACACGAAGTTGGTGATGTCCCACGCCCAATCCACCGTCTTGTTCAAGCCCCATACACCGATGCCCTTGCTGATCAGGTAAAGGATGCAGCCAGTGCCATATGCCGCGATGAGCGCTGCGATCGTGAGCAGTATGTACCAGCCACGCGGCGCCTTGTTATCGATCGGCGATACGATATCATTGGTGATATCCGCGTAGGTCTTGTGACCTAGGATCAGTGGTTCTCGGATCGCTGCTTCTGCGTGCATTTGTCCTTCTTCTTGATACTAGGCGTGTTGTTCCTCCACGTTGCGCACCTTCACCTGGTAGGCGATGTTCGGCTTGGTGCCCACCTCCTCGATCACGTAGTACGCACGATCGGCATTGCTGCTCTTGCGCACCAGACTGTTCTTGTCGTTCAGGTCACCGAATACGATGGCGCCTGTTCCGCAAGCGGCGCTGCACGCGGTCTCGATCATGCCATCCGCCACCGGCTGGCCTGCCTTCTTGGCTTCAAGCTTGCCGGCCTGGATGCGCTGCACACAGAAAGTGCACTTTTCGATGACACCCCGTGCCCGTACCGTTACATCGGGGTTGAGCACCATGCGGCCCAGATCGTCCCATGCGGGGTTCACATCGCCGAACTGCTCCGTAACGTAATTGAACCAGTTGAAGCGGCGCACCTTGTAAGGGCAGTTGTTCGCGCAGTATCGTGTGCCGATGCAGCGGTTATAGGCCATCTGGTTGAGCCCTTCATTGCTATGCGTGGTGGCGGCCACCGGACACACCGTTTCGCACGGGGCATGGTTGCAATGCTGGCACAACATCGGCTGGAAGATCACCTTCGGGTTCTCGCTCGGCTTCTCCATCTCGCGATACCGTTCGATCTTGCCTTTGCCATCTGCACGACCCTTTTCATGGGTCATATCAGAACTGAAGTACCGATCGATACGCAACCAATGCATTTCACGGCTGCGACGCACCTCGTCCTTGCCGACCACTGGGATGTTGTTCTCACTGGTGCAGGCCGTTACACACGCTCCGCAACCGGTGCAGGTGTTCAGATCGATGCTCATGCCCCAGCGATGGCCAACGTTCTCAACGGCGTGGTTCTCCCACAGATCGAACTCGGCCACGGCCTTCCGGTCATGTGAATCCACACGGCCGTCCTGGTTCACATCATCATGTACCGCGAGAGTATGCGGCTTGTTGAACGTGTTGCGATCTCCGTTCTGGAAGGTCTTCAACGAGGTTTCCTTCACCACACCGTGCCGGTCCATGTGGGTGAACTGCGTCTGGGTACGGGCGATCGGCCAGGTGCCCGAGGCTTTCTCCAGCGTAACGTTCAATACATCGTAGCTGAAGGCATTACCCACCAGCGTAGCGAATGGATAAGCATTGCGTCCCACGGAAGCACGGCCGCCATCATTATTGGTGTAGACCGCCGCTTTGCCGATGGCCTCTCCGCCTTCGCCACGGCCATAACCCAGCGCGATGGCGAGGGTACCGCTCTTCTGCCCTGGTGAAGCCACCGCGGGGATCGTCATGCTCCGATCGCCAATGGTCAACGTGACCAGCGAAGCAGGTGATTGCTCGCCCAGATAGATGTTCAGGCCAAGGCGTTCCGCATCTGCCGGACTTATGGTGACGAAGTTGTCCCACGTGATCTTATTGATCGGATCGGGCAGTTCCTGCAGCCACGGATTGTGTGCATGCTGTCCATTTCCGATCGCTTCGGAAGAATACAACTGTAGCTGGAACTTGCCTTCCTCCACCCCCTGCCTGCGAATGGCGCCAGCAGCTTCGGCCACATTTCCGGCGAACGCGCCCGGGGCCATGGTGGATACAGCGGCAACGCCGGAATGTACACCGTTATGCACGGCCGTATTCCAAGAGTCCTCGAACAGCCCGGCGTTCGCAGCGATACCGCTCTGCCAGTTGGTGCGCATGAAGTCGCGGTAGCTGTCCTGCACACCTGCCCAACGCAACAGGCTCTCCTCCCACTGGCGCGTATCGAACAATGGCCTTATCACCGGCTGTGCCATTGCGTAGATGCCCGGCTTCGGCTGATAGTCGTTCCAGCTTTCGAGATAATGGTTATCCGGACAGATGTAGCTGCACAAGCTTGCGGTCTCATCGGCATGCGAACTGAAGCTCACGGAGGTCTTCACCTTTGCAAGCCCGGCCTTGAATTCGGCAGCGTTCGGCAGACTGTAGGCGGGATTCACTCCAGCGATCAGCAGCGCACCGACACTACCTGCATTCATGTCGCGCACTAATTGCGCAACTGCAGCATCATCGCCTTGATGGAAATTCGTGTGGTTGGCCAGATCGATCGTGCTGCCGTAGTTGCCCAGCATGCTGTTGATCGCATTCACGATCACCTGCACGCCCTCGTTGTTGCTGCCGCAAAGCACCACGCTGCGTCCGCGCGCGGCGAGCAGAGCTTCAGCAGCTTTCATGGTGGTGCCGTCCAATTCGGCATTGCCACCACCGATCGGTGCTCCACCTGCACGCTTCGCGATATGATCATGCAGGCTGATCACCACTTCGGGCACCTGGCTAACGAGCACTGGGATGCGCTCATCGGCGTTCGCCCCGGTCATGCTCATGCGCGCCTCGAACTGGAAATGCTTGCTCATCTGGCCGCTTGGATCGCGGCGAATGGCGTATTGCCAGTTGTTCTCCGTACCGCTGCCCCAGCTGCTGAGGAAATCAGCATCAACGCCAACGATCACATCGGCCTTCGTAAGATCGTAGCTCGGGAACACGCGCAGCCCGAAGCTCTTCTGGTTGGCGTTGGTTACACCGGCGTAGCTGATGGTATCGTATTGCACGTGCTCCAACGCTGGAACAACACCTTTCAAACGCGCGATCGCGGCCTGTGTGCTGGGGCCGATGATCGTGTTGGTGAGCAATACCACCCGGCCTGAAGCACTTCTCAAGGCTGCAGGAAGGGCTGCATCGATCTCGCTCCACTGCGTTCCTGCCAGCGCTTCCATCCCTTCACCACCCGTGTTCTTGATCGGGCCACGAAGACGCATGCCGTCATACAATTCGAGCACTGAACTGTTGATGCGCGCATTCACCACGCCACGCCTGGCCACCGGATTCAGGTTGATGCCGAAATGCGGGTTGCCCATGATATGGATCGGGCGGCCCTCACGGGTCTTCACCATGATGCTGGCGAAGTCCTCTCCATCATAAAAAGTGCTCGCGTACCAATTGGCAACACCCGGGGTGATCTCTTCCGGCTTGTTGACATATGGGATCGACTTGATCACCGGGGTCTCGCATGCGGCCAGCGACGCCGCACCTACGGAAAATCCAAGGAATTTCAAGAAGTCGCGGCGGCCGGTGTTGGCACCATTGAACTTCTCGTCCGCAAGCACCTTATCGATCGCGAGCTCACGAGGGAACTCACCTGCATCGGCCTTGTTGGCTCCCGGTGCCTGCTGAAGCTCTCCGAGATCCTGCCAGTAACGTTTCGTGCTCGACATGCGTTGCCTTTGCTTCGTCTTAGTAATGGCACTTGGCGCATTCCCAGCCACCAAGTTCCTTCACGGTGATCCTATCGTCCTCCAGATATTCTTTCAATTCGCGATGGCCCAGGTCGGTCTCATGCAACCGCACCATCACTTCATCGTAGTAGCCGTTGCCCTCCATCTTGGGCTCACGATCGTTATGGCACTGGATGCACCAGCCCATGGTAAGCGGTGCCCATTGCTCTGCCACATCCATTTCCGTATCCACCGGCCCATGGCACTCCTGGCACTCGAGCTTGCCCACGGCCACGTGTTGCGCATGGCTGAAGTAGGCGTGATCGGGCAGATTGTGCACCTTCACCCAGCGGATCGGTTCGGTCTTTCCGGTGTACACCTGGCCCTCAGGGTCCCAGCCCACGGCCTTGTAGATCTTGGCGATCTCGGTGGTCCCGGTCACTTTGCCGGCATCAACCGCTCTGTGGCAGTTCATGCAAACGTTTGCGCTCGGTATGCCGGCATGCTTGCTCTTCTCGGCACTGCTATGGCAATACTGGCAATCGATCGCAAGACTTTCCTTGCCAGCGTGCAACGTATGGTTGAAGGCGATCGGTTGCTCGGGTTTGTAATTCTCCACCATATCACCACCGTACACGCCGATGTTGAAGGCCCAGTTCCATAGAAGAACAATGATGTAGGTGAAGATGAACAGGCCGATCAACGTAGCGAAGATCTTGTTCTCCCAGGCCCAGCGCCGCACCCCCTGCCACCATGTGAGATCGGGAGCCGGTTCACGGCCTTCGGCTTCACGCAGCGCGTTGTCCAGGCTCTTGCGTACACCGCTCAAGCTCATCGCCACGATCGCGAACAGCAATGCGAGTACGATCAACCATGGCCAGGCACGACCGCCACTAGGCTCAGTACCGGGAGGGGGAGGAGGTGGCTCAGGTGGTCCCGGAACAAAGAAATTGTCGGCATAATAAAGTATCGCATCGATCTCCTCATCGGTGAGCGCCTGCGGCGTCATCACGCTCTTGTTCCATTTGTTGAAGATCTCTACCGCGTATGCGTTGCCGGTCTTGAGGTATGCCTGACTGTTCTTCACCCAGGCATGTATGTCTCCCTTTCCTTCCCAGCGCTCACGCGAGCCTTTCAGCATGGGGCCGGTCATATCCTTGTCCGGCTTGTGGCAGGCTCCGCAATTTCCCTTGAACAGTTTCTCTCCTTGTGAATACAGCGCAGCATCAGCCGGTTGGGCCTTGGCAGCGAACGGAAGCGAAAGAAGGAGAGCGACTAGGGAAGCGACGAAAAGCCCGGGTGAACGTTCTGAGATCCTTGCTACAAGAGGCATTCCGAGCGGTTTAGGTCGGACCATGGTCCCGCGGTCCGGGCGCAAAAATAAACGAGGACCGTTACCGGGGACGGCCGGTGCGATCGGTTGCCACAGGGTTGTCACTATTTAGAGGGATTCTAAATAACAATGACTTCCGTCAACCCGCCCTTTCACGGTGATAGCCAGCATTATCGGCATACTTTTGGCCTCATGACATTTATGCGAGTCTATCTTCTCCTCGCCTTCCTGCTTCCCCTACTGGTAAAGGCACAGGAAGATGCCCCGCCCGTAAAACTCTTCGAAAAGCATCAGGGTCAACGTGCCGATACCCCGACCACGGCATTGCAAAAGGTGCAGGAGCCGGGTGATATCGCCATCCATGCCGACCCGCGCATCGATCGGCTCATGCAACTGCATGGCGAACACAAGCATACCTTGAAAGGTTACCGAGTGCAGATCTACCTCGGCGATCGGCGCACGGCAGAGGACACCAAACGTTCTTTCCTACAGAAACATCCCGAGCTGCCCATCTACATGAGCTGGCTGGCACCGAATTTCCGGTTGCGCGTCGGCGACATCCGCACAAGGCTCGAAGCTCAGAGGCTTCTTCGCGATCTGAGGGCCGAATACCCCGGCAGCTACATAGTGCCGGACGAGATCGAGATGCCCCGGATCGCAGCGCAACCTTAGCTGGAGGTCTTATTTGGGCGTTGCCCGCCTTCGCTGAAGCTGCGGCGGGCCGGGCCAATGTTGCAAGTCCTCGCTGCGCTCCGGGCTTTCCACGTATGTCCCTTACGCGCTGGCGCACACCAATTGCGATCGGCATAGATCACATGGTCCACTGTCCTAACTTCGGATCATGGCTGAAGACAAATTTTCCGCCTCGCTTTCCGGTGGCGCGCACAAACTCCTCTCCTCTTTCTGCGGCACATTCCAAGGCACCGCGCGCACCTGGTTCGATGGACCCGATCCGGTGGATACCTCTGAAGTAAAAGGCACGGTTCGCAGTGTGCTCGGTGGCCGGTTCATCATCCATGAATATGAAGGCAGTTTTCAGGGTAAGCCGCTCACCGGCATGGCGATCATCGGCAAATACTTGGGTGAGGGCAAATGGCAGATCGCCTGGATCGATAGCTTCCACAACGGCACGCGCATCATGCTCAGCGAAGGCCGATCACCTTCAGATAAGCCTGATGTTTATGGAAACTATCCTGCCGATGTCGGTGCAGATTGGGGCTGGCGCACGCAGCTCGAAGCACCATCGGCCGACCGGTTAGTGGTCACGCATTTCAACATCACGCCAGATGGGCAGGAGGTGAAGGCGGTGGAGTTCGATTATCGGCGGGTGGGGTGATCTGCGCGTAGCCTGCGGCTCCTTGGGAAATGAAGCAGCCCGGCCAATTGACCGGGCTGCTACTGAAGATTGTTATATGCTACCGGACTTTCACAGCTTTCTTAACGATCGGCTCACCATCAAGAAGCAAGGTGACATAGTAGATTCCTGGTGCTAGGTCAGCCGTCATCCACTCAAATTGGTACAGGCCTGCTTCGCGTTGCGCCTCTTCCAGCACGCGAAGTTGCTTGCCATCACTGCTGTTGGCCATCAGTTGCATTCGGCCACTACGCTCCAACTGATAGTAGACGGTTGTTCTTTCCGTGAATGGATTTGGTTGAATCCGGAGAATTCCATCCGATTCAGAACTGCCTATGGTACCGCTTCTCTCATCTTGAGGCTCACTTCGATTCTGGCAACAGTCAAGTATCATCTGCTCCAGTTGATCGATGCGATCGTTGAGCAAATCATTTTGACTGTTCTGGGCGTTGATCAATATCTGTTGTTCCTGTGTCCCCTTCACTAATAGTGCTATCAACTCAATATAATTGATGCCCTTAAGTGAAACAGGCTGCGCAATGATCTCTCCAAGCGAGTCCAGTACCAACGGTGTAGTGAATTCTTCCACGAGATTAGGTAGGACCTGCTCCACTTCTTGAGCAATGAATCCCATATGCGATTGTTCGGGAAAGCCTAAATGAGGAAACTCATTGATCCTATAGGTATAGGTTCGTGGTATGAGCTCTTCGATAATGGCCAAGGCACCTTCTAATGAATCAATCTGGTCCTTTACAGATTGATCGGAAGTGAGTATAGGTAGTCCATTTATGTATCCGTTACCTTGGATCTGTAGATCACCGGCTATATTCACGTTGCCCTCAAAATATCCAGCCCAGTTCTCATTTCCGGAATGATAGCTCCATCCATAAATACCGGCTGTACGTTGGCCTATATCATTTCCATGGGCATATCCAGCAACACCATAGAATATTGAATTTGGATCTGTATCATATCCTCCACCGAAAGGATACAGGGTACTCCCTCTAACCCCAATGTTTTCATGACTCATAGTAGATACCGAACCATCTACGCCAATAACAACGTCCGCATTCTGTGCGCCACCAAAAACACCTACGCCAATTTGTGCCGCATCGGTTGCAAGAAATTCACCTGCTGCTGCATCAGTTGTGCCATCAGATGTGGTTACCACAATTCCTCTCGACGTGTCTGTTGTGCCAGTTGCTGTCACTCTAATTCCAATCCTTCCAGCACCTCCCGCTGATGCATTTGAGATCGCATTCACGTTCAATGCCGTTATCGCTGTAAATCCTGTGGGCTGATCCAATGTAATTTCGGTCGCCTGTTCAAAACTTTCAGTGCGAATGTTAAGTTTTGAAAGCGGGATTGTTGTTCCAAGATCAACGCCAATTCCAACAGCATCCGTCTCATCAGGACAAGCTGAATTTAAAAGCCCAAATCCGGTTGAAATATGGTTATTGGTAAATGGCGGCTGAGTATTCATGATCCAGTCACAACTGGTTGGTGCCGGTCTCCAATGCACTACCCCATCATCATCAACAACCATGAAGCGATGTAATGTTGGCTGGGGTAAACTCGTCGGAAGCTCGCGGATACGAACTCGTCCATCATAAATATCCAGGCGTTCGGCCGGTTCAATATTTGGGTTACCTAAAACAATGCCCGCCTCATGCCAATTGCCTACTCCGACATTCACATTAAGATTATCCACTGGGTAAAGACGCATACCTTCCAATCCTTCGAAACTTTCAGCTCCAAATGACGCTTGGTCGTTATAACCGCTAGTAAAAATAAATCTGAGACGGTCCTTTAAAGCTTTACCTGGATTATCACTCCAGTGTACGACCACATCCGTGTAATCTACTTCCCTAAACTTTTGCCCAAAGTAATTGTGATCCCTATTGCCTGTCATGCTTATTCCGGTCTTCATCCAAGGCCGATAACTCCAGCTTTGTGTGTTATCCGTCGCAGCCGCTAGATGTAATAATGAGTATGGTCCAGGCCCCCCTGCCGCATAAAAACCATCAACATCCGGACACATCAGAGCGTAGCCTGTAGTACTCTGCGGCGCAAGAAATGGCCCAATCGGATAAGCGGCACTTGGTAATAATGTCCACCGCCGTCTACCTTCGGTAAAAAAATCTATTGGCCATCGCGGTATGGTCTTCAATCGTAACGGAGCCTGGCTACCTGCTGCTGCTCCCAAATATTCTGGACCTGTTACTATATTCCCAGGAGGATTAAAATGCCATTCCTGACCGTTCAAAATAGCTGCGCCAAGAACGAGGAGACTAGTTATGAGTAACTTTTTCATGTGGTCAGTTTAATCAGTAGACGGTCAGTTTATGTGGAGCTTCTTTGCAATGATCTTGTCACTAAATTGAAGCCGGAGAACATACATTCCCTTCATCATTCCCATAACGTCAAGGTTATGGCATGCGCTCGGGACAGGGCTGTCGGATATCAAATTACCAAGGGCATCATAGATTTGTATGGTACAGAATCCGCTTGTCACGCAAATTTCAATTTCCGACTGAAACTTATGCAGAGTGACCTGGACCAAGCTCTCACTTGTTAGTATTCCGTTCCAACCTTCATGAATAACTGATACATCATCGACGAAATAATAGGTATTAAATCCAGTTCCGGGAGATATTGTCAGCACATCTGTATTCGCGTTTGAAAAAAAGTTTCCAAGAACGATGAAATTATATGCGCTATCTGCTATAAAATACGATTCAATATGTTGCCATCCCACACTATCCGTAATAACATTTTCGGCGTGTAAATGTGCGTAATCTCGTAGAGGGAATGGAGGCCCAGTACCATCGATCCAAATGTTAGGTGCAATAGTAAACAGTAAGCCAATATTATTCGAAGCCCCACCAAGCTGCAAATAATTGCCTTGCCACGCTAGGTTCGTTTTGAAACTTACCTTATAGACAGCCCCTACTTCCAGTGGTGCCTGTAACATTGCTCCTACATACTCCCGATATTCATTCTTTTCGTAGTATGTATACATACCCACGTACGCCTCACCGGTAGCTGCATACTGGAATCCAAAGCCGTTGAGCGGAACATCAATCACAGTATCAACATCATTCAATCCTCCAGCACAAGAATTGAAATAATCAGGACTATTGAGCCAATTTTCCCAGTGCAATGGCTTCGAAGCAGATGAAAAGCCCGGTTCAACTGGACATGAGACATATTCTTCAAAGCTTGGATTGGGTACGAGATTTTGTGATTTCAACCCACTAAAAACGATCAACATGCCAAACAAAAATGTCAATCGCAGCACCCCCACGGCGGATAAACCTATTGAACATGAAGGTTTATGGTGAGTATTCATTCGAGGCGGCATGTCCGATTCCGAACTTCCTCTATATACCGAACCAGCCAACCTACTTCACCCGTCTGGAATCGCTTGGGTAAGGTATACAACGGATATGGCAGATTGATACTCGCATGTTGATAACTTACTAAAGAGAAAAGGCCGGATCTCTCCGGCCTTTTCAATGCATTCAGTTCAAACCTCAACCCTCCAACGTCCTCTTCACCTCCACCATCTCGAAGGCTTCGATGTGGTCACCTACCTTGATATCGTTGAAGTTCTTGATGTTGAGGCCGCACTCGTAGCCGTGCGTCACTTCCTTCACATCGTCCTTGAAACGCTTGAGCGTATCGAGGTCGCCTGTGTAGATGACGATGCCATCCCGGATCACGCGCACCTTGTTCT
>JAEZAU010000010.1 GCA_023430325.1 Bacteroidota bacterium | reverse complement strand
GGAATTCGCCCGAAAAAAGATCACTCCTTCACCACCTTCAGCACATGGTTGCTGCGCTCGCCGGTAAGCTGCAGGAAATAGATCCCAGAAGGTTCAGCACCCAGATCGAAGGATGTTC
Organism: Bacteroidota bacterium; assembly: GCA_023430325.1. Classification (GTDB taxonomy): domain Bacteria; phylum Bacteroidota; class Bacteroidia; order Flavobacteriales_F; family PHOS-HE28; genus PHOS-HE28. The sequence goes on along the minus strand of JAEZAU010000010.1, from coordinate 23,773 downwards.
GTGGCGCATTGATGTTCACCGATCGAACGGTCCTGCCCGTCATATCCATGATCTGCAACCGATCCACCGCAGAGCCGGGGGGAAGCAGCACATCGAAGGTGGAAGCGAACGGGTTGGGCAGCACGTGAACTCCGTCATTCCTGCCGATCTGCACCATACCGATGCTGGTCTCCAGATCGAGACCCAGGTCCTGCCAGGTGGTGGATGGGAACTGGCTGCCGATGGTGGATGTGGTATCGTCAGACCGCAATTTGCGCCCATCGTTATCAGTACCCAGCGTTCCGAAATTCAATGTGGTGGTGGTGGCGAACATGATGTCGATGATCAATGTCTTTGAAGGATCATACGTGAAAGGCGTTCCCAGATCTATGGAGAACCAGTCGCCTTCAACGCCCGGTGCGATGGTATAGGTGTCCTCATGCAACACCATATCAAGCCCGGTGTAGTACATGTTCCCGTTCTGGAAACCTGTGGCAGTGGTCTGGCCCATGCGTATGCGCAGATCGCCCAGTGTGTTGCCGAGATCTTCACCGGTATCGCCATAACGATAGTAGATGCGTGTTATATCGCCGCTCATGCCCTGGGGCGAAAGATCCGTTGGCAGGTACAGGCACTGTGTATGCACCGCCGATGTATGCCCGAGCAGGAACGTGCTGTTGCTGTTGCCATAACCCTTCACCACCATTTGGGCGCAGAGACCTGCATGCAACAGCATGAGGCATGCGATAACACTGATCTTCAGTTTCATGGAGTACCGTATGATGTGGTGAATATAGAAATGTTCCGATCGATCTTCGTACATTTGCACCGCCGATCACAATGAGCGGCATGCCCGAGCGCCCAGCTCTTACGCGAAAGACCACCACAGGTCTACGCTTACCGATGTCCAGGCGCCTTCCCCTGCGGGACCATTGTCCGCCGGACCGGTTGAACGGGCTTCACACTTGAACATGCTTTTAAAGGTGTGTCCAGGATCAATGGCCTGGCCATGCCATCTTATCACTGATGGAACGTACCACGTTCGACAGGCTGGGCATAATCCAGCCGATCCTTGAGGCCCTCAACACCGAAGGCTACACACTTCCTACTCCCATACAGGAGCAGGCCATACCACATTTGAACCAGGGCCGCGACCTGTTAGGTTGCGCACAGACCGGAACGGGAAAGACGGCCGCTTTCGCCATCCCGATCCTTCAGTTGCTGGACCAGAAAGCCCCGGCGCAGGGCCGCCGGCATACCCGCTGCCTCATTCTCACGCCCACTCGCGAACTGGCCATCCAGATCGGCGAAAGCTTCGCAGCCTATGGAAGGAATCTGAAGCTTCGCCATACGGTGATCTTCGGTGGCGTTGGCCAGAAACCGCAGACCGATGCATTGCATAAGGGGATCGACATCCTCATCGCCACGCCGGGGCGCTTGCTCGATCTGATGGGCCAGGGCTTCGTTCACCTGGACAAGCTGGAGATCTTCGTACTGGACGAGGCCGATCGCATGCTGGACATGGGCTTCATCCATGATGTGAAGAAGGTGATCGCGAAGCTTCCGCAGAAGCGGCAGACGCTCTTCTTCAGCGCCACCATGCCGCCGGAGATCGCGAAGCTCGCGCACAGCATCCTCACCGATCCAGTGAAGGTGGAAGTGACCCCGCCGGCCACCACTGCCGACACCATCGATCAGAAGATCTTCATGGTGGATCGCACGGACAAGAACAAGTTGCTGGTTGATCTGCTCAGTGATGCCTCTTTGAAGGAAGCGCTCGTCTTCACCCGCACGAAGCACGGCGCCAACAAGGTGGCGAAAGTCCTTTTGCAGAACGGCATCTCCGCTGAAGCGATCCACGGCAATAAGAGCCAGACCGCACGCCAGGCCGCATTGAAGAATTTCAAGGCCGGGAAGACCCGCGTTCTGGTGGCTACCGACATTGCCGCGCGCGGGATCGATATCGATGGATTGAGCCATGTGATCAACTTCGATCTGCCGAACGTTCCGGAGACCTATGTGCACCGGATCGGCAGAACAGGCCGCGCAGGCGCCAGCGGCCGCGCCCTCTCCTTCTGCGATCATGAGGAAAAGGAATACCTGCGCGATATCCAGCGACTGATCAAGCGGGAGATACCGGTGGAGAACGAACATGCGTTCGTGATGACAGGAGGTCCGAAAAAGGCCGCACCGGAAGAACCGCGTGAGCGTCAACCCCGACAGCAAAGGCCGCAAGGGCAGCGCAACGGGCAGCCGCGTAATGGGCAGCCCGCAAAACGCACCAGCGATCGCCGTTCATCAGACCCACGCAGGACCGATGATGGAAACCCGTCGCGTGAGCAACGTCCGCAGCAGCGGCCGGGAGCCCGGCAGACGGATCATCGTCGCGATCATTCGCGCGCGGAAGGAGGTCAGCAACAACGTTCACCGCAACGCAATGATGAACGCCGGGATCGCCAGGGAGAACGACATCCGCAGCGGGAAGGACAGCCCCAGGGCGAACGACGGACCCAAGGTGCACGGCAGCCACGGCCACAACGCGCGGATCAGCGCAACGGCCAGCAACGTAACGATCAACGGCCACGGCAGCCAAGGCAGGAGCGGAACGAAGAACGAGGCGGCGATCGCTATGACAAGATCGTGAAGGAGCTGTTCGATGAGAACAACCTGAAAGTGCCCGCGAAGAAGGACGAAAAGGGACCGAAGAAAGGTCTGTTGAAGCGGTTGTTCGGCAAGTGATCCATTCAACTTCCAACAACCTCAACATCCAACCTTCAGCATCCTCATTATCTTTGCAGCCCGTTCGCCCATGGTGAACGCATTTGGTGGATGTAGCTCAGTTGGTTAGAGCGTCGGATTGTGGTTCCGAAGGTCGCCGGTTCAAGCCCGGTCTTCCACCCGAAAGCCCCTGAAAGGGGGCTTTTTCCGTTCTGGGCGGCGGCATCGTTCGCAACCACGTACTTTGCCGGGGCCGATGCATGTGCTCTTCATTCCCAAATGGTACCCGGGTCCGCGAGATCCGCAGTTGGGCGACTTCATCCGCAAACAGGCCATCGCACTTTCACAACAGGCAAAGGTCTCAGTGCTCTATGTGAGCATCGATCGCAATGCGCCGCAAGATCAGATGCAGCAAGTGGTGGAACAGGACGGTATCTGGGAGCTGCATTGCCGATACAAGGGATCATCGGTCAGCAACGCCTTTCTGCGGCGTATCCTGAATTTTCCTGCATACTTGCGATCCGTGCGCCAGGGGATCAAGATCTTCGAAGAGGAACGCGGGAAGCCCGATCTGCTCCATGCGCATGTGCTGGTACGACCAGCATGGATCGCCTGGCGCCTCTCGCGCAGATACCGCGTACCGTTCATCATCAGTGAGCACAGCAGTGAATACCTCGATGGCACTTTCGATCGGAAGGGATGGCTCTTTAAGGGATGGAGCCGCTTCCTGTTCTCGAAGGCCGCAGCGGTAACTGTGGTCAGCAGATGGCTGGGCGATCCGCTGGTGGAACGCGGACTGATCGATCGCTATTCGATCCTGCCGAACGTGGTACCCGGTCTTGATCGGGCTTTGCCAGCGGAAGGTGATCCGAAACATTTTCTCATCGTCGCCGATCTGGTGGATCGCATCAAGAACGTGAGCGGTCTGCTACGGTCGTTCGCCGGGGCACGAAGAACGGATAAGGAACTGCGGCTGGACATCATCGGCGATGGGCCCGATAGAATGATGCTCGAAAAGCTGGCGACCGATCTGCAGCTACCGGGCTGTGTGCATTTCCATGGAAAATTGCCCAACCATCTTGTGCTGGACCGTATCTCCGTGTGCGGCTGCGTCATCATAAACAGCAACGTGGAGACCTTCAGCGTGGTTACCGGCGAGGCGCTTGCGCTGGGGAAGCCTGTTATCGCCACACGGTGTGGCGGACCTACAGCCTTTGTAACGGAAGCGAACGGCATCCTGATCGCTCCAAAAGATGATGTTGCGCTCACTGGCGCGATCCTTCGGATCGCCCGCCGCGAATTCAGGTCCACACCTGTGCAGATCCGCAATTCCGTTAGCGACCGTTACAGTTACACCGCAGTTGGTAATGCCTTGATGGACCTTTACAAGCAAGTGCTGGGATGAGCGGCTCCGGTACATCCACGATCCGCGTCGGCGTTCTTTGCAACAGCCTTGTTCTCCAGCGCTGGCAGGCCGACGCGATCCAGCAGTTACGATCGGTAGCCGGTGTGCAGATCGTGGTTGTGGTGTTGAACGATACCACCGCCGTTACACGAGCACCGCTGGGTCAATTCCTATACAGGCAGTATCGCAAACTGTTCTTCAAGCCGTCGGCGATGGACACCATCGATCTCTCGGCAGAACTGGCCAGTATCCCGAAACTGCACTGCCGCCCTGTGATCGAAAAAAGACGTGAACACTTCAGCGCGGCCGACCTTCGATCGATGGACGAGTTCAAGCCGGATGTCCTATTGCGTTTCGGTTTCAACATTCTCGGTGGAAAGATCCTCGGCCTTCCGAAATATGGCGTGTGGAGTTTTCATCACGGCGATCCCGAAAAATTCCGCGGTGGGCCGCCAGGCCTGTGGGAGATCATGAAAGGATCGAAGATCACAGGTGCCGTTCTTCAACGATTGACCGAAGAACTTGATGCAGGCCATATCCTGAAGCAGGGTTGGTTCCATACCATCGATCACGGTTTATCGGAGACCGTGGATACAGTGCTGTCACGTTCGGCTATCTGGCCGGCGCAGGTGATGCAACAATTGTTGGCCGGCGATGCTTCAGCAGCGATCGGGACAGTGCCGGAGAAGCGCGGAGAATTGTATCGGTATCCGGATAACTTTCAATTCCTTCGTTTCATATGGAAGCAGTTCCGCAACAAAGTTCGATTCCACCGGCAGGAACTGAACGTACATGAAGAGTGGAACATCGGCGTTCTGTACCAACCGATAACGATGTTGCTCGAAGAACAGGGCAGCCTGAACATACGCTGGCTTCCACCGCCCTCACCGAATAACTTCCGTGCCGATCCGTTCGGGTATACCGGCAGTGACGGATCGCTCAATGTGCTGTATGAGAAATACGATCACCAGGAAGGCAAAGGCGGCATCCATCGTGTACGCCCGCGGCGTGACAGTGTGTTGAAGCGATCGCGCGAAATGCTCACTTCGCCTGGGCATCTCTCCTACCCCTACGTGGTGCAATACAATGGATCGGTCTACGTAGTGCCCGAAAGTCATGATCAGGGAGTGGTGGATCTCCATCGCGTGAAAGAGGACAATGAAGGTCTGGAGAAGATCTGCCGGTTGCTGGATCTGCCATTGATCGATCCGACGTTGTTCCAGCATGAAGGCCATTGGTGGCTGTTCGGATCGATGGCCCCGTTGAGCAATACCACGTTGTACGCCTATTACAGCGAGCAGCTTGAAGGCCCGTACACGCCACACCTGTTGAACCCGTTGAAGTTCGATGTTCGATCGGCACGGCCGGCCGGAACACCCTTCTACAAGGATGGCATTCTGTACCGGCCCGCACAGGACAGCAGCGAGACGTATGGCGGCCGCATCGCGATAACACGGATCATCGAGCTCACACCGGTCTCCTTCAAGGAGGAGCTTGTCAAATATGTAGGTCCTTTCAGTGGCATGTATGACAAAGGCACCCACACCATTGCCGCGGTGGGAGATGTCACCCTGGTGGATGGCAAGCGTTTCATCACCGTGGCACAACGGAAAGCACAGGTGAAGAAAAGGAAGATCGAAAGATTGAAACGGCTCATCGAGGCATGATCCGACCGATCGCCGGCACCATCGCTACCCGCACGTTCATCGTACTGATGAACCTCGGCGTGGTCATGCTGGCCGGCCATCGGATGGGTGCCGAAGGCCTGGGAGATATCAGCCTGGTCCTTTTGGGCATCACCTTCATCATGCTGGTGAACAATGTGGTGGGTGGCGGGGCCATCGTCTACCTCCTACCGCGGCATGGCCTGAAGGGTTTGTTGCTGCCCAGCTACGGATGGGCCTTCTTCACTGCGATCATCGCACTGGTGGCGGTACATCGCATGGAGCTTGTTCCGCGCGGCACGGAATTCCATGTGGTTATACTGGCGTTCATCCATTCGATCCATTCCATCCACTTGAGCGTTCTACTTGGCAAACAGAAGATCGCGCAATTCAATTTTCTTCAGGTGATACAGGCGGCGGTGCTGCTCGGGGTCTTCCTGTTGCTTGTAAGCGGCTCACCAAGACCATCGTTGATGGACTATGTGGTGGCCAGTTATTATTCGTTCATCATTGCTGTGATCGGCTCATCGATCCTGGTCTCCTTGTTGAAATTCCCGCCGAAATACGGTCATACACCTGTCCTCCGATCGATGCTCAAACATGGTGGTTCCATCCAGACGGCGAACTTTCTTCAACTGTTGAACTACCGGCTTGCGTACTACTTGATCGAACGCTTCCAGGGTGTGGCGGCCCTGGGTATTTACAGCGTCGGTAACCAACTGGCTGAAAGTGCGTGGCTGGGACCCAAAAGCCTGGGCGCAGTGCTTTATGGCCGCATCAGCAACACGGAGAATGCCGACCAGAACAAGCAACTTGCGATAACTGCGGTGAAACTGGCCATCGGTATGGCGCTGGCTGTGATCCTGGTGCTCATCCTGGTACCTGATGGCATCTACCAATGGCTGTTCGGCGAAGAGATCACCGGCATCACACAACTGGTGTTGTTGCTTGCACCGGGCATACTGGCCATGGCGGCCTCACAGGCCTTCAGCCATTATTTCAGCGGTGTGGGGCGCAACATGCATAATGCGATCGGATCGGGTCTTGGGGTGATCATCACACTGCTGCTCGGCATGTTGCTGATACCGGCGTATGGCATGGATGGTGCCGCGATGACCGCTTCAGCTGCGTACGTGGTCAACACCATCTATCAATGCCTCGTGTTCATGAACATCACCGGAAGCAATTTGCGCACGTTCATGTTCGATCGGCACGACCGGGAACGCATCCTGCGGCTTCTCCAACGCATCCGCTGATCGTTTCCTTTGCAACGCATGAAGGTCACTGTGATCATACCCTGTTGCAATGTGGAGGCCTTCATCGGGAACTGCCTGCAGAGCGTCCTGCAACAGACATACAGCGCCCTGCAGATCATTTGTGTGGATGATGCAAGTACCGATGGCACTGTCGCCAACATTCATCGCATGCAACAAGATCATCCTTCACGGATCGAACTTCTACAGCATGCTGAACGAAAGGGTGCCAATGCCGCACGCAATTCAGGTCTGAAAGCATCCAATGGGACCTACCTGCAGTTCCTTGATGCCGATGATACGTTGAGACCCGAAAAGATCGCGAAGCAAATGAAGATCGCGCAGGAGCACGATCTGCCATCCTTGATCATCGGCGACTACGAGAACCAATATCCCAACGGGCGCAAGGAGATCGTGCGCGCGGAATACGACAGGCCGTGGCTGGCCCTTGCCAAAGGAAAATGCGGGACCACCAGTGGGAACCTGTGGCAACGGGAAGCGTTGATCGCCGCAGGCAATTGGGATGAAGATCTCAAGAGCAGCCAGGACCATGAACTGATCTACAGGATATTGAAGCTCGGTGGCCGCGTGGTCTTCGATCGAACGGTGGGGACCGAGATCTTCAAGCGTGCAGAAGGCAGCATCAGCCGTACGAACATCACCGATAACTGGATCCGCTACGTCCATTTGCGGCACAAGATCCGGGGTTATCTCGCAGCCATGAGGCCGTCGGAAAAAGAGGCGATCGATGTCCTTGATCGGAACATTTTCGGTGCGCTGACGATCGTTGCGAAACAGGAACGAGAATTGGCGATCGAAGAATTCCAACGGATCTTTCCGAAAGGCTACATCCCTCATCGGCCATGGCACGCCCACTGGATGAACAGACTTTTTGGCTTCGGAACAACGACGCGGTTGCGATCGCTGATCGGTCTTTGATCAGTGCAGGTGGAAGAGGTCTTCGACCCCGAGAGGCCGTGCGCAGACGAATCCTTCACCGTGCGTGGTGTTGATCAAACGGCCCATCTGCCGTGAACGGCCTTCAAGGAAAGGCATGAAATCAGGATTCGCGATCATGCTTTGCGGCTCCTTGCTGGCGGGATCATGGAACTGCGACTTGAAACAGGCGAGCGCTTCGACCTTCGTGGGCCATTGATCGGTGACATCCACAATGACATGCGGTTCCTGCCAGTAGTCCTGCACCGCATGCAACACCAATTGTGGCCGATGGGCCTGCAGATCCTCGGTCCCGATCCGCCGCAGGCCGCTGAGGAAACACGCTTCGGCCACCAAAGAGGCGGCCCTGCCATGATCGGGGTGTCGATCGCTGAGCGTATTGGTCAGCACCATCCTCGGGCGATGTCTGCGTACAACTTTCACCACCTTCAATAGACTTTCCTCGTCAGCACGGAAGAAGCCATCTGGCATTCCCAGTTGATAGCGGAACCGTGCACCCAGCACAGCCATTGCGGCCTCAGCCTCGGCGGCACGTATCTCGGGTGTACCACGTGTGCCTAGTTCACCGGCGGTCAGTTCCACCAGCCCCACCGAGCGGCCCGCCTGCACCTGCTTGATCACGGTGCCGGCCATGCTGATCTCCACATCATCGGGATGCGCGGTGATGCAAAGAATGTCGACAATATCGCTCTTCATTGCCGCGCAAAGATGATCAGACCGCGGTCACTGTTCCTCCAACCACGCCAGGATCTTCTCATCCAGCGGCTCCACCCTGCTGCCATAATGGGCCACCCACCTTCCCTGCTCATCGATCAGGAACTTGTTGAAGTTCCACGCCACCTCGGCATCATCCACCCCGTTCTGTTCCTTGCTCGTGAGCCAATGATAGACAGGGTGCGGCTCATCGCCTTTGATATTCACCTTGGCCATCATTGGAAAAGTGACCCCATAATTTTTCTGGCAGAAGGAAGCGATCTCCGCTTCGGAACCGGGTTCCTGCCCACCGAAGTCATTGCTGGGAAAACCGATCACCACCAGACCTTTCTCCTTGTACATGTCATAAAGCTCCTGCAATTGCTGGTACTGCGGGGTGTAGCCGCATTCGCTGGCGGTGTTCACCACCAGGACTTTTTTCCCACGGAAGCTCTCCATCTTCAAAAGGTTGCCATTGATATCGGTGGCGCTCAATTCATGGAAGGACATGGCTGGTACGGATGGTTTGGAGATCGGCACAGACACAGGACCCACTTTCACCCGATCGGAATGAGAACAGGCCAAAAGCACAGGAATGGCGATGAACATCAAGTTTCGCATGATGGCAAGGATGCTCTTATCGACGCAAAGATCGGCACAGGATGAAGGTTCATGAACTCTTCACATTTTTATTGAACCCCGGCTAATGGAACAACGTAGAAGCAGATATGTTCCCCCGTATTTCCACCTTCCTTGTTCCTTTTCTGTTGTGCGGTCAACTCATCGCGCAGCAAGAAGTACGCATCACCGATCCGCAGGCATTGGTACGGCACATCGATCCGGCCACCGATCGCCATGTTGCAGCGGCGGTGCAGGCAGCGGGCTTCAGTGATGAACTGATCGCCCGCATCACAAAGGCGCAATCCGTGGCCAAATGGCCGCAAGGGCTGCGCACCGATAGTGCGATCACCGCCCATATCGGCGCACTCCCGAACCTGGTGGCCTATCACTTATGCAACTTCACCCATGAAGCGCAGCAACTCGCGTTGGTGCATATTCCGTCCGCAGAGAACTTTCATCTGCCGGAAGATCTCCGCAGCCGTGAAGATCTTTTCCTGGTCATGAAGCCGGAGGGGTTGGGCGTACCACCGATCGCTGAAAGACCCAGGGCCAGCAAGGGACCCAGCTGGAAGAACATGCCCAAGGCCAGGATAACACAGCCTGAATATGTCTACGCCACATACAACCTGGCCCAGGATCCGCTCGCATTGCACACGCTGGAAAAACGAGGCCTCAGCCAGGCGGAGATCGAAGCTGTGGTCTTTCGCAGCCACGAACGCAACTGGCCCGATGGCATCGATCAGTTCGAAAAGCGCCGCACCAAACTGAAGCTATTCAAGAAGTACAAGGCCCACATTGCGGCCAAGTGGGAGAACAAAGTGTTGCTGGTGATACCTGCCGAGCTCAATCACGATCTGCCCACCGGCTTGCGGCCTTATATGGACATCTACATGGTGTACACCGATCCGGCGGTGGCCGTTCTGAAAAAGTAGGTTCGGGTGTGCCACCGGCCGCCGGCAAGAGCCGCCGGCCGCTGTCGGGCCAACGTTGCAAGTCCTCAGCCCAATATGCAGAAAGTCCGCTTCGCGACCTCTCTTACGGAGAGGGGCTGGGGGTGAGGCTACGCGGCCTCCGGGCTTTCCACTCATGTCCCTCACACAGCTGGCGCAGTGACCAGAAGATCATCCTTCGATCATTGGAACATTTGCCCCGTTCCCGATCTGCGTAAGTGGTGAAGTCCGGAAACCCCGCAGCGCAGCGAGGAGTTGCAGGCGCAGCCACGCCACGGAAGAAATTCGCCCAGATCCAAGTGAATGGTGAATGGTGAATGGAACTTGATCGCCTGTTCGCCTTTCACAGAAGACCATTCACCTAGCGCCAATACCTTCGCCGCTGATGCGGCCCGCAGAGATCCTCTCCATCCTGAAGCTTGAGGTGGCGCTCGATCTTCGCCAGCGATCGGCATGGGGTGGCCTGCTGCTCTACGTGATAAGCGCGGTGTACGTAGCCTATCTGGCGGTGAAAGGCGGGCTGTCCCCCGCCACCTGGAATGCGCTCTTCTGGATCATTCTTCTGTTCGCGGCCTTCAATGCGCTGATGAGATCTTTCCAACGCGAGGACAGGGGGCGGCAACTGTATCTCCATACGCTCGTGCATCCGCGCAGCCTTATTCTGGCCCGCACCCTCTATAACGCCGTTACCATGGTGGTCCTCGGCTTATTGAGCCTGTTGTTCTACGTGCTGTTCATGGGTGGCCATGTTCTGCAGGAGGCCGATGTTCCGCAGTTCGTGCTGGCCGTTGCCCTGGGTGCCATTGGTCTGGCCACCGTGCTCACATTGATAGCAGCGATCGCCGCACGGGCAGGTAATGGCCTGGGGCTCATGGCCGTACTTGGCTTTCCACTGGTATTGCCGCTGCTTCTTGCCGTTATGCGCGCTAGCAAGCTGGCGCTTGATGGCGTGAGCTGGATCGTTACAGGAACGTACCTCGGAGGTACGCTGCTGCTGGACCTGATCACCATCACTCTGGCATGGTTGCTCTTCCCGTACCTTTGGCGGGAATAATGCGGCACTGGTGGAAATTCCTGGCCTTGGGGCTGCTGCTTTACGCGTCCATCATGGCATTGCGGGCTCCGCTGGCCCCGGCATTGGTGCATGTTTCTCCCGATCGGCTGGCCGTTGGTGATGCTGTGCTCACGATCAAGGGATACAACACGCATTTCACAGATGGATACGGTGTTTACCTGATCAATGGTGGCGATCGTTTCTGTGCATCACAGGTGAAAGCCATCAGGAATGATCTTATCGAGGCCCGATTCACCGTGCCTGAAGGAGTAAGGGAGAACCTCAGTTCCCTGGTGGTCCATGAGCCCGGTGTCGGTCGTCTGGGGCTGCCCAACGCGATCTTCCATGACAGGACGGGGCAAGGCTCCGCCACGGAAGGGTGTGAGGCGGCGGCCACCACCACAATTGGATCCGGTGAATTCAACTTTCCGAACCGAAGCATTCTTTACGAGAGCATACGCAACCTGAACTTCCACGTGCCGATGTGGTTCACCATGATGGCGATCATGGCCGTTTCGCTGTACCACAGCATCCGCACGCTCAGCACCAATGATCTGCGGCATGATCGCGGAGCTGCGGTCGCCGTACATGTCGGTCTGCTGTTCTGCGCAATGGGCCTGGCCACGGGATCGGTATGGGCGCGTGCTACATGGGGGGCCTGGTGGACCAACGATGTGAAGCTGAACGGAGCGGCGGTGACCGCATTGATATACCTGGCCTACCTGGTGCTTCGCGGATCGGTGACCGAAGCTCATCGCCGGGCCAAGCTCGCTGCGGTGTACAACATCTTCGCCTTCATGTTACTGGTGCTCTTCCTGCTGGTGGTGCCGCGCCTGAACCAGATCGACAGCCTGCATCCCGGTAGCGGCGGCAATCCCGCCTTCAACCAATACGACCTTGACGATAATCTGCGCACGGTCTTCTATCCGGCCGTTGCCGGTTGGATCCTCCTTTCGATATGGCTCTATCGATTGCGCTACCGCATGCTCAATGTACAGGATGCGATGGAGGAACACGAACATGCCATTACCACGGCCGCTGTATCAAACCACATGACGACATGAGATCGAAGACGATAAAGGTCCTTATCACGTTGTCGTGTTGCCTGCCGATCGCTGTGCAGGCCCAGGACGCCGCACCATCGTGGCTGGAAGAGAGCCTTCATGCGGCGGGCAAGATGAACACGGTCATCGCCGTGGTGGCAATCATACTAGTGGGGATCGGCATCTGGCTCTTTGCTCAAGAACGAAAGTTGGCGAAGCTGGAGAAAGCGATCCTGAATAACGAAAGGGGAAGATCATGAAACGCAGTCACATCATCGCCATCCTGATCATCGCCGTGGCCATTGCCGCGCTGGTGGGCTCATTGTATGACAGCAGCACCTATGCCGACCTGGATGAAGCGATCGCCAATCCTGGAAAGGAATATCACGTTGTGGGTGTGCTCGATCGTAGCGAAGAGATCGTCTATGAGCCAAGCCTCAACGCGAGCCTCACATCTTTCACCATGCTTGACCTGGAGGGCCGCAGATGCCGTGTACACCTGAACAAGGCCAAGCCCCAGGACTTTGAGCGGAGCGAACGATTGGTGTTGATCGGCGAAGCCACTCCGGATGGCGAATTCCATGCGCGTGACATGCTGATGAAATGTCCCAGCAAGTACAATGAGGGGGGGATGGTCGAAGGTTGAGGGTTGAGGGTTGAGGTTGACCTGATATCGGACAACTGACAACTGAAGCGACATGAAAGAGATCGGATATATAGGAGAACACACGTGGGCAGGCCAGTTGGGACATCTGTTCACCGTGGTCTCTTTCGTTGGCGCCATACTGGCCGTTATAGCTTATTTCTTCAGCACGAACAGAGGTTCACTAGAATGGCGCAACACCGGACGCATAGCCTTCCGCATGCATACCGCCGCCGTTCTGGGCATTGTCGTGGTGCTCTTCATCATGCTGTTCAACCATTGGTTCGAATACGATTACGTATGGAAGCACAGCAACACGGCCATGCCGATGAAGTACATACTGTCGTGTTTCTGGGAAGGACAGGAAGGATCATTCCTACTGTGGACGTTCTGGCACGTGGTGCTCGGTAATATCCTCATTGCGCGTGCAGGTAAATGGGAGGCACCCGTCATGGCGGTGTTCGCCATGGTGCAGGTCTTCCTGGCCACTATGATCCTGGGGATATACGTGGGTGAGACCAGGATCGGAAGCAGCCCATTCATGCTCATTCGCGAATTGCCCGAGAACATCGGTCTTCCATGGACGTACATGGCGGGCTATCTGCAGCAGATCCCCCAATTCGCCGATGGCCGCGGCTTGAACCCGCTCTTGCAGAACTATTGGATGGTGATCCATCCGCCCACCTTGTTCCTTGGGTTCGCTGCCACCTTGGTGCCGTTCGCCTATGCGATCGCAGGACTTTGGACCGGTGATCGCCGCGGTTGGATGTCCCCTGCCCTGCCCTGGACCTTCTTCGGCGTCATGGTGCTTGGCACCGGGATCCTCATGGGCGGTGCATGGGCTTATGAAGCGTTGAGCTTCGGTGGATTCTGGGCATGGGACCCGGTGGAGAACGCATCCCTGGTGCCATGGCTCACGCTGGTGGCTGCAGGTCATCTGATGCTGGTGAACAAACGCGAGCCGAAGCCGGGAGAGAAACGCAGTGACAGCATGTTCAGCACCTACCTGCTCACGCTGATCACATTCATACTTGTACTCTACTCCACCTTTCTTACACGAAGCGGCGTTCTTGGTGACACCAGCGTTCACAGCTTCACCGGTGATGGAATGCTACCCGGGTTGTTGCTCTTCCTGTTGTTCTTCATTGCGCTTTCCGTGGGCATGTTACTGATGGAAAGGAGCAGCCGCTCGTTCTATGCGTTGATCTCCGTGGCATTGCTCGTGATCGGTGTGCTGCTTGAACTTCATGTGGCTGCCATATTGCTTTTCGGTGCCATCAGCATTGGCACATTGATCCAGGCCTACCGCACCAACTTCTCCAGCAAGGACCCCGAGGAATCCTTATGGTCACGTGAGTTCTGGTTGTTCATCGCGGCACTTGTGCTTCTTCTGAGCGCGGCACAGATCACCTTCAGCACATCGGTGCCTGTATTCAATCTTTTGCTGGAGCCGTTCGGGCCGGCATTCAGCTGGCTCGGCGAAAAGACCGGTAGTTCCTTCATTTCCGGCCTTGCCGATGCGAAGCTCGCTCCGCCCGGTGAAGCGATCGCCCACTACAATAAATGGCAGGTGCCTTTCGCCTTCCTTGTCTCGTTGCTGGTCGCCTTCACGCAATACATGCGGTGGAGGAGCAGCGATCGGAAGAAGGTGATGCGAGATCTCATCGCTCCCTTGATCGCAGCTGTCCTTCTCACAGTGATCGGATCGATGGTCCTGAAATACCAGCTGGCCGAGTTGAATCTGATCGCATTGTTCTTCGCCACGGCCTTCGCGTTCACGGCCAATGCCGGCTACATATTCAAGATATTGAAGGGAAACCTGGCCAAGGCCGGTCCCTCCGTGGCGCATGTGGGTTTCGCGCTGATCTTACTGGGCGCGTTGATCAGCACCGGCCGCAAGAACGAGATGAGCCGCAACACCAAGAGCATGGACCTGCGCTACCTGAACGAGAAGTTCAGCAATAGTTCAGATATCCTGCTCTACCGTGGCGACACCGTGCAGATGGGCGAATATTTCGTCACCTACAAACAAAAGCGTGAAGAGACCGGCAATCTCTACTACGGTGTTGATTATTTCGAAGTTGAGCCACGCAGATATTCCCAGGGAGATACGGTGCGCGTGGGCGACATACTCATGCGCGCCCGCAAGGATCATGAGGCATCACCGAACTACCTCACGGACATGCAGGAGCATTGGGAGGCTCTCGAAGACTATTCCAAACGTATTCTTTGGAACACTCCCGAATGGAGCCCCACGCAACCGGGAGCAAAGCTCTTCGATCTGGAGCCTTTCGTACAGATCAATCCAAGGTTCGGGAATGTAGCGGAACCGAGCACCAAGCATTGGCTGCATCGCGATCTTTATACGCACATCAGGTATGCAGACCTGTCGGTGGATCCGGACACGGCGAACGATGGCTGGATGCCCGATCGCCTTTATGAGAAATACGTCGGTGACACCATCATCACGCCATCGAGCCTGGTGATAGTGGACAGTGTCTTCACCGTGAAGGACAGTGTAACCCGAAGCATGCTCGGAGAACGATACACGGTATATTCAGCCAAGCTCAGGGTGCGCGATCTGTACAACCCTGCGCGGTGGTTCGATGCGAGGCCGATCGTGATCTATGCCGATGGCCAGCCCGTGGCCGGAAAAGCCGCGGAACTGCAGGCGTTGAAGATCCGGTATGGGCTCGCCACGGTCTCGCCTGATCCTGAACGTAACGGTGAGTTGAAGCTGGGTCTCAATATCGCCGAGACCGAGTTCGTGGTGATGCAGGCGATCGTCTTCCCGGGGATCAATATCCTTTGGACAGGTTGCATCCTTCTCTTTATCGGTACGTTGATGGCCGTAAGGGAAAGAGTACGGCAGCGCCCTTCGATGAAGAAAGGCCCGCGGATCGACGAGCAGTTGCCCAAGCAGCTGGATCAACAGCGCGCATGATCGTGTTCGACCGATCTTTGGTGCATGAAGGTCCTGCTGATCGGCACCGGCCGCCTGGCTTTCCATCTCGCGCATGCCCTCGCCCGCTCCAGTGCTGAATTGATCGGCATTGCCGGCAGGAACGCACAGAAGACGGCCGCGCTGGCGACCAAGGCAGACACTGTTCCTTATACCATAGATGATCCA
The DNA here is from genome assembly GCA_023430325.1 of Bacteroidota bacterium. GTDB lineage: Bacteria > Bacteroidota > Bacteroidia > Flavobacteriales_F > PHOS-HE28 > PHOS-HE28. Next base: position 7,663 of record JAEZAU010000010.1, on the reverse strand, counting down.
CCTTCCCATGCGAACGTGATCATCCTGGCGGTAAAGGATGATGCGATCGAAGAGGTGGCGGGAGCATTACGCCCACGTGACGCGGTCATCGTGCATACATCAGGAGCTTCATCCACGGACCTCCTTCTCCCCCATTCCATGCGTGGCGTCATATGGCCGGTACAGACCTTTGGTGGTGTAGACCCCGTCGATCTGGCCCATGTACCGCTGGTGATAGATGGGAACAACGATCCATGCATCGCGATCATCAGGGATCTTTCGTCTCGCCTGAGCGAACGTGTGGTAAATGCAGATCACCTCAAGCGGAAGAAATTGCATCTGGCCGCAGTATTCGCCAGCAATTTTCCGGTGGCCATGATGATGGAAGCCGAAAAGATCCTTCAACAGACCGATCTACCCACGGATCTGCTTGCATCCCTTTGGCTCACATCAGCCAGGAACGTGGAAGAACGCGGTGCGAAGCAGTCGCTTACAGGTCCGGCAGCTCGCGCCGATCGCAGCACGATCCAGCAGCATCTCGACCTCTTGAATGAGGATGGCGAACTGCAGGAACTCTACCGGAGGATGAGCGAGCGTATCATGCGGAAGTAAGTTTGCGGCGCCCTATCATGATCTCCTTCATCAAGCTCACGCGCCCGATCAACCTGGCGATCATCGCGTGCACCATGTTCCTCATGCGTTACGGTGTGATCGAAGGCAATCTTAAGCGTGGCCAGCAAGATCTGATCACACAACTGGAGATAGATCCATCATTGGCCTACATTGAAGAGATCGGTGCCCAGGTGCCGCTCCATCTTTTCATTCTGCTGGTGATCGGTACGATACTCATCGCCGCTGCCGGTAACATCATCAACGACTATTTCGATATCCGCATCGATCGGATCAACAAGCCGGATGAAGTGATAGTGGGCCGATCGGTGAAGAGACGTGTGGCCATGACGGCACATCTGGTGATGAGCTCCACAGGTTTTTTGTTGTTCGCCTTCGTGGCCTGGCGCACCAACATGCTCTGGTCTCTCCTGATCCCGTTGTTCGCCATCGCAAGCCTCTGGCTCTATAGCACCGATCTGAAAAAACGCCTGCTCGCAGGTAACATCATCATCGCCCTGCTAACGGCCCTGGTGCCATTGACCGTGGGATTGTATGAGATCCCTTTGTTGGAAAGGGTCCATGCCCACCGGCAGGTGGTCCAGTTGATCGATGGGCAGGGTTTCTCACCCACGTTCGAGGTGCTCTGGTACTGGATCCTTGGATATTCCGTGTTCGCCTTTGCCAGCACCCTGGTGCGGGAACTACAAAAGGACATGGCCGATGTGAAGGGCGATCTTGCGGGGGGATGCCGAACCGTACCGATCGTATGGGGAATGCCGTGGGCGCGCGCCCTTTCAATGTTCCACCTGGCCATGCTCATCCTAAGCCTCGTGGCGCTGCGCATGGTCTTTCCCGGTGATAACATCACTTATTGGTATATCGGGATCGGCGTCATACTCCCATTGCTGCTGGCCGCAGGCTTCACCTACCAGGCCCATTACAGATCGGAATTCATTCGTGCCGGGCAGATGACCAAACTGGCAATGGCCATGGCCGTATGCTATTCGCTCTTGATCCCATATCTGTCCTGATGCATCCACCGATCTTTCCGTGGCGCCTCCTGCTCGCCAGTGCCTCACCCCGCCGCCGCCAGTTGTTGCAAGGCCTGGACCTGCCCGTGGAGATCACCAGTGTGGACATTGATGAAACACCGCCGGAAGACCTCGCTCACGAGAAGGTGGCCGAATTCCTGGCGTGCAAAAAAGCAGATGCCTGGAAAGGATCCCTGGCCAATGATCAGGCATTGATCACTGCCGATACCACTGTCCTGATCGGAAAGGATCTCCTGAACAAACCAGAGGATCATGCTGATGCCGAACGAATGCTGAGGACCCTGGCCGGGGCCACTCACCGTGTGATCACCGGCGTCTGCATCACCACGGCCGGTCCACGTCACAGTTTCAGTGATGAAAGCCAGGTCACCTTCGGGCCATTGACGGACGAGGAGATCCATTATTACGTGAAGGTCCACCTTCCCTTGGACAAGGCTGGTGCGTATGGTGTGCAGGATTGGATCGGCTATGTGGCCGTGGAGCGTATAGAAGGTAGTTTTTACAACGTGATGGGACTTCCATTGCACCGGCTATATGAGACCTTGAAGATGCTCGGTGAAAAGAAAATGAGCTAACGATCGTCATTCAAGAGATCCCTGCCACGGATACTTTTGATGCATGGTACACCCAAGGATCACACAGGTCAGCATTCTGCTGTTGCTCGCCATTCCCGGCCAGGCTCAAAAGCTGAAATACAGTCTCACATGGGACCATGCCATCAACGTGGTGCCTGCGACCGTGAGTTACCTTGATACCATGCGTGAAGGATTCTCATTCCAGGTGTATGAGACCAATGCCAGGGAAGTGTCGCATATGTGGCGTGATCAAGTTTCCAAGAAGGCGGCGGTGTTCGTGAACGCAGATCCCATGGTCGCCAACGGGACCAGGTTCGAACAGCTTTCCGCAGATCCACTCACGGTCATAGCCTCTGTGAAGGATGACAAGGGTTCGAAGTCCACGAAATTCAACATTGCATTCATTCCATCCACAGGCACAACGCCTCCTTCCGCGGCCATGCAGGAAATGTTTGTGCGGGAACTTGCTGTGGACCTTAACAGGAAAGTGGTGCAGCGGCAGATCGATGAGCAGGAGAAATTACTCGGCAGAGCCGATGACAAAGCCGCGAAAAGCAAAGGGAAGCAGGATAAATTGAACTCATCTATCAACAAAAAGAAAGGTGAACTGGATAAGTCACGAGCGTCCCGCACCAAGGCAGAGGCCCGTAATGCCCGCATCAAAAGTGAGATCGTAGGGTATGAACAGAAATTCACCCTCAGCAATGAGCCCAAGGACCTGAAGAAGCTGACCAAGGCGCGCACCGAGCTGGCCAAAGGCGAAGAGAAAGTGGCCGGTATGATGGAGAAGGAAGTGAAGTTGCAGAACGAATTGAACAAGCTTGCCGATGATCTACCCGATGCTGCTGAACGCAAGGAGGCCGATAGCCAGCGGATGAGCGAGCAGCAGCGCCTGGTGGATTCATTACGTAATAAGTTGCAGAACATTCATTAGAGCCCGATCGGCAAGGGCCTTGTCCCTCATGACAAAACGTTCGTCATGGACCGTTACGTCATTGTCCGATCATTATTGCTCGTCATTGTCCTGTGCTTTGCGTTCCGTGCTGAGGCACAGGAAACTTCACCAATTCCAGGCGCGCAGGAACAGCCCCCGGTGATAACGGTGGTTCCCAACGCCTTGGAGGTGAATAATGTGGAGTTCCCTGCACATACCATTACCATTCATGGTGCCCGGGCGAACGATGCCTTTAAATTGTGGAGGAACGAAATTCGGGCACAAAGTCGCGATATTTCAGGCCGTCATCCTACTGTAGCGCGTGGCGTGATCGTACCTGAATTGAGCCCCTCACCGATCGTTGTCATGGCCGAGGCCAAAAGCGATCGGAAGGCCGATCTGGCCCTGCTCACTCTTGCGTTCGCAATGAACGATTCAACGCCTTTGCAGGATGATGGCACACAGCAACGATACATGTACGATCTGGCGGTGAAGTATAATCAAGCCATCGTACAAGATGAGATCGCACGCAAACAGAAGGAATTGGACAAAGCGAAGCATCGATCGGACAAAGCGGCCTCTGCACAACAGAAGATCCAGAACAAATTGCAGAGGGCACAGGATAAACTTGAACAGACACGCTTGAAGCGTGAACAGGCACAGGCCGAAAAAGCCGAGATAGAGGGAGATGTGATCGGCCTGCAACGAAAGCTTGAAGTGACAGATAAACCTCGTGATCAGCAGCGCTTGTTACGCATACGAAGAAAACTGGCCAAGGCCGATGCGCAAGTATTGAAGTGGATGGAACGCGAATCTGAGCTGCAGGCCGATGTCAATAAATACAACGGTCAGCTGCCCGATCGCGATCGAACGTTGCAGCAACGAGATGCCGAAGTGGAACGTTTGAAAGAGGAGATAGACCGTATGCAGGTGACCCGCGACAGTATCGACTGAACCTATCTGAACAAGGTCACATGGCCGCTCCGCTCCTGTATGGCGCCCAGCGTATCGCGCATGCGCAGCATCCAGATGTATACGCCATCCGGCATGCCCTCGCCATTCCAGCCAGTGAACGGATCGTTGCTCACATGGATCGCGGCACCCCACCGGTCATGGATCCGCAATTCGAAGTATTCGGGGTCGCGAACTGAGGTGATCACGAACATTTCATCATTGATGCCATCGTTATTGGGCGTGAATGAATTCGGCGCGAAAACATGAAAGGAATCCTCGATACAGATATCCACTTCCTCTTGATCTGAACAACCCAGCGCGGTGAACACCGAAAGCCCTATCGTAGAACAATCCACTGAAGGGAACGTGATCAGCGGAGAGAAGTCCTGTTGATCCATTTCTTCGCCGTTGATGGTCCAGATCCAATCGCTGATGCCCGCTGTGAGCTGTACCAATTGCACATCAGGATGTTCGATCGTGGTCACCGGCGGATCGGCGATGAACGAGGCATCAGGCGTTCCATGCACCACGATCAAGCTGTCCGAGGCCGCTGAACTGCTGCACCCGACATCATCCGTTACGGTGAGCTCCACCTGGAATTCGCCGGCATCATAACAGTGCTCCACTGTGGCACCGGTAGCGAAGGATCCATCTCCCAGGTCCCAATCAAAGTTGCCGTTCCCAAGAGCTGTGAGCGTTACGCAATGCGGTGAACAACCTTCCAGTTGCGAAATGGTGAATTCCGGCTGCACCGGACCACCCACCTCCACGAGAACATCGGCCGAAGCCGTACAACCGTTCGCATCGGTACCATCCACAGTATATGGAGTAGTGGAATCTGGAGCTACGACAGGACCCGCCGGATCATAGACCAGATCGAACGGCCCGGTGCCTCCTGTGGGAAGCACCTCAAGGTCCACGCTCGATCCACCACAGATGGAGATGATCCCGGGAGTGGACAAGGTGAAAGGTGGCGGTTCATCAATGGTCACACTTGCCGATCCCTCACAGCCAGCTGCATCGATAACGGTCACTGAATAATTACCGGCGTTCAACCCGGAGATGGAAGGAGCATTCTCACCTGTGGACCATGTGATGTTCAAAGGAGCCGATCCGCTGGCGATAGCTGTTGCCGATCCATCAGCATCACCTGCACAACTGATGTCCTGGTGTTCGATCTGCACCACCAATGCGGAATTCTGCTGTACCAGCGTGGCTGAAGCTTGTGCAGTACAGATCCCATTCCCTGAGACGGTAAGTGTATAAGTGCCGGCCGATAATCCGGCAAGGGCGGCTCCCGTGCCTACCGGTGGATCCCATTCAAGATCTGGCGTTGATGCAGTGCCAGAGATCGCCGCACTGATGGACCCGTCATTCCCGGCGCAACCAGGATCCATCGTCGCCAACTGTACGTCCACAATGGTCACAGGAACAATCACCGTGGAAGGAGCATTGCAAGGACCGCTGGCCGTAAGGGTGACCTGGTAGGTGCCGGGACCTGGATAGGTATGGGACACAGCCGTACCGTTGGCCGAATTGTTGGTGGATGCAGGATCTCCGAAATTCCACAAGAGACCTGAGGGACAGAGTGATGAAGTGCTGGTGAAGTCGATCGTATTGCCCTGGCAGAGAAAGGTGAAGCCCGCATCATTGGGCGGTGCGTCACCGATCTGTATATCATCGATCGCGATACCATCGTAATCATTGCATGTGGTGCCAGCGCCGAAGATGAACCTGAACTTCACGCTTGGCTCACCTGCAAGATCCGTGAGACAATGAGAGGCGGTGAGCCATTCGCCACTACCATTTCCACCCGTACAATTTCCTACGGTTGGGCCCACGCGGCCACTCCAGCCTTGTTTCGGTGATGCAAGGTCCAATGAATTGATGTAGTCCGCATTGAACCAATTCTGTTGAAGGCAATTCGTTGGTGATGCAGTAGATCCCACATTGGTCCATGTGCTACCTTGATCCAACGAGTACTGGAAGCCGAGACCATCATACTGCTGCTCGCATTCCCAGAACAATTCGAAAGTGATCCATGGATATTGCAATGCACTGAAGTCGAAGCACGGGCTCTCAAGCCAACTCTGCTGGCCGTAGTTATAGAAAGTTCCAGCCAAGCCACCTACGCACCATGCCTTCGTTCCTGAGGCTGCTGTATTGATAAGCGGGTGTGCCGGCGTACCCCAGGCCCAGTCATTATCCGTGCCACCAGAGGCCCAGGCTGCATCTGTTTCGAAGTCCTCTGAATACGGGAAAGTGGAGATATATGGACCACATTGCGCGATGGCCATCTGCACCTGGAACAAGATCACAAGGAAAAGGAGGAGCTTCTGCACAGGCATTGGCCGCCGGACGGGCGGAGTGCAAAGGTCTGAAGGATCAGCGTATCAACGTGAACGAACCACGAAGTTCATGCTCTTTTCCATCTCCTCCTGCAGCCCTAAGCTCGAAAAAATAGGTCCCTTCCGTGGCCGGTTCCCCGGAAAAGCTTCGGCCATCCCAGATCTGGCGCGGCAGTTCAATGGAATAGATCTTCTGGCCCCAACGGTTGTAGATGCCCATTTCCACTGAAGTGATATTGACCGCTTGAAGTTCCAGCTGGTCGTTGTTCCCATCCCCGTTCGGCGTGAAGACATTGGGTACGGCAATGGAACTCTCCACTTCTTCAAGTCCGGGATCCACGGTGCTCGCAGAAACAATAATGATGGAGCTGACGGTGCTCTGGCAATCACCATCCATCGCAGTGAGCGTCACCACGAAGGAGCCCGGTGATGTATAGAAATGTGTTGGTGAATCCTCCGTGGTGGATGAGCCATCGCCGAATTCCCAGAAATAGTCCACATCATCAGGAACGGAAAGGTTCAGGAATGTCACTTCAACGGGCACAAGGTCTGTATCGGCGTCATAGACAAAGGCCGCCGTAACCCCGGGATCGATCTGAATGAATGCCGTGTCCGATCCGCAACCGTTCATCGCAATGACCCAATACTCACCCGCACCGGTCACATCGATCGTTTGATCCGTAGAGCCGGTGTTCCATAGATAACTGATGCCTCCGATCGCAGAAAGGATCACGGTATCGTTCTCGCAAAGCGTGGTGTCTCCCATGATCTGTGCGATCGGAGCGATGCCTTCCAGAACGACCACGCTCGCTGAATCCGATCCGCAGGAATTTTCCATATGTACGGTGTACGTTCCTGGACTATCGATGGTCAGCGTGTCATTCGTGCTTCCGGTATTCCATTCAAGGTCGCCATTACCGATCGCAACGAGGTCGATCACATCACCCATACAGATCGGAATGGTGTCGCCATTGATGATGGTCACTTGCGGATCCTGTCCTGCCACAATGACCACGCTCGCGCAGACCGGCTCTCCACATGCGTTCTCAGCACAGAATTCCAAGATCACATCACCGGTATCCTGTGGCCCTGCGATGTAAGTGGTGGAAAGACCGTTCGGATCGCTGAAGGTCCCTGAACCGCCCTGCCAATAGACCGTGTTGACAGGAGAAGAGACCTGTGCTGAAAGTTGAACACTTCCGCCGGAAC
>JAEZAU010000007.1 GCA_023430325.1 Bacteroidota bacterium | reverse complement strand
GCCTTACGAAGGTTCTCGATCTCTTCGATCACTGCGTTGTATTTCTCGCGCTTGGTCTTGAAGACCATATCCTCATGATCATTTCGCACCACGGGACGGTTGGTGGGGATCACCATCACATCCAGCTTGTAGATGTTCCAGAGTTCCTGGGCTTCGGTCTCGGCGGTGCCCGTCATGCCCGCGAGCTTGTGGTACATGCGGAAGTAGTTCTGCAGCGTGATGGTGGCGTAGGTCTGGGTGGCAGCTTCGACCTTCACCTTCTCCTTGCTCTCGATCGCCTGGTGCAGACCGTCGCTGTAACGACGACCCTCCAGGATACGACCCGTCTGTTCATCCACGATCTTCACCTTGCCGTCCATCACCACGTACTCCACGTCCTTCTCATAAAGAGCGTACGCGCGGATCAATTGGTTTACCGTGTGGATGCGTTCGCTCTTGATGCCGAAATCACGCAGAAGCTCATCTTTCCGGCGAGCCTTTTCCTCCGTGGCAGCTCCGCTCTTTTCTATCTCCGCGATGGAACCGCCCACATCGGGCATGATGAAGAAAGTGGGATCGTTCACATCACCACTGATCAGATCGACACCTTTTTCAGTTAGCTCGATGCCGTGTTGTTTCTCATCGATGGTGAAATACAATTCGGCATCAACCTTCGGCATTTCCTTGCCCTGATCCTGCAGGTAGAAATTCTCGGTCTTCTGCAGGTGCGCGCGCACGCCCGGTTCACTGAGGAATTTGATGAGGGCGTTGTTCTTCGGAAGTCCGCGATGGGCGCGCAATAGCGCCATGCCGCCTTTCTCCAGTTGGTCCTTCGAGGCGCTTCCGTCGGCCAGGCCCTTCAAATTCTCCTTTGCTTCGGAAAGGAGTTTGGTGACCAATTGGCGTTGTGCTGAATAGAGTCTTTCGATCCGTGGTTTGTATTCATCGAACTGGTGGATCTCCCCTTTCGGTGTGGGTCCACTGATGATCAATGGAGTTCGCGCATCATCTATCAACACGCTGTCCACTTCGTCCACGATGGCGAAATGATGTTTGCGCTGCACCAGGGCCGATGGGGTATGCGCCATGTTATCGCGCAGGTAATCGAAGCCGAATTCGTTGTTGGTGCCGTAAGTAATGTCGGCCATGTAGGCATTGCGGCGCTCGGGGCTGTTCGGCTGGTGCTTGTCTATGCAATCCACCCGCAGGCCATGGAACTCATGGATGGGTCCCATCCACTCGGCATCACGTTTGGCCAGATAATCATTCACCGTAACCAGGTGCACGCCGCGCCCGGCCAGCGCATTGAGGAAGACCGGCAGGGTGCTCACCAGCGTCTTACCTTCACCGGTGCTCATTTCGGCGATCTTCCCTTTGTGCAGGGCCACACCACCGATCAGCTGCACATCGTAATGCACCATGTCCCATGTCACCGGATTACCGGCAGCGATCCAGGTGTTCTTCCAAACGGCCTTACCATCTTCGATGCGGATGGCATCGGGCCGTTTGATGGCGAGTTCCCTGTCGAGATCGGTGGCGGTGACACGCAACTCACTGTTCTCCTTGAAGCGCCGCGCCGTTTCCTTTACTACCGCGAAAGCTTCAGGAAGGATCTCCTCCAATACTTCTTCGATCTCCGTTAGGCTGTCGGCGAGCAGTTTGTCGATCTGCTCATAACGTTGTTCACGCTCGGTGATGTCCATTCTCGGATCATCCTCGATCTCTTTGCGAAGCGCCGCTACCTTTTCATCTGTGGATCGGGTACGTTCTGCCACGCGGGCCTTCAAGGCTGCAGATCGGGCGCGGAGCTCATCATGGCTGAGGCCGGGCAGTTTTGCGAATTCCTCCTTGGTGCGATCCACCAGTGGACGTACTTCCTTGAGATCGCGCTGGACTTTGTCGCCGAAGATGCCCTTGAGGGCCTTGGAAAGGGAACCGATCATGTTGCTATTGAAAGATCACGCGCGGGCGTGTGTGCTTTTTATAAGGCCTGCAAAGGTATGGGGTAGCCTCTGAGCAGGAATTGGACCGCAGAACGGTACTGACAGATCGGCGGAAATCGATCAGATATGATCAGATGATCATCTGACTCGGATGATGATGCATTGCGCGTTGAACATATGATCATCTGGTCGGATCTGTGTGAGGGGGCGCAGCGGCGGCCCGGTGATGTGATGGCGTTGCCAGGGCGGCAGGCGAGGAGGCACGCAGTGACCCCGCAGCGCCAGCCTTGGCCGCCAGCACGAGCCGGCCACAGCGGAGCACCCGGCCCGCAGGGACACACCCCGATAAAAAGAAGAACCCCTGCCATGTGCGACAGGGGTGGAAAATGCGATGAAGCGCTTTCAGTATTCGTCCTCGTTGAAGAAGAAATCCTCCTTGGAAGGATAATCTGGCCAGATGTCCTCGATGCTTTCGAAGACCTCTTCATCATCTTCGATGGCCTGCAGGTTCTCCACAACTTCAAGCGGTGCGCCTGTGCGCATGGCGAAATCGATCAATTCATCCTTTGTCGCCGGCCAGGGCGCATCTTCAAGATAGGAGGCAAGTTCTAGTGTCCAGTACATGGCCGAATGCCGGGTGGGTTCCGTGAAACGGGCGCAAATATATGTCGCTGCCCCATCCGTTCAAGACCTGTGCCAATACGGTTGAAAAATCGCGATGGGCGAAAGCTTCAGCGATCGGGCTTCCAGGGGATCTCCGCGGCTTGGAGCAATTGGCCCAGATGGCGCGCCAGCATGAAGAAAAGATCGCTGAGACGGTTGAGGTATCGGATCACGATCGGGGGGGTCTCGTTGCCAGCGGAGGCCAGATCGATGACACGCCGTTCGGCCCTGCGGCATACGGTGCGGCAGATATGGGCCTGCGAAATGGCGGGATGACCGCCCGGCAGAATGAAGTTGCGCATGGGCTCCAGGTCGGCATCCATGCGGTCCATGGCCGTTTCCAATGCGGTGATATGTGCTTCGGTGATCTGTGGAACCTTGAACTTATCGGCTTCGGCATCATTACGCGAGGCGAGACGCGAGCCGATCGCAAAGAGCATGTTCTGGATATCGATCAGCAGATCGGTGTGATGCGCAGCGCACAGATCGCGCAACATCCCCACGTGGCTGTTCAGTTCATCAACGGTCCCGTACGCTTCGATCCGCGGATCGTTCTTGGGCACACGTGCGCCACCGAGCAGACCTGTATCTCCCTTGTCACCGGTGCGGGTATAGATCTTCATGGCGCAAAGATGGGCGCACTTCAGTACCGCAGTACGAAATGCTCTTTGCTCTGTTCCTTCCGCAGGAAGACGATCCCCATCTGGTAGATATCGATGGTGACAGTTACCTCCGGCATGGCCTTTATCTCTTCCCACGCCGCTTCCATGCCCTTGCTCCAGTGGATATCATCGAGCACGATCACTGTGTCATTATGGGACCGGCCAAGGCACTGCTTGAAATAATCGAGCGTGGGTTCCTTCGCGTGGTGTCCATCAATGAAGGCCATGTCCAGCCGGCCGATCTTCTGCAGCACCTCAGGCAACCGAACACGGAAACTACCCAACACCGGAACGATGTTCTTGCGATCGAGCAGTTCAAAGTGATGCTGGGCGATGCGTGCCGTCTGCGGGCAGCCTTCTATGGTGTGCACCCGCCCTTCATCTGCACCAAGGGCCATGTAGAGCGTGGAGATACCGAACGAAGTACCCAGTTCCACCACTTCGGCAGGCCTGAAATAACGCGCCAGCCGGAACAACATCTGCGCATGCTTGGGCTGTTTGGCCGAGTTGCGGGCTATATCGGAGACACGGCGGATGGGCAGATCGAACATCTTCGATCCGGCGCCCAGGTCGTTGACACGAATGGTCTGAGCGCTACGCATGAGATCTTCCCGCAGCCGCTCTAAGGGTGCAGCCTTTTCTACAGGATCGCTTGGGCGCAATACCTGGGAGATGAGCTCATACACGAACGGACTGTGCACACCGTGCCGTGTACGTGACTTCACCAGATGGCCGAGATAACTGCCGATCTGCCTAAGATGCTCGCTCATCACCGCGCATTTGTTCTTATGCAAAGCTAGGATCGGCCTGCAAGCCGGATCGCCTTTCACCAAGGCGATATAAATAGGAAGATGTTAATGATCGCAAGATTGGAGTGGCAGGAGGCTGAAGCAGGACTACAAGGGTCAGCGGTTCCGTGACAGGGATAAAGGTCTTTCTGCAACAGTAGGCATGAGCGGGAAATATGAAAATCCATGAACAATAGGACTATCCGATCGAAGATGATATTATATTCATGCGTCCCAATACTACAAAGCCATGCCTGTGATCACTGCCACACTCATTCCCAAGGAAGAGATCGCAATGCTACGTTTTCCGCGCCAGCCGCTGCTTTTGAGCGAACATGAGAGGCGCCGGATAATGGAGCGGATGCATGAGGCCGCGCGGTTGGGCAACACAGAACACGGTAAATGCCGCATCATCTTCGAGGATTCTGAAGGTGTAAAGGCCGTGGAGACCACTATCTGGGCATATGATCCGGACAACATCGTGCTGAAATACGGCATGTCCATACCTGTTTCGCGCGTAGTGAGCATCGATATTCCGTAGTCACCTGCCGATCCGCTTAGGATCACAAGGATCGGGCGAGCGACTTGGGTGGCAGAATACCACCTTGGTTAACTTTGTGCTACCACCACGGCCATGATCCTGTTGACACTTCTTGCACTTCTGGCTGGTCTTCCCCTCTCATCTCCCGTGAAGTGGAAATTCGCGTCCCTGCCGGGAGACAAAGGTCTCGTGGAACTGAAGATCACCGCCATGGTGGAACCTGGCTGGCACATCTATGCCACCACGCTGCCCAATGAGGATGGGCCGTTGCCGACCGTGTTCCGATTCAAGGAAAGCGATCGGTACGAAGTGTTGAAGCCCTTGCAGGAACCCGAGCCGGTGGAAGAGTTCGATCCCAATTTCCAGACGATCGTGCGGCATCACTCAGGCGAACCGGTCTTCACCATGACGATCCGATCCATCACCAAGGGATCTTTCGCAGTGGAAGGAGAAGTTGAATACATGGTGTGCAACGATCGCACCTGCCTGCCGCCGGTAGTGGTGCCGATCAAGATCACCATAGAAGCTTTCAAGTGATGATGAGATCGATCTTCCTTTTACTCTCGTTCATGATGCACTTACTGCCTGCGATCGCACAGGTCGGGGCAGGTGAAGAGCCGATGGAGCCCGTGAAGCTCACCATGTCATCCAAGGAGGTAGGACAAGGGCTCTTTGAGATCAGTGTGCGGGCAGAGATCGCTGAAGGCTGGGCCGTGTACTCGCAGAACAATTACGGCGATATGGGGCCATGGCCTACAAGTTTCACTATCGATCCGAAGGAGGGCATCACCGTGGAAGGAACGGCGGCCGAGACAGGTTCGAAAGTGCTTGAAGGGCATGATGTGGTCTTCGATATGCAGGTGAAGAAGTTCAAGGGATCGGCCACCTTTACGCATCGTATCTCATCTTCCGATCCAGCGGCCAGGGTAACCGGCATGTTCGAATACATGACGTGTAATGATGAGACCTGTCTTCCGCCTGCCACACAGTATTTCGTCATCGGCCTGGGCAGTGGGCAGCATGAATTCGGTACACTTCCCATGGATCCGAACGATCCACGATTTGCTGGGCTCAGCGTGGTGAAGGACCCGAACAAACTGAAGCTATCCACTATAGATCTGAGCGCTCCTGTGATAAAGGGGACCACTACCACTACCTTGAAGGAAGGCTCCACGTTATGGACCATCTTCTTCCTTGGTTTCATCGGCGGTCTGCTCGCATTGCTAACACCTTGCGTGTTCCCCATGATCCCGCTTACGGTGAGCTATTTCACCAAGGGCAGCGAAGGCGGACAGGGATTGCGCAATGCGATCACCTATGGTGGTTTCATCCTGTTGATCTATCTGGCGTTCAGCATTCCGTTCCATCTGCTCGGATCGGTGAACCCCGAGATCTTCAATGAGATCAGTACCAACCCTTGGCTGAACATCTCATTCTTCGTCATATTCATCGTGTTCGCCATTTCGTTCTTCGGCTACTTCGAGATCACCCTGCCCAGCAGCTGGCTCAACAGCATGGATGCCAAGGCGAGCAAGTTCGGTGGTATGATCGGCATCTTCTTCATGGCCGTTACGCTCGCGCTCGTTTCCTTCAGTTGTACCGGCCCCATCCTCGGATCGTTGCTCGCAGGAGCGCTCACATCTGAAGGAGGCGCATGGCAACTTACCGCCGGCCTCGGTGGTTTCGGTCTCGCGCTCGCATTGCCTTTCGCACTATTCGCGCTGTTCCCCAAATGGCTCAACTCACTTCCACGCTCAGGTAGCTGGCTCAACACGGTAAAAGTGACACTTGGTTTCGTGGAACTCGCGCTCGCGATCAAGTTCCTGAGCAATGCCGATCTCGTGATGAACTGGGGCATCATGCCGCGCGAGTTGTTCATCGGCCTCTGGGTGGTGATCGGTATCGGGCTCACGCTCTACCTCTTCGGTGCCATCCGCTTCCCGCACGACAGCCCAAAGGCCCGCCCAAGTCCCATTCGTGTGGGTACGGCCATGCTTTCGGGAGCCTTTGTGCTTTACCTCATTCCAGGCCTCACCAACAGTTCCTGGCGCAACCTGAAACTGCTAAGCGGCTTTCCTCCACCGCTTTTTTACAGCTTCTACGAACAGAAGAGCGAATGCCCGCTCGATCTCTCCTGCGCCCACGATCTGGAAGAAGGCATGGAGATCGCCAGACGCGAGAACAAACCGATCATCCTCGATTTCACCGGTTGGGCCTGTGTGAACTGCCGTAAGATGGAGGAGAACGTATGGCCCGAGAAAGGCGTGTTCGATAGGCTGAGCAAGAACTACGTGCTGGTGTCCCTCTACGTGGATGACAAGCGTGAATTGCCGAAGGATGAACAATTCATCTACGAGACCTCCAACGGCACAATGAAGCCGATCGTCACCAAGGGGAACAAGTGGGCCACCTTGCAGGCTGAGAATTTTTCCAGCGCCAGCCAGCCGCTTTATGTCCTGCTGAGCCCCGATGGCAAACTGCTCACCGATCCTGTGGGCTACACGCCCAATTCCACCGAGTACGAGAAATTCCTTCAGCGCGGCCTCGAAGCCATGAAAGTGCTTGACAAGGAGGAGGACCAGATGGTAATGGCCCAGTAGTTCTTTTGGGCGTGCCACCAGCCCGGCCGACCTCACACCCCTGAACCCCTCTCCGGAAGAGAGGGGTAATGCGGTGGCCGGCCTGCTGTCGGGCTAACGCTTCAAGTCCGCGGCCGTCAAAAGCACGGCCTGTGGGCTTTCCGCTCATATCCCTCACGCAGATCGCGGTTCAGTTGCATCTTTGGCATGTGAGCACCTCCGATCGCATCCGATCACATTTCACCGAAGCATCATCGGTCCTTGAACGATTCCTGGCCGATCCAGCCAACATCGCCGCAGTGGAGCAGGCCGCCGCCTTCATGAGCTATTGCCTGAAAGAAGGTGCCAAGATCATCAGCTGCGGCAATGGTGGAAGCATGTGTGATGCCATGCATTTTGCCGAAGAACTGTCAGGCCGCTATCGCAACGATCGCGACCCGATCGCTGCGGTAAGCATCAGCGATCCGAGCCACATCACCTGCGTTGGAAATGATCACGGTTTCGACCATGTGTTCGCGCGTTATGTGCAGGCATTGGGCAGGGAAGGGGATGTTCTGCTCGCGATCAGCACCAGTGGCAACAGCACCAATGTTCTCCGTGCGGCCGAAGTGGCACGTGAAAAGCAGATGCATGTGATCGGTCTTACCGGGAAGGATGGTGGCAGGCTTGCCGCACTCTGCACCGTGGAGGTCCGCGTTCCGCACCACGGCTTCGCCGATCGTATCCAGGAGGTGCACATCAAGATCATTCATGCGCTCATCGATCACATAGAACGTGATCTGGCGCTTCCCCGCCGGGAACAGCATTAGTTTTATCCCGATGCTCGTAAAGGTCTTTGGTGCCGCGGTACACGGGGTGAATGCCAATATTGTCACCGCCGAGGTGAACGTGGAGCAAGGCGCATTCTTCTTTCTGGTAGGTCTGCCCGATAGCGCTGTGAAGGAAAGCCAGCAGCGCATGGACGCCGCATTGCGCAACAACAAACTGTACTTCCCCCGCGGAAAAGGTGTCACCATAAACCTCGCGCCCGCTGACATCCGCAAGGAAGGCACGGCGTACGATCTTCCGTTGGCCGTGGGACTTCTCGCTGCAACGGAACAGGTCCCGGAAGGCTTGCTCGCCGAATACCTGGTCATGGGCGAACTTTCACTGGACGGTGGTGTACGGCCGATCAAAGGCGCATTGCCGATCGCGATCGAAGCAAAGGCAAAAGGATTCAAGGGCATCATACTGCCAGCGGCCAATGCCCGCGAAGCCGCCATCGTAACAGGCCTCACCGTTTATGGTGTGGAGCATTTGCTCGAGGTCACCGATATCCTCAAAGGCGGGAGCAGGATCCAGCCCACGGTGGTGAACATCGAGGAGGAATTCGCCAACAGCAGCCGTTCCTATCCGGTGGATATCGCCGATGTGAAAGGGCAGGAGAACATCAAGCGAGCGTTCGAGATCGCAGCGGCCGGTGGGCATAACATCATCTTGATCGGACCACCGGGATCGGGCAAGACCATGCTCGCAAAACGCCTTCCCACGATCCTTCCGCCATTGCATATCGAAGAGGCGCTGGAGACCACCAAGATCCACAGCGTTGCCGGCAAATTGCGGAAGGAGGACAGCCTGCTCAGCGTTCGTCCGTTCAGATCGCCGCATCATACCATCAGCGATGTGGCATTGGTCGGTGGCGGATCGTTCCCTCAACCCGGCGAGATCAGTCTTGCACATAACGGCGTGCTTTTCCTGGATGAATTGCCTGAGTTCAAAAGGCAGGTATTGGAAGTACTTCGGCAACCACTTGAAGATCGGATCGTAACGATAAGTCGTGCACGTTTCACGGTGGAATATCCGGCCAGCTTCATGCTTGTCGCGGCGATGAATCCCTGCCCGTGCGGTTACTACAATCATCCGGAAAAGGAATGCGTCTGCGCACCGGGCGTAGTGCAGAAATACCTCAACAAGATCAGCGGCCCGTTGCTGGATCGGATCGACATCCACATCGAGGTCACGCCCGTGCCGTTCAGTGAGCTTAGTGCGGAACGTACCAGCGAAAGGAGCGATACGATGCGTGAGCGAGTGATCGCCGCGAGAAAGATGCAGCAGGAGCGCTACGCCGGAAAGAAGATCCATAGCAATGCGCAGATGGGAAGCCGTGAGTTGCGGGAGATCTGCCGGATCGATGCAACAGGCAAAGCGCTTCTGGAAAGAGCGATGGAACGATTGGGATTGAGCGCACGCGCCTACGATCGTATCTTGAAGGTCTCGCGTACCGTGGCCGATCTGGCGGGCAGTCCGGACATCCGTACCGAACACCTGGCAGAAGCCATCCAATACCGCAGCCTCGATCGCGAAGGCTGGGCGGGCTAGACGAAACCTTCGTGAACGATCTGCGTTGAAGTCCTTCGAACAGATCTTGTCAACGTGGTCCGACACTTACTCATTCTCGTACTGATCGCCACATGCTTTCATCCGGCATTTGCCCAGGATGACGACAAGATCTACTTGAACGGTACACTTGCGGCCACTTCGAAGAAGTCCGCAAGTTTCTATCGCGTTGCGGAAGGCAGGGATGGGGATCTCTTCATTGGCCGCACCTACTCGATCGATGGGAAGTTAAGATCGGAAGGCACTTACCTCGATGCTCAGCTTCGCGTGGAGCACGGCGCGTTCACGTTCTTTCATACCAACGGCGCCCTTGAAAGCCGTGGCGAGTACGTAATGGGCAATAAGAGCGGTATCTGGGAAAGGTTCACGGCCAATGGCGATACGCTTGCAGAGAAGATCTACAATCATGTGCCGTTGGAGAATATCGTGTATACCATGGCCGAGACCATGCCACGCAATCCGAAAGGCAGTGAGAAGGAATTTGTGCGTTACATCAAGAGCAGCGTCTCGTCAACCAATGGCAAACGGGTGAAGGGCAAGGTTATGGCCAGCCTGATCGTAGAGAAGAACGGGTCGCTCACTGATGTGAAAGTGGTGGAAGGAAAAGATCCACGCGTGAACGATCGGGTGGTGCAGGCCATCCGCTCCACAGAACCGTGGCAACCCGGCATGGATAAAGGGCAACCTGTTCGTGTGGTGGTACGTATACCCGTACAATTCTAGAAAGAACCAGACTACATACACATAAATGTCAGAGGCCGGTCCCGTAAGACCGGCCTTCGGCATTTTCGTTGGTTCTTCTTTTTTGGGCGTGCCACCAGCCGTCGCGGATCGCGCGCCGGCAGCTGTCGCGCCATCACAGGTAGTGCATTGGCATAGTGTCAGAAGGTGATCGGATGATCTATCTGCAACAGAGTTGTTAGGTTCGTTACATTGAACGATCCAATGGGTTTCGGCTTCAACCTTTTCTTCGTTTTTGTTCTAATGCCAGGAACATTCCTGCTTTTGATCCTTTGGGCCGTTTCGCGTCAGGCATGGATCGGGAAGTTGTTGGGGTTTATCTGGGCTGGCGTCATATGTCTGGTCGCACTGGCTATGATCATGCAGCGTTATTATGCAAAAGTTGAACTCACGAAGGAGGATTACTATGGCGAGTATGTGATCGATCGGAATATGTTCCGCGGACCTCAAGCGAATTGGCAATACAATAGCTTTCGTTTTGAGGTGAAACCTAACGATTCCATCTATTTCCATGTGATGGAAGCTGGAGTAACGTACCGCACTTTCCGCGGGGCGATCAGTTCAGTGGTACCACATTCTTCCCATAGATTGAAATTGCTCATGGAGAAGCCGACACACCATATAGTTATGGAACAGCCGACAACTCACCGGACCAACAAGGGTTTCACGTTGACGTTCGACTCACCATGCTTTAATACGGTCTACTTCAAAAAAGGAGAATGGTCACCATTGGCAGCAAGTGATGAGCTTCCCGAAGTGATCAACCCGATCGAGACTTGTCCACAGCCGGACCACTGCGGTTTTGTGCCAGCGCAACATTGAAGAGAGTGTATGATCGACTAGGCGATCTGGATCCATCGATCGTGACCGATCTACTGATGTCCTTCGATCCAGTATGCAAGTCGAACGTTGAGTTCATGCAATGGGCGAACGAAATTCTATTCGAAGTGATCCGAAGAGAACCGGCTATCACTACACGTTCTTTCATGGTGCGATCGGAATTTCATCAAGCTCAGATCATCAATGCTTTATCGAATCCGATAAATGATGAAATAGATCTGGACAAGGTGCTCTTGTCGCTTAGAAGTGTAGATGGAGAAGCGGAAAGACGGTATCGAGATATGATGATCGAAGCAGTCTTACTAGCAAAGAAAAGATCATCGCACATCAATGGGGTCCCTCCGCGTGACGGATAGAAGCGGAAAGCCCGCAGCGCAGCGAGGACTTGCAGCGGATAGCCGGACAGCAGCACCACTGGCCCCGCAGGCCAGTGCTGCTGGTGGCACGCCCAAAAGATCCCGATCACCTTTTTTCTTCCGGGCCAATCGCTTCGCCGTGGCGGCCGTACATCTCCACTAATCCCCGCCACTGCTTTGCTTCTTTTTCCGTGAACTGACCGGGCTTCAGGCGCCATTCCCAATTGTGATCGCTGGTGCCCGGCTTGTTCATTGTGGCCTCTTTGCCAAGGCCGAGCACATCCTGCATGGGAACCACCGTGAGTTGAGCCACGCTTTGCAACGCAAGGCGGATCATGACCTCATGCACGTTCTTCT
>JAEZAU010000092.1 GCA_023430325.1 Bacteroidota bacterium | reverse complement strand
GCAGGTCTCGCTCTTCACCATACTTCCATCGGTCACCTGGAATTTCAGTTTCTGATGAACAAGGTCAAGTACATATTCCCGATCGCAGTGCTGCTCTTGGTGGCATGTGAAAAAGAGATCACCGTGGATCTGCCGCGCACGGAGCCACGCGTTGTGGTGGAGGCCAGCATTGAGACCGGCGCTCCGCCTTTCGTCATACTTACACGCACACAGAATTATTTCGATCCCACTTCGATAGAGTCCATCGCCGGAAGTTTCATTTCCGAGGCCGATGTGCGTGTCTTCGATGGCGTTACAGAACATCAACTCACCCGGATCTGCAGTTCCATGATCCCACCCGAGCAGATCGAAGCGGTGGCCGCCCAGACCGGGTTCAATCCAGCGCTTCTTGCAGCTGCGAACATCTGCGTGTGGACCCTATTGGATGGTTCCCTGCTCGGTGAGAACGGCCGCAGCTACAGGCTCACAGTGGTCGCCGATGGAAAGACGCTCACCAGTACCACCACTATTCCAAACCCCGTACAATTGGATACGCTCTGGTTCCAGCTGGCCTTGCAGGAACCCGGCGATGATTCGCTCGGTTACCTCTGGACCAACCTCAGCGATCCAGATACCATGGGCAACGCCTACCGGTGGAGCGCCAAGCGCCTCGGGCGCGACAGTCGTTTTGTTCCGCCGTTGTTCGGCGTGTTCGAAGATCGGTACATCAATGGCATCCAGAATTTGCCCGTGAACTTCTTCCGCGGCCGTGAACCTTTCGGGCCCGATGATGATCCCGAAGGCGGCTTTTTCAAACGGAACGATACGGTGGCCTTCAAGTTCATGAGCATCGGCAAGACCGAATATGATTTCTTCGATTCATACGCCAACAACGTGGCCGCCGATGGCGACGTCTTCAGCACACCGGCCAACATCAAGAGCAATATAGATGGCGGCCTCGGCATCTGGGTGGGCTACGGCGTTTTCCTCGATACGCTGGTCTGTGTGCCTGTTAACTAAGGTCATTTTCAAGTGGGCGGATCTACGGCAGGGCGTGTCTTCGCCTGCAAGTCCTCCCCTTAAGATCGTCCCACTCCTTCGGGGAGGGATCCGGGGAGGGGTCCGGGCTTTCCGGCTGCGCCACTTACGCAGATCGGTACAGATACAATGGTACTACCGGCATTGGAACCAGTTCTCAGATGATCGGTGGAACAAGGACAGAACTTCCGATCGAAGACCAGTACACTTTGCAATGCGCAGCGCGTGAGCGATAGGAGCGGAAAGCCCGCAAGCGAGGAGGAACGACGAGTGCGTACTTGCAGCGGATAGCGCGGCCCGCAGCCTTTGCGAAGGGACACGCCCGGAGCCTGTCATGCAACGAGCATTGGATCGGCCGTGCTCCGTACCTTTGCGGTCCCGCTGGAAGGGCGGCAAAAAGTGCAATGAGCGAGAAGATCGAACATGTGAAATGCCTGATCATTGGATCGGGTCCGGCGGGTTATACGGCAGCCATCTACGCGGCACGTGCAGACCTGAAACCCTTGATGTTCGAAGGCCCGCAGCCAGGTGGCCAGCTCACCCAGACCACCGAGGTGGAGAACTATCCCGGCTATCCTGATGGCCGCACCGGTCCCGAGATGATGGAGGACCTGAAGAAACAGGCGCAACGTTTCGGTACAGATATCCGCCATGGATGGGTGACCAAGGTGGACTTCACCGGCCCTGTGCATAAAGTGTGGGTGGATGAGACGAAGGAGGTGCATGCCGATACGGTGATCATCAGTACCGGTGCCAGTGCCAAATGGCTCGGACTGCCGAACGAGATCCGGTTGCGCGATATCGGTGGCGGCGTTACAGCCTGCGCGGTGTGTGACGGTTTCTTCTACCGCGGGCAGACCGTGGCTTTGGTCGGCGCAGGTGACAGTGCCTGTGAAGAAGCATCCTATCTCGCCAAGCTCTGCCCCAAGGTGTACATGCTCGTGCGCAAGGACCAGTTCCGCGCCAGCAAGGCCATGGTACATCGCGTGATGAACACACCGAACATCGAAGTACTGTTCAATACTGAAGTGACCGATGTGCTCGGCGAGAACGCCGTGGAGGGCATCAGGATCATCAACAACAGGACCGGCGAGAACGGCAAGTTGGATGTAACGGGGCTTTTTCTGGCGATCGGTCACTCACCCAATACGGCCATATTCAAGGACTGGCTTCCAATGGATGCGGTGGGGTATCTCAAGCATGAACCCGATAGCACACGTACGAAGGTCCCCGGTGTTTTCGTAGCAGGTGATGCGGCCGATCATGTATATCGCCAGGCGGTAACGGCCGCCGGCACCGGCTGCATGGCCGCCTTGGATGCTGAGCGTTATCTGGCCGCGAAGGAGGTGCCGGTAATGGAGGAGGTGCGGTAGTTGTCTTTTGCTTCGCTGCTTTGTTATAGCGATCGGACTATGGGCGAACGCGGCTCCGTCCGCTTATGATCCTTTCGGTGAGATCCGTGCTGCCATTACAGGAGATGCCCGCGGCGTTATCGATCGCTTGCGATCGGCTTCGCAGGATCCTGCGGTGAAGGCCGATACATTGCTTCTCGCGCGCACTCTTGAGATGCTCGGTGAACAATATTACCGGCTGAGCGATATCGATGAGGCGAAACGGCATTGGGATCGGGCGCTGGAATTGAGACGATCGAAATTCGGTGAACGATCGGCCGAATATGGCGTGGCGCTCGGGTGGCAGGCACGGTACCATAATTACATGGCCGCTCCTCAATGGGATCATCAGGTTACTGCTGAAATGATCAGTGAGCAGGCCGTTGAACTTTTGAAAGGTGATGGCAAGGTGCGTCCACTGGAACGAGTGGTCGTGCTTCGCGAACGGGCTTATTCCTACAAAGTCTTCCACAGCATCCATAGTCCATATCGCTATGCGGACAGTCCATCCGATGCTTCGGGTGCTTCGCGGCCCTTGTTCCGAAAGGCACTTCGTGTGGCGCAACTCGCACGGGATACCATATGGGCTGCACAGATCCTGCATGATATCGGGAACACCTTTACCGACATTGCGATCCGCACCAGGCTGGGCGGCGATGTGGACTCGCTGCGGTCTGTGGTGGATTCGGCCAGTTGGTATTACCAGCGATCCATGGAATGGATGACAGATGCCGGTCTTGCAGCCTCGGAACCGGTGATGATGGATCATCTCTGTCTTGGCCTGTTGCATCGATATGCTTACGACGATCTCGGAAAGCCCAGGGCGATCGATCATTTCGAGAAAGCGTTGCTGGTGTTCCAGGAGATGCACGGGACGGTGGATCGTACGGATCCGTATCATTTCAACCCGGAGATCACCAACAAGGCCCAGATGCTGGAGCTGATGAGCTTCATCATGCATGATCATGAGACCTTGTGGCTGGCAGATAAGGCCAGTGGCCATCTGGATAGCGCTTTATTGGTGCTGAATGCCGCAATTCCTTACTGGGAGGCCATGCTGAAGGAGTATGACAGTGAACGCCTGCACCTGGTCACCACATCATATTCCCATAGTCCGTTCCATTACGCACTTCTGGCTTACTCCGATCGATACATGCATGAACGGAACAAGGATGATCTGTATGCCACTATCGTTTCTCTCGAAAGGCGCCGCAATGCACGCATGGAACGTGATCGCTTGCTGAAAGACCTGCCGCCAAATGAATGGATGGAGCCCGGCGCACTCCAAAAGATAAAGGCCCCCGCTGGATCGCTGATCCTGGTGTACTTCAATGCACATAACTGCTATGTGATAGTGATCGACGAGAATGGTCCGGAAATGCTGGAACTCGGAACGATCGAGATGAACTCTGAATTCGGCGTGGGCGTATTCAACGAGCTGCACGTCTTCGATCTGAAGAAGGATCGCGCCGCGTACGATCGCGCCGCTCACGAATGGTATTCGAAGCTGCTTTCAAAAGCTTTGGCAGGAAGAAAAGAACAAGAATTGGTCATCGTGCCATACGGGACCATGGCCCATTTGCCGTTCGAAGCGCTCGTGGTCGACACTACGCGCACGACGATGGACCCATACGTCGCCAACAGGTACGAGATCCGATATGCTCCCGATCTATCCACCGCCTTGAAGAAGATCTCGGTGCACGAGCCAGAAGTTTCGGTAGCCCTGGCAGAGACCGATGGCAAGAGTTCACTGCCTTTCGCCGAGCGCACCGCCCAGTGGCTGGCAGATCGCGTGAACGATCATGTCCACCACAACGTGGGCCACACCGATCTGGACAGTCTTTTCAGCATGGACGGGATCCTGCATATCGCATCGCATGCACGGCTCGAGCAACGTCCGGATGGAGAGGCATACATCCTTGCTTCCGACGGTCGTTGGTCACCTCAGATCGGCAATACGGATCGCATACGACGTGATCTGGTGGTACTGGCTGCATGCTCCAGCGGTAGTGGAAGGGTTTTCCACGGCGAAGGAGCCAAAACGATCGGGCATGCCGTTCTGGAGGCAGGAGCTGCCTGTGTGGTGCATACCCTTTGGCCAGTGGACGATCAGGCCACCAACGAGATCCTTCAACTGATGTATGATCGAATTTTCGATGGTTCTTCACCATCAAAGGCTCTTCAGGAGGCAAAGAAGGAATTCATCCATCGGCACAAGGATGATGGTCTTTCCGACCCGTTCTATTGGAGCGGGATCGTTGTATTGGGAGCGGATGTGGATATCGAATGGCCCCGATCGAAATTATTTCCAATAGCCACGGGAGTGTTCCTGCTTCTAACGGCCGTTGCAGTGGTCTATAATTCCGCAAGAAGGCGCAGGGCCCGATCGCGCACTTGAGGGTCAGTATCGTTCTGCAACGATAGGAGTATTGCTCTTGCCTGCTTCTTATCACCTGCGCGCAAGTGGCAGATCGCCTCATGATAGCGCGACTTCGATGCGTAGGATGAGTTCGATGGTACTGACCTGAACCGATCGATGGCCCTTGCACAGTCATCCGAGCGTGTTTCTACTATTCCGGCGAAATAGAGCAGCGTATCGTTTGTTGGCTGTTCCGTAAGTGCTCGATCGATCGCATTGCGTGCCTCATCGATCCGGCCGGTCTTCAGGTAATTCATGATCGGATCGTATGCACCCGCCCCATCGTTCATCAGCACCGGCAAGCCCGGTTCAGGCAACGCGAACTCATCTGCCAGTTGAACATAATATGGCTCACGAAGCAACCACCATCCTGTCAGCAAAGACACGATGATAGCAGCCGCAGCAGCAAACCACTTCCACCGATGGGAAGTAGTTCCAGCGGGTCCATTCAGTTTGCCGGCCGATAGCTCTTCCTGCGTCTCCGTGGAGCGGAGCCGGTATGCAGGCATTTGTTCAAGAACCTTGATATTCTCTTTGGTGATACTCCCGATCGCTGCAGCTTTTTCCATTTCACCATCGATGGCCGCCAGGTGTGCCTTCACGTCGGCGGTCATACCGGACTCAGGAGACCCTTCCACTGCTGCCATGGCCATACGGAATGCATGATAACGTTCCGCGAGCTGTTGGTCTTGCTGCAAGTCAAGATCGAAGGCAGCGCTCATTTCCGGCCCCATCGTGCCGAAGTAGCGGGCTTCGAACCTGTCCTGCTCGTATGCTATGAGTTCGTCCTCGTTCACTTATCACGCATCGGCACGATGCCATTTTTCACATGGTCCATAAGTCTTTTCATGGCGATGCATTTCTTTTTCTTGGCCACGTTCGCGTTCTTGTATCCCATGGCCTCAGCGATCTCCCGCATATCCATCCGATCGATGTAATACAGCTGTAAAACTCGCCTATCGTCATCTGAAAGACGTTCCAACTCGGCCTTCACCTTCTCGAGGTCCTCATTACGTTCCATGATCTCCTGCGCGGTCATAGTCTGACCGTGGCCCATATGGATCGCATAACCGTTCAAATGGTTCCCGTGGATCTTCTTCGATCGCAGATGCGAGAGTATTTTGTGCCGGCCGATGGCGAAGAGATAGGTCTTCACGTTCGGTACTTCGCCCAGCCTTCCGGATGCCTGTTGTTCGCAAAAGATGCACACTGCTTCCTGGAAAGCGTCCTTCGCTTCTTCGGGATCCACGCCGAATTCATTTCGTGCCCAGGCTATGAACGCATTGCGGTGCTGCCGGTAGTGATCGGCCGCCTCGGCGAGCATGGGGAGCGCGACATTTGAACGCATGGCAACAGGCGCTGCCGAATATAGAGCAATGCGTCGATCAGGATGGTTCATCATTCCATTCTTTATCAGATCCGCCCGCAAACAAGGCGATCAATACGACAAAGGCTGACGCTGAGATGGATCCGGGGCGGCCCAATGGTCTTAAAGCGGTGCTCCCAGGCAAAAATTCAGGTTATCGGTAACCTTTTATGGAACCGGGTGATCCATCACAAACCAAACCTCCATGTTCCGAGCTTTTACACTTTGTTTGATGATGCTGCCGCTGCTCTCCCTGGCGCAAGTGCCCGCCTATGTACCAACCGATGGTCTTGTAGGTTGGTGGCCTTTCAATGGCAATGCGATCGATGAGAGCGGGAATGGGAATGATGGTGTGGTGAATGGAGCGACGTTGACGGAGGATCGATATGGGATAGCTAATTCGGCTTATCTATTTGATGGAGAAACAGATCATACAAGAGTACCGCATTCCACATCTCTCACTTTGGATACTGCATTCTCTATAAGCTATTGGTTGAATGTGCCGGACAATAGTTATCCAAGTTTTGGCCCACCCGCTCGTGTTCCGATTGGCAAGCAAAGAACTTCTACTACAGGAGGTATTGGTTTTGAGACTTTGGATGATGTAGGCACATGTTGCGGGCTTCAAGTATTTATCCATGGCTTTGGTGCGTATGAGGATCCTTCTCCGATCATTCTAAATGAATGGCACCATGTCGTCGGAACTTATGATGGTCAGGTCGTACGACTTTTCATGAATGGACTTTTACTGGGTGCGGAGAATACGCCTCAAGCAGATCTGCTTGGATTATTGGCTGATCTATTTTTTGGAAGAGAAGGTGATTTTGGTCGCCCTTTTAAAGGTGCGTTAGATGATATAGGCTTTTGGAACCGAGCGTTGACGGTCGAAGAGATCCAAGACCTCCATCTGGCCGAAAGTGTTGATATGACCGAGATGGCAAATGGTTCGGTCCCTTCCATAAGGCCCAACCCGAACAATGGCGATCAGCTCTTCATCAACCTTGATACGATCGAAGAGAACGTGACCACCGTTTTTGTGGAGATCCTCGATCTGAGCGGCAAGCGCATGACAAGCCGCAAGATCGCAACACATGGTAGTTACCTGAACACAGTGATCGATCTGCAAGGTGAGATCGCTGCAGGCATGTACCTGGTGAATATTACTGCTGGTCAGAAGATCTACACGCAGCGATTGATGATACAACCATAGATCGGCGGCGGAAGTACCGGAGCAATATGTCCGGCGCCGATCGAGATCCGGTCCTTGCGGGCCGGATCTTTTTTTGGAGTGATCGGAGCACCATGGGCCGGAGTGAGGCTCGG
>JAEZAU010000060.1 GCA_023430325.1 Bacteroidota bacterium | reverse complement strand
CCTTGCGAAAATGTTCGCTACTCCCTCAAGAAATCCAGCATCGAGAGATCCACGAGATGAACATCAGAGAAGTAATGATGCAGGATCTCCGTATAAGTGCGTCCGGTACGCGCCATGCGCATGGAACCTTCCTGGCAGAGACCCACACCGTGCCCGAAACCCCGACCTTCAAGCTGCACCTGGTCGCCCTCGGTCCGCACGGAGAAATAGGTGGAATTCAGCTTCAGATCCTCACGAACGCTCTTTAGCGGTACAAGTGGCCAGACATTTCCCAGATAAAGATCCCGGCAGCTCGGCTCGTAATTCAGCAAGGAGGACACCTGTAGTGAATCGTTCGCACGAAGACCGTGCTTCTTCTGCAGATAACCCAGCCATTCATGGCGTGTGAACGTGCGGTTCCAGCTGAAATGCGGCGCACCAATGCAGAACGTATCCGGCGTGGCCCTTAAGTAGGTCTGGCTCTTGCTCCAAAGATCCTCGGAATTCACCGTCTCTCCACCGCAATTGCTATGGAACGTGGCATGGATCAATTTGATGTCGGCATCAACGAGCACCAGGCCTTTGGTAGCCGCCACCGCCTGCTGAATGGAGTCATGTCGGTTGGAACCGTGATATACCTGGCAGTGTACGCCATCACAAAGCTGGAAACCTTCCTGAACGTGTTTCCGGTGATTGGTGAGCGCATATGTGCGGCAGGTCACCGCCTGCAATTTGTAGTATTCGATGTGGTGGTCCTTGCCGGCCTCGGACTGCACCACGCCAGCTATGTAGGATTCCATCGGTACCAGAGCGATCAAGAGCAATGAACCATGTGCCCTACCGACCTCCAGCTTTCCCTGGTATTTTCTTTCAGGCATCTTGTGTTCGGCGGTCTTCAAGCGAAAGCCACCATCAGCAGCTTTCGGCACTACCTCGATCTTCTTTTTTGCATGAAAGGAATGCTCCAGCGATCGGGCGGTGATGCTCGTGCCATTGATCTGCAGCTTCAGACCATCATTGGCCGCGATCTCCCCTTTCTTCACACCATCCACCCAGATGGTGCAGGTGCCTTTCGTGCTCATGACCACTACGTTCTTCACCGTGCGATCGCGTAGCAGTCCGATGCGCATCACCCGATCCTGGGCGATGGTTGACAGGGAGAAAAAGGTCAAGAGAATGGCCAACAAGCGGATGCTCATCGGTGCCCAAAACTAGCGTGCCTCATGCGCTGCACTTGATCGCTCTTCCAGAGTTCTCAACACCGCATTGGCGACCTTCGCAGAAGCTCCTGATCCCCCGAGCATCAATTGGAGCTCCTTCAGATCGGCGAACATCCTGCGCCGGTAGGCATCATCGTGGAGCAATCGATCCAGCTCCGTTCTCAAAGTGATCTCATTAAGCTGGTCCTGTATCAGTTCCTTCACCACTTCACGGCCCATGATAAGGTTCACGAGGCTGATGTATTTCACCTTCACAAGTCTTCGCGCCAACCATACGTTGAGTGCACTGCCCTTGTAACAGACCGCCAGTGGAACATTGAGCAAGGCGGTCTCCAACGTTGCTGTACCACTGGTCACCAGTGCCGCCTTTGCTGACCGGAGCACATCATATGTGCGGCCCTGTACCACTTCGATCGGTTCACTACCGATCATCGATCGGTACCATTCCAATGGGATCGACGGTGCCGCTGCGATCACGAAGCTATTCCGGGGAAATTCCTTTACCATCGCCTTCATCAACGGCAGCATGATCGCGATCTCCTGTCTGCGGCTGCCGGGTAGCAAGGCGATGACGCCATCTCCTTCATCCTTCACCACTGGTGTGGATGGCGGAAGTGAAGCGATCTCATCGAGCAGCGGATGACCTACGAAATGTACTTCATGACCATGATCGGCATACCACTTCTCCTCGAAGGGCAGTATCACATACATGTGATCGACCACACGCTTTATCTGATGCACCCTTCCCTTCTTCCATGCCCATACTTGTGGACTTATATAATAATGCACCGGCACACCAAGTGCGTGCATGTGCTCGGCGATCCGCAGGTTGAATCCAGGATAATCGATCAAGATCACCGCATCAGGTCTGAACCGCTCGATATCCTCCTTGCAGGTACGCAGGTTGCGAAGGATGGTGCGCAGGTTCTTGATCACTTCAGCAAATCCCATGAATGCCAGATCGCGGTAATGCTTCACCACATCGGCCCCTGCGGCGGACATCCGATCACCGCCCCATGCACGTATCTGCAATGTTGGATCTTTCGCCTTCAACGCCCTCACCAGATTGCCGCCATGCAGATCGCCACTGGCCTCACCGGCTATGATATACAATCGCTTAGGGTGCATGATCAAAAAGTGAGCACCACGATGGCCACGCCGTAAATGAACGTGGCCAGAATGACACCGCGCATCGCCTGTGGCCGATCATACCGATCGAAGATGAAGAAGAGTGCCAGGTTGGCCAGCAGTGAAAGCGAAAGCACCGGTGCCTGGAATTGTCTTGTACCCAGGAAAAGGTCATTAATGAAATAGGCCAGATCGTGATGCGGCCTTATCGCAGTGGTATAGATGGTGGCGTAAAGGAAAAATCCACCGACCGGCGCGAGCAGCCCGGTGATCACCCCAAGGGCCATGCTATCCGAGCGCATGGTCCCAGGTGTTCAGTGCCGCGATGGAATGGTGCGCGGTCATATCATACTGCACCGGCACAATACTCACATGACCGTTCTCCACGGCCCAGACATCGGTATCCTCTCCTTGATCGGCGCTTTTGAACTCACCTCTTAACCAGTAATATTCCTTGCCCGTGGGATCATGTCTTGTTTCGAACTCATCCTCCCAATTGGCCTTTGCCTGCCGGCAGATGCGGATGCCTTTCAATGCGGTGCCATCGGACCTTGGTATGTTCACATTCAAACAGGAACCTTCGGCGATGCCGTGCTGAAGCACGTTGCGTGTCACGCTCCTGATCACCGGACGCACTTCGGTGAAGTCCGCTTCGATCGAATGGTCCATCAATGAGAACCCGATGCTGGGGATCCCTTCCATGGCCCCTTCCACGGCCGCGCTCATGGTACCGCTATACAGCACGTTGATGCTGATGTTGGCACCATGGTTCACTCCGCTCACCAACAGATCGGGCTTCTTTCCGCTCAGCAGTTTGTAGATCGCAAGCTTCACACAATCCACCGGCGTTCCTGTGCAACTATAAGCCTCCACATCAGGTGCGAAGTTCACGGTTGCGAGCCGCAGGAAACTGTGGATGGTGATCGCGTGGCCCATGGCGCTTTGCGGCTTGTCCGGCGCCACCACCATTACCCTTCCGAAGGGCATCACCTCCTCCACCAACGTGCGTATGCCGGGCGCAAAGATGCCATCATCGTTGGTGACCAGGATAAGCGGGCGTGAATCGGACATGGGCGGCAAAGGTATCAATGTGCATGTGGCTTTGGGGGCAAGATCATTACAACAAGCACACTTCCAACGGATGATCGGATATCGTTCTCTGCGCGATCTTCGCACTCATGAAGAAAGCGATCCATCCAGCGAAGGCGGCCAAACCCATAGCCCCTTACACACCTGCCATCGAAGCCGATGGATTCATTTTTCTCAGTGGGCAGATCGCGTTGGACCCAGGCTCTGGGGAGTTACGCACAGGATCGATAGAAGAGGAAACTCGACAGGTGATGGAGAATGTGGGTGCGTTGCTGAATGCGGCCGGCGCAGGCTTCGAGCATCTGGTGAAGGTGACCATTTTCCTCAGTGATATGGCCCATTATGCGACGGTGAACGAGATCTACGGTTCTTATTTCAAGAACGATCCGCCGGCGCGCGAAGCAGTGGCCGTGAGAACATTGCCCCGCAATGTGAACGTGGAGATCAGTGGGATCGCTTGGAGGGGTTGATCACACCATGGGTGCCATCAACGGATCACGATCCAGCCATTTACGCTGCGTCCCGTAAAGCACCACCATCAACACGGTCATCAACGGCCCGAAGATGCCGAACATGTCCCACGGAAGCACCAGCAATGGTGCGAACAGGCCGATGATCTGTGCCGCAGCGTAGACCGTGAAACCTGTCGCGCGGCGTCTGTGCATCATGATCACACCGATCAATCTGGCGATGCTACGCAGTAAAAGGATCGCACTCCATGCAACGCCGCTCAAATAAAAGATCTCCGAGAGTCTTTCCACCATCTCCACTGCTTCGGGCATCGGATTCTTGGAAACGACCTCTTCCACCTTTGAGACGAATTCTTCATACGGGATACCGCGCACGGCCAGCGCCATCACGAACATGAGAAAATAGAGAAGGATCGCGAAGATGGTATTGATATAGCTGAGAATGAGCAGAACGGGAAGCAACCCTGGCTTTTGTGGCGGCAACTCCTTGCTGGCGAACTCGGTGGTCATGCCGCCAAATTAATCGGATCCCACCAAGTTACACTTCGAGGATGCCGACGATCCGTTCGTTGAGCAATTCACCACCCGGATAACGACGCGTGTAATCCAGATTGATCCAATGCTGGCCATCCGCATCGGTATGGTGATAAAGCGGCGCATCGCCCACCTCCCGGGTGAAAAGCACTTTTCGGATCAGGTAGGCTGCTCGTTCCAATTTTGCATCATCACCGATCTTCATCTCCGGATAAATATGACCTTCGGTACGCACGAGCCGCACTTCGCCACCGATCGCCTTTATGCTCGCGGCCATCAACATGGCATGATCGTCACAATCGCCGGCCATCAGCTCAAGACTTTCCAATGGAGGTGCGAAGTATTCACCACCCTTCACATCGGAAACATATTGCCAGTTGTTGTTGATCTCCTTGAAAATGGAGAACGCCTGCACGAGCGTGTATTCATCGCTCTGTACCTGCACTTTCGAAAAGTTCTTGGTGGCCATCTTCACAGCGGCCTTGCGCACTTCTGGATCGGGTTTGAGGATGATCTCACGCAACTTCTCAGCATCATGGAACGGGTTGAGCCGTTGTGAGGCCAGTGGAACATGCACGGTGGTCTCACGCAATGAAGTGAGAAAACCAGCGTAATCACTGTATAATCTGCCGAAGGTGTAGGAACCGGTAATGGTGGTCACTGTGACCGAAAGCATGCCAACGATGAGCACACCGTACACGATAGCCTGGAAACGACGCACGAGCACGATGAACGCAACAAGGATCAACACAAAGGTGAAAGCGTGATCGATGCGGATACCATCACCGATCGGGATCCACAGTTCGGGAACGAACGGATAAAGGATGATGAAAAGGGGAAGCGCCAGTAATAAGGCCACCAGATAGACGATGACCGCGTGGGCCAGCCCATGACCTGTTTCAGGCACGGCACCATGACCCAGACCATGCTCTTTTCTTATTGGTCCCATTCCCTTTCCTGCACTGTAACGAAGCATTGGCAAGATCCGTACAAGGCGTTAGGTTACAAATGTGGATCGCTCTGCTTAACAGACTTTAACGGCTTCGCCTTACTGATGGTTACTCCCGATGGAAAGGCCAACAGTACCGACGGAGAACTAACTAGTGGCACATTGTTGAAACAGCCTATCCATCACCACTTGCATAGAAATCTCATGAGGATAGTTTTGCCCGCCATGATCAAATACGGCTTCTCCCTGCTGTTGCTGCTCGGCATCACACCACTGTTCGCACAAAGTGATACAGCCCGCGACAGTTCAGCCTATGGTGGTCCCGATGGCGTGGACATTTTCAATGAGCTTACTGGCAATGATGATGTGGAAGAAGAATTGGAGAATGCCGTTTCCGCAGCGGGCCTTAAATGGGATGTGAACGATTCATTGCGTTTCATTCCGGGATATGACATGTATTGCCAGTGGCGCACTGATGCCATCTTCGATCGTTCCGGCAATATTCCGGTGGCCCACGATACCCTTACACTTTACTTGAGCCATGAGGATTGCGATCACGCACTTCCTTCAGGCGGCCATGTCACCTCACCCTTCGGCCCGCGCCGTGGCCGTATGCATTACGGTGTAGATCTGAAATTGAACACCGGCGATCCGGTAGTTGCCGCCTTTGAAGGCATGGTGAGGATCTCCCGTTACAATTCCACCTTCGGTCATGTGGTGGTCATCCGCCATTTCAATGGATTGGAGACCCTCTATGCACACTTGAGCAAACGCCTGGTCGAACCAGGTGACATGATCTATGCAGGTGATACGCTGGGTCTCGGTGGAAATACAGGTCGCAGTTATGGAAGCCATCTGCATTTCGAGGTACGCTTCCTCGATCAGCCGATCGATCCTTCCCTGGTCTTCGATCTGGAGAATGGGAAGCTTCGCACAAAGACGTTCGACATACATAAAGGAACATTCGCCGAGATCGCAAAAGCACGGGCAGATGCTGCAGCACGCAAGTACCATACAGTGCGCCGTGGCGATACTCTTTCTGCGATAGCACGCAGGCATGGCACCACCGTACAGCGTCTTTGCAAGCTCAACAAGATCCGGCAGACATCGACTCTTAGATTGGGGCAGAAGGTGCGTTACAATTAGTAGCTGCTCCGCGAGCTGATCGCGCGGCTCACCACATCCACCAGATCCTGATTGTACTTGGGGGAGAGCAGATAGGCCTTTCCGCCACGTAAGCGCAACAGCACAAGGTCCTGTTTGGACATGGGCAATCGATCGATGACGCTACGCCCGAGGCCAAGTGTTATGGAACGCATCCCGATATCCACCGAACAAAAACGGATGAATTCCTTCCGGATGTCCTGCGCTTTTCGACCATCACTTACCTGACCGCTCCTGCTTCGGATGTATTCCCGTGCTGCCATGCGATCGATAAGGCTGGCATCCACCACCTCATCCATGTCATACTGCACCGAACCGGTGCGGTTGGAAAGTGTGAGGATGTTCTGCTTCACCGTATAGATGCTTTGGCCGGAAAGATCGCGGAGCAACGCGATGATCATTCCCGCCACGACCAGGATCCCGGCCACCACGAGCACTACCATTTTACCATACATGGCCAGGGCGAGAACACCGAAAAGGAGCAGAAAAGGTGACATCCAGACCATCAACAGCGTGTTGTGCCACTGGCGTCTGGTGGTGTAGGTCTTTGTCGGCATCAATGAGCGGGTGCAAAGGTAGAACGGTCCAGGAGTGCAGGAATGGCGCAGCCTTTCTCACCGCTCAAATCGATGATCGCTCATGAAAGCGCCTCATCATCAACAATTGCCGGTTGATCATTTCCGATCCATTAGGATCATCCCATACTCGTGACACCTGTACGTTTGGCGCAAATCTCTTACCATGGCAGTTAAGAAGACCGCAAAGAAGGCCGCTAAAAAACCTGCGAAGAAGGCCGCCGCAAAAAAGTCCACTTCAAAGCGCGCATCCGCTAAGAAGCCTGCTGCAAAGAAGGCTCCTGCAAAGAAGAGCGCTGCAAAGAAGAGCACCGCGAAGAAGAGCGCCGCGAAGAAGAAGTAAGATCTTCCATTCTTCTGATAGAGGCCCGCTTTGGCGGGCTTCTATCGTTCCGGGCTTATCGGATCGTGGAGGTCGCTTGTCGAAATGTGGGTCTTTTCGGGCGGATCATGTATACTATTTCTGGTCAATAACGTTGAAATTTGTGTCACCGCAAGACCTTCATGATCCAACTGCCGCTCCTACTCGCTCATCTTGTGTCCATTCTGTTCGTCTCACCGGATGTCCCGCCAGTGGCTTCTGTTGATGTGATTGAAGCACCCGCGGAAACGCTAGAGTCGATATATGCGGATTGTGGCCTGGCCGGTGCGCTGGAGGTATCTGTATTCTCGGCAGCCATGCAGAAGCTCGATGAGCATGATCTTGATGCATCGGTGATCGCTGTTGCCGACATGACCCAGCCGAGCACCGCGAAAAGATTCTATCTGATCGATGTGAAGGCACGCCGCTTGATCAAGCGTACGTATGTGGCGCATGGCCAGAACTCCGGTGAATTGAATGCCACTTCTTTCAGCAACGTGGATGGATCGCATCAGACAAGTTTGGGCCTTTATCGCGTCGGAGAAGAGATCGTAAGTCCGAAGCATGGAGCTGCACTCCTTTTATATGGTCTGGATGAAGGATCCAACTGCCAGGCCCTCAAGCGTGAGATCATCATGCATGGCGCGGATTACGTGAGCGAAGAGTTCATCAAGCGTCAGGGAAGGCTTGGCCGCAGTTGGGGATGCCCCGCAGTAAGCCGCGCTGATATGCCTGGGATGATCAAACTGCTTGCCGGTACGGGAGTGTTGTACATCCACGGCTGAGCCACGGTCCGGTTGTTGCCTTTCTTTATGGCATGTTCCGTTCGTTTTATCTCGCTCTATTTCTTTTTCTTCCCTTTCTGTACCGCTGCACAGATGGTCCATCACCGAAGCGACCGGTCGCTCCTCCTACACCGATCGAAGAGATACAAGAGGTCATAGAGATCTTCGAAACGCCTGAGCCCTATTCACCGAAGAGGCTGGATAGTACAGCGATCGAGAATTTTCTTCAGCAATACGAGAATTTTCGTCCGTATTCCGATCGCATCAAGGGGTTCTATGCGCGCCGCGAGATGCAATTTGCGTGGTTCGTCAGTGATACGCTCTCCGAATCCGCCAACTCCTTCCTGGCCCTTGTGAATTCTGATGATACGCTGCACACCATCGTTGCCGGTCTGCGTGAAGGAGTTGAGGAATTGATCAAGCATCGCGAACGGGATATCACCGAAGTGGAGCTTTCCCTCACTGCGAACTTCTACCGCTTCGCAAAGGATAAATATGAAGGCCTGGTACGTACCGACCTCAATGAACTGGAATGGTACATACCGCGCCGAAAGAGAGATCCCGACCGATTTCTGGACAGCCTGGTGAAAGGCGGGATGGACCTTGCCGTAATAGAACCATTGCATCCGCAATACAATGCCCTGAAAGATCGGCTTGGCATGTACCACAAGCTGGAAGCAGAGGAATGGCCCAAGATCGATATGCCGCGGGGAAAGCGTAAGATCGTGCCAGGCCAGCGATCACCGATCGTGCCGCAGATCAGGGAAAGGCTTATCAAGCTGGGAGATCATCCCACATTGCAGGACTCTCTGCATGAACCAGAGTTGTTCGACAGCACACTGGTCTCTGCACTGAAAGAACTGCAGGTACGGCATGGCTTGATAGAGGATGGTGTGATCGGTGAAGGCGTTCTGACCGTACTGAACGTTCATCCGAAGGAACGAATGAAGACACTCCTGGTGAACATGGAGCGTTTGCGCTGGATGCCCGAACACACCGACGAAGATCTTGTGCTCGTGAACATTCCTGAATTCAAACTACATGTGCTGGAGAAAGGAGAAGAGGTGATGAGCATGGAGGTGGTGGTAGGCAATGAAGGAACAAAGACCGTGATCTTCAGTGACACTATTTCCTACATCGTCTTCAGCCCGACATGGACAGTTCCGAAAAGCATCGTGAAGAACGAGATATTGCCAGCGATGGAAAAAGATCGCCATTACCTTGAGAAAAAGGATATGGAGATCATCGGGGGTACGGAAGAACTTCCCTTGATCAGGCAAAGACCGGGAGCCCAGAACGCTTTGGGCCGGGTGAAGTTCATGTTCCCCAACAGCTACAACATCTATCTGCACGATACTCCTTCGAAGAGCCTTTTCAAACGGGAGGAACGCGCCTTCAGCCACGGTTGCATCCGCGTGAGCAGGCCGGTGGACTTTGCCAAATATCTCCTGAAGGACCAGGAGGAATGGAATGATGAGAAAATGACCGGATCAATGGACCTTGAGGAGGAGCTCATCGTACCATTGAAGCAGAAGAGACCTGTGATGATCGCCTACTTCACCGCCTGGGTGGATGCATCAGGAAGATTGAATTTCCGTAATGACATCTACGGCCATGATGCACGGCTCGCACAGGAGATCTTCCAAATAGGCGATTCACCTGAACTCGCTGCCCACCGCCACTGATCCGATCCGTTCGGTGACGCGATAACTATTGCGGTACGGCGAATTACGGCCGATCAGTTCCGCTACGAACCCCATGGTGAACAGCTGTACACCGATGATCATCGCCGTGAGCCCCACATAGAAAAGCGCCTGGCTGGCTACCAATGAGGACGGCTCTTCCAGGATGAAGAGATGGTACAACTTGCTTCCGATCAGCCATGCTGCTGCAAAAAGGCCGAGCAGGAACATCAACATGCCGAGCGATCCGAAGAAATGCATCGGGCGGCGGCCGAACTTCGAAACGAAACTGATGGTCAATAGGTCCAGGAATCCGTTCATGAACCGGTCCATCCCGAATTTGGTACGGCCATATCTGCGCGGGTGGTGCTTCACCACTTTCTCACCGATCTTGAAGAACCCTTCCTTGCTGGCGAGTACCGGGATATACCGATGCATTTCACCGTACACTTCGATCGCTTTCACCACTTCGGACCGATAGGCCTTCAGGCCGCAATTGAAATCATGCAGGTATACGCCGCTCAATCTGCGTGTGGCCCAGTTGTACAATTTGGTGGGAATGGTCTTGCTCAGCGGATCATAGCGTTTCTTCTTCCAGCCGCTCACCAGATCGAAGCCGTCCACGGTTATCGATCTGTATAGACCAGGGATCTCATCAGGATCATCCTGCAGATCGGCATCCATGGTGATTACCACACGGCCCTGCGCAGCCCTGAACCCTTCGTTGAGCGCAGGGCTTTTGCCGTAATTGCGCCCGAACCGGATCCCCTTCACCCTGTCGTCATCCCGGCTCAATTGCCTGATCACCTCCCATGAACCATCCTCGCTCCCATCGTCCACCAGGATGATCTCATAATGAAGACCCATGGCTGTGACCACATCGTGGATGCGCGCCACCAATACCGGAAGCGACTCACGCTCATTGAGAAGAGGCACCACGACGGAAAGGTCCATGACGCAAATATCTTGGAAGCAACGATAGGTCCATCATTTCTTGTCCATTTCACCTTCCATCTTCCAAGGAAGCCTTACCTTTGTGCGGGGCAAGTCCTGTACGACCAGCTCCCGCTGAATCCCCCAGGTCCGGAAGGAAGCAAGGGCAGGCGGTCGTAGCGGTGCGATACGGGTCGCTTGCCCTACTTTTTTTGCCCTCAACGATCGATCGTTCATCATCCGCTTCGATCCATTCTGAAGTCCTTCACTGGCGATCCTACTTTCGGCCCGTGCCGAAGAAACTCATCGACAGGATACCGCTAACTCTGCGTAACCGCTATGCGGCCGTGGCGCTTTTCCTTTTCGTGTGGGTGACATTCCTTGATTCCAGTGATGTGTGGACCACCTTCAAGAACCGGCGGGAACTTTCCCGCATGAGAGACCAGAAGGAGTGGTATCTGACGGAAATAGCCCGCACACGCGAACAGCTTGGAGAACTCTCAAGCAACCAGGTGCTTCTCGAAAAATTCGCCCGCGAGCGTTATTTCATGAAACGCGAGGATGAGGACATCTTCGTACTGGTGCCAGAAAAAAATTGATCACTCCCTGCCGCCTGAAGCATAATCGGGCGATGCAGGCAGTATCGCGTCGGATCAAATTTCTACACATGAAGAATAGCGGCCGGCCTGCCACAACTGAAGTAGCGGCGTACTTCCAGCGGTACATTGATAAAGCGCACGAGGATGATCTGTTGGAGGCACTCGAACATGCGTCCGATCGGATGTGGGAGACCGTTTATCGCATTCCAACAGGCTATGCCGACCATCGCTATGCACCCGGCAAATGGACGGTGAAGGACATCTTCCAGCATCTTATCGATACCGAACGGATCTTCTGTTACCGTGCCTTGCGCTTCGCCCGGAATGACCGCACTGAGCTGCCAGGGTTCGATGAAAATGCTTATGCAGTGAACGCCGCTACGGCACACCGTGAATTACACCAACTGCTTCGCGAGCTCGATCTGCAGCGATCGAGCACCATTGCCCTGTTCAGCAGTTTCTCCGATGAAATGCTCCTGCGTAGCGGTACGGCCAACGGGAACGCCATCTCCGTTCGGGCACTCGGCTGGACGATCGCCGGCCATGTGCATCATCACATGGATGTGATTGATGAGCGCTATCTGGGCATCGTCCGCTGACCGCTCAAGGGCCTGAAGTACCTCGGCTGCCGATCGCCGGGCATCTTTCCTGGATGAAAGATCGCGATCAGATCGAGCAGCACAACATCAGGTTCCAACAGCGCCGCACCGAACAGATCGACCATTTCCGTATCTCCATAGAATCCTCCGTGAGCAACTGCTGGAAGCTCCATCAGACGGCTTTCCCCTCCAACCAGATGTACCGCGTCCACTTCACCACCGTTGGCGAGGATCATTCCGAAGTGATCACAATGCTTCAAAAGGCCATAGACCTCTTCCAATGAAAGCGTAAGATTGCCCACTGCTCTGCGATCGTTCAGCACATATTCTCCACCGGCATCCTTGATCAGAATGGCCATGTAACTATCCGCCGGAGGCGAGAACCAGCTTCCCTGCCAGTTGCTTCCGAAAAGAACGCGCGGCCGATCGCTCCGATCCTCTGCAAATACAGCATCCTGGTAACGTTGTTCCATCACCTCGAAGAGACTGTCCGCCCGCTTCTCTTCACCCAGAAGCACACCGAATGCACGGATCCACTCTGCGCGGCCGAGCGGATGCTCCTCGAGATATTCGGTGATGTGCAGCACGGGAATGCCCGAAATGTCCCGCGCCAATGACCGGCCAAAAGGATGATCGAGGATCACATCAAGTGAGAGGGAGACAAGCGTCTCTTTATTGAGACCATCGGCACTACCTATCTCCCTGATCTCTCCGGCATCGATCGCTGTTCGAAATTCTTCATCCTTGACCGATCTGCTCGCTGCCGCCCCCTTCACCACGTCCACTTTACCCAATGCCTTGATGAACGGAAGATGCGTGGTGCTGCCTACGGCTATCCGATCCAGCGGTGGATCATCGCTCTCGGTCAGGAATATATCGAGCGTGTCCTTGATGCCTCCAGGTCCGAAGGTGATCAAGAGACGATCCTCGCCACGTTGCAGGATCTGGAAATGCGAAGCGTACCTGTTTTCGATCGGAGACCAACCATCATCGATCGGCCGTTCCGGATCCTTGCACGAACAGATCGAAAGAAGCAGGAGGAACAGGATCCCCTTCAAGCCTGATGACAAGCGCATGAACTGGGCGCGAAGGTAGGATCCACCCGCTCCGCGTTGCAGGCATCACCGATCGAGACTCATCCCCCCTCCGCTCGATCGTGCTCCACCCAGATCAGCGCATCCACATCATATCCTTGATCCCGCGCTTGCTTCAAGTAGCGCTGCTTCACTTCTTCGGGGATCTCCTTCTCCCGCGAAAGCAGCCACAGATAGTCCCGATCGTTGCCTGTCACCATCGCATACCGATATTCATCATCCAGCGCTATCACGTTGTAACCTCCATAGAACGGCCCGAAGAACGAGACCTTCAATCGCGCCTGATCGGGACCATCAACGAATTCGGCTTTTCCTTCTGCGTCCTTCCATTTGCCTTTCTCCGTGTCATAGCCTTTGTTCACAACGGAGATGCCACCATCATCCTTCAGCATGTATTCCGCAGTGACATTGGTAAGCCCACGCTCGAAACGGTGATCGAGCCGCGCGATCTCGTACCACTTGCCCATGTAGCGCTTCGCATCGAACGGTTCTATTGTGGCCACACCTTTCGGCGTTGATCCGCCGCATGCGAAGAGTGTGGTGAGCATACCGATCACGATGAATTGCAAGGTCCGGGTCATATGTTCTCGATGAAATATTTCCTGAAGTTATATACACCAATGTCCGATCCTGTTCAGGATCCGTGCATCAACGCATAATAGTTTAAGCTCCGATCAGTTGTGCGAATGCAAGGTACCGACCATTTCGCGGCATTGCTTCGCACATTCCTCACAGGCGTTCGCACAGCGCCGGCAATGGTCGTGATCGTGCTTGCTACATTCACGTGCGCACTCCTCGCACACCCTGGCGCACAACGCACACAGCTCGCTCACGAAACGCTCGCTGTGCTCATCGGCACGCGCCATCCACGCAGCGGCCATGCGGCAGATGTCCGCGCAATAACGATCCAGCTGTATGCAGCGCGCCATCATCTTCACATCCTCCTCGTGCAGGCACGCGGTGGCGCAATGTTCACACTCTTGGGCGCATTGTTCACACGCCTCAATGCAGCTTTGATATTCCTTATGCATGATGGAAGTATTTGCTGCTCCGGCCACAACCATCATTCCGGATCGAAGGGAATGATCGGAAGTTCCGGGCGTGCCCCCGCTGTTTTGATCGGCGCGCGCTGCCCGCAGAAGCTTTGGCCATGGCGGGGTCGCGCTATACGCTGTAGTCCTCCCTCCTTCGTCGGTGAAGGCTGCCGCTCCTATCGCTCACGCGCTGGCGCCTGCCTATCGATACGGTCGCTTACAAAGCATCGATCCATGATCGGAGAACATCCGTGAACTTTGACCCTATGCTACTTGAGCAATTCTTTCGATCCCACCTTGCCCAGACCAGCCCCTACCCATTGGCATTG
>JAEZAU010000231.1 GCA_023430325.1 Bacteroidota bacterium | reverse complement strand
CACAGGCTCCTGCCCCTGCTCCTGCACCTGCCCCTGCACCTGCTCCTGCACCTGCTTTGAAACCCTTCCAGCCGCCCTTTTCGATCAGCCAGCCTGCCGCCAATTTCACATGTCCGTTGCCTGATGGATAAGCGACCACATCGGGATACTTCGATCGGATCTCCTCCACCAGTGCGGCCGGTACAACGGGA
This sequence comes from Bacteroidota bacterium, assembly GCA_023430325.1. Taxonomy (GTDB): domain Bacteria; phylum Bacteroidota; class Bacteroidia; order Flavobacteriales_F; family PHOS-HE28; genus PHOS-HE28. The sequence goes on along the minus strand of JAEZAU010000231.1, from coordinate 4,320 downwards.
TTCTTGAAGAAGCTGCCGGCATTGCCGATCACCTTCGGATCGGGTAGTTTGCTCTGACGGATCGCGATCACCGCATTGCTCACATCCTTGATCGTGGGTGACGTGATCGCACGGTTCTCCAGTTCCTGTTTGATATTGCCGTAGCTGGTATTCAATTCATAGGGCGCGCCGGACTTCGCGAGACGGAAGGTCACGTTCAGAATGATGAACTTGTCCTTGCCCGCGCGCTTGAAGAAACTTTCGCGGTACCCGAAATCACAGGCCGCGCGATCGAACGTGATCACTTCACCATCATCGATCCGCAGCGCTTCCAGCGAATCGAACGTGTCCTTGATCTCCACGCCATACGCCCCGATGTTCTGCATCGGGGCCGCGCCCACTTTGCCCGGGATCAACGAAAGGTTCTCGATGCCGCCAAAGTTCCGATCCACCGTGAAAAGCACGAGATCATGCCAGACAACGCCCGCGCCGGCCTTCACCCAGACATGCGTGTCATCCTCACGCACCACATCGATCCCCGGGATCTCGTTCAACATCACCAAACCATGGAAATCCTGCGTGAAAAGGATGTTACTTCCACCACCAAGGATCAGCCGCCGTTTCTCCGCCAGTTCCGGTGCTTTCAGCAATTGCCGCGCCCCATGCGCACTGCCGAAACGCGCGAGCAGATCGGCCTGCACGGAAATGCCGAATGTGTTGTAAGGCTTGAGATCGACGTTGCGTTGGAGGAGCATGAAGGGTGATGCAAGTTTAGTCGTGCTTCTGAACATCGATCAAGCACTTGAATGTTGAACGATCAGCGGGTGGCTGTGTATATCGCGGGAAGGTGATGATGACTTTAGGGCATGAAAAGGAAGGAAGCAAAGCGAGCAGCTTCCTGAACATGAATGAATGTTAATTGTACGATGATGAACGATTTATTGAATGCATTGAGAGATATCGCGATATCCGCGGTATGGGAGGTAGGGACACGCCCAAACCCTGCGATGAACGAAGACCTGACGCAAGGCCTTACCTTCACAGGCTAATTCGATGCAAGAATGCAGATCAGCAAGAACTCCGTCGTTTCCTTCCACTATACCCTCAACGACCCTGAAGGCAAGCTGCTGGATAGCAGTGAGGGCCGCGATGCCTTTGCGTACATCCACGGTGCGGGCATGATAGTACCGGGGCTTGAGGAGCAGATGGAAGGCAAACGGAGCGGCGATACGTTGAACGTGGAGATACCACCGACCAAAGGTTACGGCGAGTTCGATCCACAGCTGGTGCACAAGGTACCCGAGGACCGTTTCGGCGGCCAGCAGGTGGAGGCAGGAATGCAGTTCCAGGCGGGTGAACGCGGAGAGATGGGCGTTTTCACCGTGATCGATGTGCAGGATGGCATGGTGATGCTCAACGGCAATCACCCGCTGGCGGGCGTTACGCTGCATTTCAACGTAGAGATAACCGATGTGCGTGAAGCCACGGAAGAGGAGCTGGCGCACGGCCATGTGCATGGGCCGGGTGGGCATCATCATTGATCGGATGATCAGATGATGAGAGAGCCGGTCGAATATCTCGATCGGCTTTCTTTTTTGGGGCGCTTCCCTGCGGGCCGGGCTCTGCGCGGGTGCCGTACGGCTGCTGCCGTACCGCTCACTCCGTTCGCGCCGCTCCGATCCCTAGCGCGCTGGCGCAATGCAGGATGATGGCGTGCCGTACATCAACGTTCACGCATGAACCGATGGATCTGTCTCCCGTTCGCTCCTTCTAGCATCAACAGGTAGGTGCCCGGTGTAAGATCGCCGAGGTCGAGACGGCCTTCAAAAGCGGAGATCGGTCGTGAGAACAGCACAGTTCTTCCCTGCACATCCACTACACTCCATCGATCCACTTTTTCATCGCTACGGAAGAACAATTCGTTGCGCGCTGGTACAGGGTGGATCGAGGATCGTGCATCGCGATCCGGCGAACCAGCTGCCAGCGTGGGATCCACCACGATGAACTGCCACATCATGTTATTGATGTGCATCAGGTTGTGACAATGGTACATCAACGGCCAGCCATCGGTGGTGTAGTTCGCAAAGCGCATAATGATCCGTACGGTATCGTTCACACCGACATCCACCACCGATCGCGGGCCGCGTTCCCATTCGGCCGGCGGCTCTCCATTGCGATCGAGGATGAAGAACTGGCCGCCGTGCATGGTCATCGGGTGCGCCATGTTGCTGTGGTTGATGTAGGTCCAGATCTCCGTTGTGCCGAAGGTCACCGTGTCGTTGATCACATCCATGTCCCAGGAGTCCCCATTGATCGGATACATGCCCATGCCCACCATGCCATTGCCGGTGATCTCCTTCACCCGCGTTCTTGTCGCTGATGCTTCAGGATAGGGTTGGATGTTCACCAGCGTTGCCGGTATCGAAAGAACAGGGTCGGCGGTTGGCGGCGTTACCCTGATGCGCAGGATCGGATGATCGATGCCGTTGAGCCAGCTGCTTTCCCAAAGGATGTTCTCCGATCCCGGTACTGTGTTCGGCAGTTCACTTCCGAAATTCATCAGCAACAGACTATCACCTTCCATTCCCGTAAGGTCCAGCAGCATTTCGATGCGTTCACCACTGGCCAGGCGTATGCGGTCCATTGCCACGGGCGCATTGAGCAAGCCGTTCTCACTACCGATCACGTGGAACGTAGTGCCTTCCTGGAAACCGAACGCATAATAGCGTGCGGTGGAGGCATTCAAGAGCCGCAATCTGACCACCTGCGCTGGACATTCCAGATAGGGTCTGGCGGTGCCGTTCACCAGGATCGAATCGCCCAATGCGGTAGGTAGGATCTGTCCGGCGGCAGAGAAGCGTTTATCCTGAACCGCCACTGGGAGATCATCGATCCCATAAGTGCGCGGAAGTTCCAATAGTCCTTCCTCTTCATCGCGTACCAGTATCAAGCCAGCAGCGCCTTTACCCACCTGTGCACCGATCAGGTCCATAGTGTGTGGATGGTACAGGTAGATGCTCGCATTGTCGATGACCTTGTACTTCACATCCCACGTTCCGCCCGGCGGAATTTCCAACGGTGGGCTGCCATCGAACATCGGCGGCACTTCCATGCCGTTCCAGTGCATCGTGGTGATCTCCGAGAGCTGGTTATGCACCCGGAACCTTGCGGTATCGCCCTTATGCAACAACAATGTGGCACCGAGATATGGCGCATTGATGCCATACGTGTTGGTGGTGATACCCGGATAGAATTCGTGCGTGGAAGGTGCCACTACCAGATCGAAAGTGTCCGCTTCCACCAACGGAGGGATCGCCAGCGGGTTCTGAGCGATGATGGCTGCCGGTAGAAGCGTGGTGATCAAAGTAAAGTGCCTCATGATCCTTGATTGTTCGGAGGCCAAACTAGAAGGATGTGATCACTGGAAATATGACGTACGTCATAATTTTGGTCAGCGATCATGCACAGCGACCCGTTGATGTTTCTGGCGCATCGAAGGATCCGATCCATCGCTTTAAGTGCAGCTTCGCATAACTTCCGATCGATCGGCGATCGGCGTTCCTTCAATGTCCCAACGCGTACATTTCATAGCGATCGGCGGAAGCGCCATGCACAACCTTGCGATCGCATTGCATCAACAGGGTTACGAAGTAAGCGGCAGTGATGATGAGATCTTCGAACCGAGCCGCAGCCGCCTGGATCGTCTTGGATTGCTCCCGGAAAAATTGGGCTGGGATCCATTTCGTATCGATAGTGGCATCGACGCAGTGATCCTCGGAATGCATGCGCGTGCCGACAATCCCGAATTGAAGCGAGCACAGGAACTCGGCATTCCGGTGTACAGTTATCCGTCGTATTTCCAGGAACGTACTCGGAACAAAACGCGCGTGGTGATCGGTGGAAGCCATGGCAAAACGACGATCACCAGCATGATCGTTCATGTGCTTCGACATGCTGGCGTTGAATTCGATTACCTGGTGGGTGCGCAGCTGGAAGGATTCGATTGCATGGTGAGGCTAAGCCCGAACAGCAAGGTGGCCATCATCGAAGGCGATGAATACCTCGCATCAGCATTGGAGCCGGTCCCGAAATTCCACTTGTACAAACCGGATATCGCGTTGATCAGCGGCATCGCGTGGGATCATATAAACGTCTTCAAGACCTTCGATAGTTATGTGGACCAGTTCCGGATCTTCATCCAGAAGATAGAACCGGGTGGAAAGCTGGTGTATTGTGCCGAAGATCCGGTGGTGAAGGATCTCGCGATCGAAGCGAAGGATCAAGTGGTGCAGATCGGTTACCGCACGCCCGATCATTCCATTGAGAACGGAAGCACTGTGT
>JAEZAU010000227.1 GCA_023430325.1 Bacteroidota bacterium | reverse complement strand
ACACCGACACCGAGCACATGGAAAGGCTGCGCTACCAGATCACCAAGAATTTCAGCGCCACCACGCACTACGACAGTGATATGGGCTGGGGCGTGGGAGTGGGGTTCACGTATTGAAATGTCACACTGAGCGGAGCCGAGGAGTGGGCGTTCCCCTCGCAAAAGCCTCGGGTCGGGCCAACGTTGCAAGTCCTCGGCCGCCAAAAGCGCGGCCTCCGGGCTTTCCACTCATGTCCCTAACGCAAGATCCCGCCAGCCCACCAGATCCGCGTTCCTCACCTTTGCATCTTCCAATGCTCACCCCGCGCGAAAAAGCCGATCTCATCAAAGCGAAAGCCCACGAACTGGGCTTTCTCGCTTGCGGCATCTCGCGTGCCGGTTTTCTCGAAGAAGAAGCACCTCGCCTGGAGAAATGGCTGCGCGAAAGCAAGCACGGTGAAATGGCCTACATGGAGCGCTACTTCGACATGCGCCTCGATCCGCGGCTGATCGTGGAAGGAGCGAAAAGCGTGATCAGCCTTGCCTACAACTACTACACGCCACAAAAGCCGATCGATCCGGAAGCGCCCAAGATCAGCACCTACGCCTACGGCCGCGATTACCACAAGGTGATCAAAAAAAGACTGAAACCGCTGATCGAAATGATCACAACGAACTTCGGCCAGTTGAACCTGCGCGTTTTTGTGGATAGTGCACCGGTGCTGGAAAAAGCCTGGGCGCAACGCGCAGGCGTCGGCTGGCAGGGAAAGCACACCAACATTCTACGCCAGAGCGAAGGCTCCTACTTCTTCCTCTGCGAGATCATCCTAGATCTGGAATTGGAGCCTGATCCGCCCGCCACCGATCATTGCGGCACCTGCCGCCGCTGCATCGATGCATGCCCCACCGATGCGATCACACCCTACGGCGTGGATGGCAGCAAATGCATCAGCTACTTCACGATCGAACTGAAGGGCGAGATCCCTGATCTGGTGAGCGGCAAGTGGAAGGATTGGGTCTTCGGCTGCGACATCTGCCAGCAGGTGTGCCCCTGGAATCGCTTCAGTAAACCACATAACGAACCGGAATTCAACCCGAAGCCGGAACTGATGGGACTTTCAAAAGATGAATGGCACGGAATGACAGAGCTCGTCTTTGATCGGCTGTTCGAAGGCAGCGCCGTGAAGCGCACCAAGTTCGAAGGATTGAAACGGAATCTTCGCTTCGTTTCGGGACAAAAAAAGACCGGCCTCTGAAAGAGACCGGTCCTGGTTGAACGAAATGTTTCCGATCAGCTGCGCACCGTCGTCTGGTACACTTCCATGATCACATCCTTGTACATGTGCCCGAACGTGGCGAGGCACCATGCTTTGAAGACCAGTTGATCATGTTGCCCGATCCATCGGCGGGCTTTCACTAATTCCTTTTTGAAGAGACGACGATCGAAGCTTACCTTTTGGAGAACCTGTTTGCTGAACTCCATCATCTTCCTTCTCTGTTCCATCTTCTCGGTTTGATCGTAGTTACAACAATGTCATTGAGGGCTGGGTATACCGCTTAAACGGTCCCGGTGGATCTTATTGTCATTCCGTCTGAATTGATCGCCAAGATAACACCGAAAGTAAGCTTTACCTAATCCATGATCTTATCCTCCACCACCTGAAGCACTTCGTCATTTGTGGCCTGGTAGACATAAGCGACCAGGGAACAATTCGCGATGTTCCAGGTATTGGCGATCGCGAAGCTCTCGACCTCATAAGTGAGCGTATCACCCACGGCTGCCGAGGTGCCAATAAGCTCTGCTCCCCACGTGCCGTTCAGGTTGGCCCGAAGTACGTGCCGGTGATCATAATCAGGCACATCTGGAGGTGTTACGGCAGAATTCAATTGCCAATCCACTACATGATCCTCTGTCAAATAGATGGTCACGTTGTGTACTCCGGTGATGGGTTGCAGCACCGCTACTTTCAGCTGGGCTGAGATGGTCCCGGCATTGTTATCATGGGAAATGATGCTGAACCACATATCCATCGCGGCCTCTTCATCAATGATCGTTGCGACACGTTCGGGCCAGGCATTATGGGAATGGAGCTGTGAGCCATTGATGGTGCGTCGGCTTATCATGCCTACAGGCAGGAATGTAACGCCATAGGTCTGCGCATAAATATTTCCCGCCTCCGTACGGAAATCGGTGGTGTAGGAACCATCCGGTGAAGGGTTGATCGGAGCCACGAAATTGGAAGGCCCCGCGTGTACTCCCACCAGCACCACCCGATCGCCGTACAGTTGTTGCAATTGCAGACCCGTGTTGGTGGCCTGCGGGCAGTTGTTGCAACGGTGTCCGGTGAAATCTTCCAGGAGCACGCGCCTTGGGACGGGGCCATCACCGTTGTTGCCACCGGCTTCCTGCGGAGGAATGGGCTGATCTACAATATCACACGCTGCCAGCAGTAGGACGAAGGAAATGGACCAGAGTCTCATCAGAAAGTACTTGTGATGGAAAGTGTGAGACCATTGGAAGCCGGAACAGCGCGGCATACTCCACCAACGCAAAAGATCCCGGCACGTTGCCTTCCATAGCCGATCTGGAACCGGTTACCCCCACGGATGTATCCCAACAGGCCGATGGGATAATGGAGCCGTTCGGGTTCCACCTCGAATTTGCCGTCCTGCAGGAAGGTCTCGCTGAAAGTGACATAGTTGTATTGATCCATGGCGGCGATGAACCAATGGGGGCTGAAGGTGAGTTCGGCCAACGCCGTGGCCCAATTCCCCTGGTCCTGTTCGGAGCTCAAGTGCTGCACTTCGAAGCGCAGAGAAGTGCGATCGGTGATGTTATGCAGACCTTCAAGAATGAAGATGTCGGCATGGACCACCGGTTTTCCGGGCTTACCTTGAATGATATCGATGTCGTAGATGATGTTGAGGTAGCTGAGCGCCAGATCCCAGGTCTCCGACAGTTTCTTTCGGATCTCCACATTGATGTCCTGGAAATACATACGATCCCCGGGCTGGAAGAAATTGGTGCGGTAACCGAATCGCCGGGTGGTATCATCCGATGCGCCAAGCCGTACAGTGTCCAGCGAATAGGAAACGGAATAGTTCAACGCCACCTTGGTCCCGTACCTGCCGCCCAACGGTGTTCCCTTCTTGAACTTCTGGAAGATCTCCCCTTGTGCCGAAACCTCTCCGTTGGGCTGTGTGGCGTACGGGTAGAGCGTGGCTGGCAGGTTGTAAGTGTGCTGTTTGGTGAGCGGTGGAAGAAAGTTGATGTTCAGGTCGAAAGGGGTGGGAGCGGCCCGGTCGCTCTGGAAGAACATATTGTCCAGCGTGTGTGCCCCGGCACTGGCCCCGAAGCCTCGCACGGAATAGGTGGCCATCACCATCAATGCCTGGCCCGGTTTATAGATAAGGCCGTTCTTGCTATTCGGGTCGTTTATCTTATGGGCATATTCAGCATAGAGGTTCCATTTCGGGGTGATGTAGTTCAGCCTTCCGGCCATGGCCCCAACGTTCTCGGGAAGCACAAGCAGTGGATCGCGATCTTCCTGGTATTTGCTCACGAAACTTCCGCCTACGATCAGGTTCCCTGCGCCGGTCCATGCGGAATCAAGCAGTTCGTTCAAGCTTACTTCAGCATCGATCCCACGGACCAATCCGGTGCCTTTCACCAAGCCATCTTCGAATGCCTGCCGTTGGCGGCCGACCACACCTTTGAGCGCGATTCCGCGATATGGCTTGTACCGGAGGCGAACGCCGTCCATTGCATTATCTACACCCAGATAGCGCTCCTCGTAACTGCGAAAGATCAAGCCTTGGCCGAACTGCTCGAAGTAATTGCCCACGGTGACTTCCAGATCGCTCATGTGATACTTCGCATAGCGATAGCCAATGCCGGAGCCGCGGTACGGAAGGCCCGCCGGATATCCTACCAATGAAGGCTCATAGCTCTCGAATCTTCCACCCGCCTCGAAATTCTTGTACGTAAGGATCAGGTTCGCCCAGGCGTTGGCGGCCATTTTCTGCGGAGGCACCACGGCACCGATCGCCTCATCGTCATTGTAATACTGCGCATCGGTGCTGAAATTCCCGTGGATCTGCGGCTGGTCCTGCGCAAATGATCGAACAGAGATCGAGAGCAGGGCGATGACAACGTATGGTGCCCTGGAGGGGATCGGTATCATGGGTGCGCGCTAAGATCGGCGCTTTTCCGATCCCCTGGAGCCGCACGCTTATTGAACTCTCAGAATGCTGAGGCGCTCAATTCATCTTCTTACCGGAGATCTCCAGCACTTTCTGGAAAAGCTCGTTCTCGTCCCCAGGCTCGTAATTGTTATGCTGCCAGACCACCTGGCCATTCCCGTCCACCAGGAAAGTATGCGGTATGTTGTTCACGTTCAACGCCCGTTTGAAGTCGCCGTTGGGATCGAGATACACTTCGTAATCCCAGTCCTGGCCGTTCACATAGGGAGAAACACGCGCCATGCTTCGCGAATCATCGATCGAGATGGCGATCAGCTTCACGCCGGTCTTCGCCTGCCAATCCTCGTACTTATCGGCTATGGTGGTGAGCTCCCGCTTGCATGGTGCGCACCATGTCGCCCAAAAATTGATGATCATTGGTTTGCCATCGTTGCTGAAGGTGCGGGTGTCATACTTCCTGCCGTCCAGGCCTTGAACACTGACACTTGGCAATTTCGCACCTACTTGTGCATAAGAAAGGACGGCGAACAGAATGCCGAAGGCAGCCAAAAATGCTTTCATGAGGGTTGATGATGGTGGTGTAAAAGAAGACCGGCGATCGCAGAGCAAAGTTCGCTCCAAGATCGCCGGTCTCTCTGTAAAGATTATCGGGCGATAACGATCTGGCGGGTGGTGGCAACACCTTCACCCTGGATGTTGATCATGTACGTGCCGTTGGCAAGTTCGCTCAGGTCGAGCGTGTGCAGCTGGCGGCCTGTGCCTACGCCCTGGCTTGCGCTATGGACCAACTCACCTACCACATTGTAAACGTTCATGTTCAGCGTTGTCGCCGAGGGCAGGTCAATTCCAATGTTCACCAGGCCTTCGGTCGGGTTCGGGAACACCATCAAGCTTGTACCATCAGCCATCTCGTTCATGCCGGTAACGATGTCTGACATGGTGCCCTGGAGAATGTTCCTGCTGGAAACATTCTGAACGAAGGCGATCAAGGTCACTTCATTCATGTCAGCATTCCAAAGAGTAAAGCTGTTCTGCGTTACAGTGCCTGCCGTGAATGTATAGCTCTGGGTAAATGTCTGCGGTACACCAGCGGTAAGGTTGGAAAGTGTGATGCCCTGGCCGTTCGGCAGCATCTTGCGCATGGCGTAGTGGAAATAGTCCTGGCTCGTGGTGGATGCCGGATAATAGTAGTGGTCCTGGGTGGCTGCAATGAAGAGCTTGTGCGTTCCGGGGAAGTCTGCATACGGGGTAACTGTAACATCAACCGTAACGGTGGCTCCGTTCAAAGAATGGCTCATGGCGATGTCGCAGAATGCCGGACGTTGTTGTGCGTTGTTTATCGCGGCATTATAGTTTGCTCCCGTGGGGTCGCCGCCATCAAGGAAGACATCAGGGATGCCGCTCACGCCGTAGTAGTTCTTGCGCGTATTTCCATCGCCGTTATAGCTGGGGTCGTTGCCGGGAGAAGGCCAGTTCATCTGATACTTCACCGCCAGGATGTTGGAACCGGCAACGTTGGTGTTCAAGGAACTGAGCAGTGGATCGAAAGTCGCGTTCAACGAAGCGCATGGCGCGCATGTGCTGCTGGTGAATTCCTCTACGATCGTCTTACGCGGTACCGCTTGTGTGGCAACGCTTACATCGGCCGCAACCTGGTCGTTCGCAGTATTGGCATCGGCCGAGCCGTTCGGCATGCTCGTCCATACAGATACTTCATGCAGGCCGGCGGTGGCATCCCATGCCGTGGGGTGGCTGAAGTTGTAGCTGTTGCCCGGCTGAATGGTGGTATTGATCGTTTCGGTCACGGTTGCACCTCCATCGATCGCATAGTTCAGATCGAAGGAAGTGACAGCGTCGGTACCGAAGTTCACAATGGTGCCGGTGATGTTCTGTGAACCCTGGCTGAACACCGGATCCATCGTGATCGAAAGAACAGCAAGGTCAAGAGGGCTTTGCGGACCGGTAATGAACATGCTCTGTTCCATCGCGTCAAAATCGCCGCCCGAGGCCACAGTATTTCCTCCGACAGTGACCGTATATGATCCATTCCCGAACGAGCAGCAGATGCCATCACCATATGCATCGATGATGGTGAAAACGATCACTGGTCCATCAGGTACGCACACATCCACAGTATACGTATTGTTATCACCGTACGTACCGCTTGAGGGACCACTTGCGTATTCAGGCGAACCGCCGGGGCCCGTGAGGGTCCATGTGGTCTCTTCACCGTAATTATCGGTGTTGATCGTAACAGTGACTTCAGATTCGCCAGGGGGGCACTGGGCGTTCACATTGCCGGCTGCCACGGCCAGCAAGCACACGAGCGTAAAGAGTTTTTTCATTTGGATCGAAGTTCTGTAAGAAAGATGGTTCCCCGCCAAGCAGGTGTGTTCAAATGTAGGCCACACCGGTGGATAAGAAAGATGTCTCATGCCTCTTTCTTGGGATCCTACCTTTTTGGCGCTCTTTTTGCCTAACTTGAGATCAGTTAGATTTGCCGAACAGTGGATCGCAAAGATCAGAAGAGATGAATAGAAAATTACTCACGGCCGTTCTCATTGCATGTGTCGCTTCCGCCCAGGCGCAGATCGCTACGCTTACCGATGAATACGGAAATGACGTTACCAACGGCACCTTCGTGCATCTGGGTGATAATGAAACGAATGATCAGGAAGCCAGCATCCTGGTCACCTTGAACGGCAATACCGGAAAGACCTTGAATGTGCGCCGGTATGAGATCCATGCTGATGCCGGTTCACAGAACTATTTCTGCTGGGGAGTGTGTTATGGCCCAGTGGATGCGGGTCAGTTGTACATGTGGCAATCACAGCAGGATCATTCCATTGCCTTGGAACCCGGCATTACTGCCTCCAACTTCCACGCTTACCATTCTCCACAAGGAGTTCTGGGTACCAGCACATATCGCTTCGTATGGTTCGACGTGGCTTCACCCAACGATTCGGTCTACGTGGACATTGATTTCATGATCACCGGTGTGGGCATGAACGAGCTTGGCACCAGCAGTTCCCTTAATGTTTTCCCGAACCCTGTGGTAGGCAAGGAGATGCAGATCGATTTCCAGACAGGGAATGCATCCGGCGGCAATGTGGTGCTGCGCGATGCGATCGGCCAGGTGGTGGCCACTCAGGCCATGCGCAACGCGAACGGCCGTATCATCATCTCAACGGAAGGGCTGCAGAAAGGAGTCTATTTCGCGACCATTGAGAACAACGGCAAGATCCTCGTTACAAGGCGGGTGGTCATTTCGAACTGATCAGGTCGGCAACAAGTTCAGCGGCCAGTGCAGGTACACCTTCACTGGCCGTTCTCTTTACATGTAGTACCTCGCGTGCGGGTGATGCCACCTCGTTCGGGTCGATCAGGAACGTGCGGCATTCGCTGGGAGCATAATGAACCAGACCGGCCGCAGGATAGACGTTCAGTGATGTTCCGATGATCATGAGGATATCGGCTTTCATGATGATCGCGGCGGCTTCTGGCAACTGGGGTACTTCCTCACCGAACCACACGATATGTGGTCTAAGTTGTGATCCTTTCGGGCATTTCGAGCCATAAGAAAGTGTCGGACCGTTGATAGGAACGATCAATTCCGGGTCGATCGTGCTTCGCGCCTTGAGTATCTCTCCGTGCAAATGCAATACACGGGTGCTTCCTGCGCGCTCATGCAGATCGTCTATGTTCTGCGTCACCACGTCCACTTCAAAATGTTCTTCAAGCCGTGCGATCGCCAGATGGGCTTCATTTGGCTGAGCCTTCAAGATCTGCTCGCGCCGCATATCATAGAAGTTCAACACCTTCCGCGGATCTCTGCGCCAGGCATCGGGTGTAGCTACTTCTTCTATCGGAAACTTCTCCCAAAGGCCACCCTGGTCGCGAAAGGTGCTGATCCCGCTCTCAGCACTTACGCCAGCACCAGTAAATGCCACCAAACGCTTCCTCGTCATCGGTGACACAAGGTAACAGCCTGAAGGGTAAAAGTTGATGATTTGCAGGATCCGCGTATTTTCGGGCCCCGTTTCCGAGAACCACTTTCAACCGCAGGCCCATAGCGCGAACTCTACCCTGATCTTTTAATACATCAGACCGAAGGACAGGATGATCGAAAGCCTGAACGGTGAACTATTGGAGAAAGGTGCCGACCACGTAGTGATAGAATGCGGTGGCGTGGGCTATCGCGTGCATCTCCCGGCCGTCAGTATCGAGCAGCTTCCAAAGCAAGGGAAATGCCGTGTACTGGTGCATTACACCGTGTCGGTGGATGTGCGATCGGGATCGAGCGATCATAGGATGTACGGATTCTTGAACGCTGACGAGCGGTTTTTGTTCAGGCAGTTGATCGAAGTGCAGGGCGTGAGCGCCACGTTGGGCATGGCGATCATGGGTGCCCGATCGGCGCAGGATATCCACACGGCGATCCTCACAGGCAACGAAAGTGCATTGAAGGGCATCAAGGGCATCGGGCCCAAACTGGCCCAACGCATCATTGCGGAATTGCAGGGCAGACTAGCGGGTGTGGCCATGCCAATACCGGCAATGATGAAAAGCGGTGCGGGCAATACGCTCCGATCCGAGGCGTTATCGGCACTGGTCTCCCTGGGCCTGGACCGTAGCAAGGCGGAACGGGCGCTGCACACTGTATTGCAGGGAGAGAAGGAACCACCCGCTTTGGAAGAATTGATCAGGCTCTCATTGAAAAATCTCTGAGCGGAAACGTGAATGTTGCGGGGTAGGTCGATCATTCCAAGGTCTGTGAAGACAGGGCCGGGCATTGTGCTTTCGCTGCTCGTGCTTGTGACACTGGCATCTTTTGCCGGTACGCCCGGGCGTATCGCATCGCCGATAATGGGTGATGCCGTCATTCTTCCGGTGGATAGTCCACTGATCTGGCCGATCACCGATCCGGTTACACCCGGCGAAGATCCCGGTGGCAACATCAACCTGCAGGATCCAGAGAACATCCAGAACGATGTGATCTATGATCCGGAGACCGGCCAGTATATCATGCAGAGCACCGTGGGCGGATCGTTCGATTATCGCCCGCCGATGAGCATGACGCTCGATGAGTATATCAATTATGACATGGAAAGATCGCTCCAGACATACTGGACGGAGCGCGTAGAGGAGGACAGCAAAGGCGCGGAAAGCAGGCTGATCCCTGAGATCAAGGTGGGTGGTGAAGCATTTGATCGGATCTTCGGTGGCAACACGATCGATATACGCCCGCGTGGATCTGCCGAGGTGATCTTCGGGGTGAACATCAGCAAGACCGATAATCCCCGGATCCCGATCGATCAACGGAAGATCACCACGTTCAACTTCGATCAGCGCATACAGATGAACCTCGTTGGCAACATCGGTGAGAAGCTCAAGATCAACACCAATTACAATACACAGGCAACGTTCGATTTCGAGAACCAGGTGAAGCTCGATTACACCGGTTACGAGGATGAGATCATCCAGAAGATCGAGGCCGGTAACGTGAGCCTTCCACTGCAAGGAACGCTGATCCAGGGAAGCCAGAGCCTTTTCGGATTGAAGACGGAACTGCGTTTTGGCCGGCTTACTGCAACTGCGGTCTTCAGCCAGGAAAAAGGCCAGCGCAAGAACGTGAGCACTCAAGGCGGTGCGCAGACAACGACATTCGATATAAAGGCTGATGAATATGAGGCCAACAAGCACTACTTCCTCAGCCATTACTTCCGAGATAATTACGAGAACGCACTGCGTACGCTGCCCACGGTGAACAGCGGCGTGCAGATCACACGAGTCGAAGTGTGGGTCACCAATACCCGGCAGGATTTCCAGCAGAACAGGAACATCGTGGCCTTTACCGATCTGGGTGAAAATGCCGATCAAGCAGCGATCGATGCCAACAAGGTGAGCGGTAACCTGCCGCCAAATCTGCTGGTTGATGCGGGCGGGATCGAACCGAACAACAACGCCAACTCGCTCTATAACATCGTCAGTAACAACGCGGGCATTCGCTCCTTCGTGAACGCTTCAGGTGCATTGCAGGCCACGGGAATGGTTGCGGCCAGGCATTTTGAAAAGCTTGAAAGTGCGCGTCTGCTGTTGCCGAACGAATTCTCCCTGAACGATCGACTGGGATTCATCTCGTTGAACCAGTCGCTCAACAACGATGAGGTTCTCGCCGTGGCCTACCAGTATACGTTGAACGGCGCCACTTACCAGGTGGGTGAATTCTCCACCGATGGCATAGGTCCGCCTGATGCATTGATGCTTCGCCTGTTGAAGGCCACCATCACCGATCCCCGCATTCCGTTGTGGGACTTGATGATGAAGAACATCTATTCGCTCAGTGCCTTCCAGGTGAACAGGGACAACTTCCGGCTGGATCTGGTGTACAACAACCCAACGACTGGCGTTGACATCAACTACATCCCACGCGCTCCGCTGGATCAGATCCCGTTGTTGCAAGCACTCGGCCTCGATCGTCTCGATCCGAACAATGCGCCGAATCCGGATGGTTGGTTCGATTTCATTGATGGCGCTGCCACGATCGGCGGAACCATTCAGGCGCAGACAGGCCGCGTGTATTTCCCGGTGCTGGAACCTTTCGGCAGTTACCTCGATCGGCAGTTGATAGGTCCCGATCCGAACAACCCGATCCAACCGGATCAGATCCGCCGTACGATCGTCTATCAACAACTTTATGATTCAACGAAGACCGCAGCGCAATTCCTTCCGGAATTGAACCGCTTCCGCATGAAGGGCAGTTTCCGATCGGCCAGCAGCGATGTGATCTCCCTCAACTCAGTGAACATTCCGCAGGGCTCGGTAAAAGTGACGGCCGGCGGTGTGCAGTTGATCGAGAACCAGGACTACACGGTGGATTACAACCTTGGTCGCGTACGCATCCTCAACCAAGGCATCCTGGAAAGTGGAACACCGGTGAACGTTTCGCTGGAAAGTAATTCGCTCTTCAGCATACAGACGAAGACTCTTGCCGGTGCGCGATTCGATTACCGGATCAACAAGGATTTCGTGCTCGGTGGTACCATCATGAACCTGTACGAGCGGCCGCTCACACAGAAGGTGAACGTGGGCGATGAGCCGATCGCAAATACGATCGTTGGTCTCGATGGAAGCTGGCAGGGCAAGTCGCAATGGCTCACCAATACGCTGGACAAGCTTCCTTTCTATGATACGAAGGCCGAATCGAGCATCAACGCTTCCATGGAAGGTGC
>JAEZAU010000177.1 GCA_023430325.1 Bacteroidota bacterium | reverse complement strand
GGCCAGTGGCATGCCGTGAACATTTCCGCTCGGGGTGGTCCAGGGTGAGTGCAGGTCGGCATGCGCATCGATCCAGATAACGCCCAATCGTTTGTCAGGAAAGGCCATCTTGGTGCCTGAGACCGATCCGATCGCAATGGAATGATCGCCGCCGACAACGATCGGAAAGACACTGTTCCTCAAGTACTTATAGACCTCATACGCCAGATCGCTCTCGAAGCGGATCAATCCATCGATGTGGTGTGCGTTCGGGGAGGTATCATCCTCGTACAGCACATCGTTCTCATCGCGCAAGATGCTTTCCTCGGCATGGCCGAACAGCTCACTTCCCAGCTTCCAGGCCGCCACACGCAGGGCCGCCATACCCATGCTCGCACCCCTCATTCCCGCACCGATCTCCGACGCTGCCTCGATCAATCGTAATTCCATACACCGGCCGTTGTAAGCCGCCACGAAGGTAAGCCACCCCTGTTGAAGGCATTTTGGTAACCAATTCACTGAGCTTCACGTAACAACGCCCAGTCCCAAACCACGCTGCATGAGATCGATCCTGGATCCGTTGCCCATTCTTGCTTTCACGGTGGTCCTATGCGGTTGCAACGGCCGGTCCTTCCTCGATCTGCCCCCGAGCGAAGGTGTGATCGAGTATGCGCTCACCTTTCCGGATTATGATCCTGACGGGCTCATGGCCGGCATGCTTCCGGAACGGACCACGCTCACCTTCACCGATGGCAAACAGGTAGCCGAGCTCAATGCCGGCATGGGCATCTTCAAGACCGCCATGATCGCCGACAATGGTGCCAAGCTGATGGATTACCATATGAGCATGATGAGCAAAAAGCTCGTTTCGCACATGCAGCCGCGCGATCTGGAGATCTTCAACGCCGATCGGCAGCGGCCCACCATCCTGTACACCAATGATCTCGATACCATCGCCGGCTATCCATGCCGCCGCGCCATCGCCATTTTTGACAAGGTGGATCAACCTGAGATCGAGCTCTGGTACACCGATCGCATCAAATTGAAAGATCCCAATTGGTTCAGCCCGTTCGCTGAGATACCCGGCGTTCTTTTGCGGTATGAGCTTTACCAGCACGGCATCCGCATGCGGCTCGATGCCATTTCCGTATCGCCGGGCCCGGTGGACGAAACCAAATTCCAGGTGAAGGAAGAGTACCAGCAGGTGCCCCCCACGGTCTTGCATTCAGAACTAGCGCAGGTGCTCGGAACGTTCAAGATGTAGGGACCATTTCCTTGTTTTTTCTTTCGGGCGAATTTCCGGCAGGGCGTGGCTACGTCTGCAAGTCCGCGCCGGCCTGCGGGCTTTCCGCCTTCGCCACTTACGCAGATCGGGGATGATGATGGTGATCCCATCCGCCGACAAGATCATCCGAACATATGAATGGCCATACATGTGTTTTGTAGCAAAAAGTCTGATCATTGAAAACTTAATATACTCAGGATCAGAGATATCAGCGAACCAAATATGTATGGCCATTCATATGTTCTTTGAAGACTCTTCTTGAGGTCCAGGATCTTAACTTTCTTTCCACCTTCCTCCCTTAGTCACAGCCTTCAGCCTTCCCACACTCTCCGCCTTTCCACAGCGTTCCTGTTGATAAGAGCAACTGCGCACGCCCGTGAACCCGCAGTGCTCCCGATACTTTTGATCGCAGCCGCACGCGCGGCTTTTACCCCATTGGCCGTGGCAAAGGAAAAGAGCAACAGGGTGCGCGAAGACCGCGAGGAGGCCGCACCAAAGAAGCGTAACAAGAAAGCATCATCCACCGGGGAAGGCGGCCTGGCGCGGATAAAGGCCTTCTTCGCCAATGAGCGTACGCACAAGGTCTTCGGGCTCTTTCTGGTGCTCGCATCCGCCTTCTTCCTCGTGGCGTTCACCTCCTTCCTTTTCACCTGGCGTGTGGACCAGGACCTGGTGGGCCGCAGCTGGGCGGAGATCTTCAGCCCTGAAGTACGTGTGGAGAACTGGCTCGGAAAATTTGGCGCCCTGGCCGCGCACCAGTTCATTTACAAATGGTTCGGCATCGCCGCCTTCGCATTCGCCCTATGGAGCTTCCTGGCCGGCATCCGCATCCTGCTCGGCAGCTGGCTGCTGCCGCCGCGCCGCACACTGGGTTGGACCGCGATGGCCCTCTTCTGGATGCCTGCCGTGCTCGGCTTCTTTTTCCAAGGCGATCTGATGTTCCTCGGTGGTGGGGTTGGCTTCTTCATGACCACGCATCTTTCCTCGCTGCTCGGGAACTTTGGCACCGGCGCGGTGATCGTGTTCTCGCTGGCGGCCTTCACCACGTTCACCTTCAACCCGTCCTTCGAGTGGCTTGGCGCTCTGTTCGAACGCAAGCCGAAAGCCGATGATGCAGAGGAGGAAGTGGCGGTGGATGAAGCTCCGATCTCACATGCCGGTGTGAAGATGCGGCCGGCCGTTACCGCGACCGAATACCTGGCGAACACGGAAGAAGTAACCGAAAGAACACCGGAGATCGAGGAAGAACTCATCGCTGAGGCCGAAGAGATCGCATTGGAAACACCGGAGGAATGGGAGTTAGCACCGATCGGAACGGAAATGGAGATAGAAGGTCTTCCGCTGATGGAGGAAGTGCAGGAAGCTCCTGTTGCTCATTCGTTGAACAGCGATGATGAAGGTTTCAGTGTGCAGGTTGCTGCACCGGAAGAAACACTGCTCACCGATGACCAGATCGAGGAGAAATTGAAAGAACTTGGCGAGTACGATCCCACCTTGGAATTGGGCAGCTATGAATTCCCTACACTGGATCTGCTCGTGGACCATGGCACCGGCGAAGTCACCGTGACCAAGGAGGAACTGGAGCAGAACAAGGATCGCATCGTTGAAACACTCGGGCACTACAACATCGGTATCGACAAGATCAAGGCAACGATCGGGCCGACCGTGACGCTGTACGAGATCATCCCGAAGGCCGGTGTGCGCATCAGCAAGATCAAGAACTTGGAAGATGATATCGCGTTGAGCCTCGCTGCGCTCGGCATCCGGATCATCGCGCCGATCCCGGGCAAGGGAACGATCGGGATCGAAGTGCCCAACAGCAAACCGCAAGTGGTCGGCATGCGGGCGGTGGTGGCCAGCGATAAATTCCAGAACAGCCCTATGGACCTGCCGATCGTGCTGGGCAAGACGATCAGTAACGAGACCTTCGTCACCGATCTCGCCAAGATGCCGCACCTGCTCATGGCTGGCGCAACTGGTCAGGGTAAATCCGTCGGGTTGAACGCGATCCTCGTTTCGCTGCTTTACAAGAAGCACCCGAGCCAGATCAAGTTCGTGCTGGTAGATCCGAAGAAAGTCGAACTCACGCTCTTCAACAAGATCGAGCGGCACTTCCTGGCGAAACTTCCCGGCGAAGGCGAAGCGATCATCACCGATACGAAGAAAGTGGTGGCGACGCTGAACAGCTTGTGCATCGAAATGGACGAGCGTTACGAACTGCTGAAGGATGCGCAGGTGCGTAACATCAAGGAATACAACGCGAAGTTCATCAGCCGCCGGTTGAATCCGGAGAACGGCCACCGATACCTCCCCTACATCGTGCTCGTGGTGGACGAGTTCGCCGATCTGATCATGACCGCAGGCCGCGAAGTGGAGACCCCGATCGCACGACTGGCGCAGCTCGCCCGCGCGATCGGCATCCACCTGATCATCGCCACACAGCGCCCGAGCGTGAACATCATCACCGGAACGATCAAGGCCAACTTCCCTGCACGTATCGCATTCCGCGTCACCAGCAAGATCGATAGTCGTACGATCCTTGATGCCGGCGGCGCAGAACAGTTGATCGGGCGTGGTGATATGTTGTTGAGCACCGGAAACGATCTGATCCGCATCCAATGCGCATTCGTGGACACGCCGGAAGTGGAGGGCATTACTGAATTCATCGGCGGCCAGCGCGGCTATCCGGAAGCGCTGATCCTGCCGGATGTGCCTACGGAAGAAGGTGAAGGCGTGGAATTGGACAGCGGCGAACGCGACAGCATGTTCGAGGATGCCGCAAGATTGGTGGTGCAGACACAGCAAGGTTCCACTTCACTGATCCAGCGTAAATTGAAGCTCGGCTACAACCGCGCGGGCCGCATTGTCGATCAACTGGAAGCTGCCGGGATCCTCGGGCCATTTGAAGGATCGAAAGCTCGGCGCGTGATGATCCCCAATGAGGCGGCGCTGATGGCGCATTTGAATGTCGAGGTGCCTGGTGGGCCGGGGTTGGGAGGGTTTTGAACCTATCGCAGCGCTCAATGGATGATCTGACGGAAAATGTCTCCGATCCGATCCACGAACTGGTTGATCCCTCCGGAAGGTCGTGATCCATCCTACTTCAGAAAGCGCTTCAACGGAGTCAGATGTGCGCGTGCGAATTCCCGTTTCTCATACGGTAATGTCTTGGCTTCAAAATATATACATTCACGAGTTGCCAGATCATACACAAGAATATTCAGGAACCGGCCATATACAGGTATGAAGAGAAGCGATCCTGTTCGTTTCTCTTCAATGGCATCCACTATCTCCGATCGATCGAGGATGCGTATGTCATGATCGAACACGTGCATCAGTTCTTCGATCTCTCTCTCACGCAACAGGGTCTTATCCACCAGGAATTCCGTGGCCTTCGTCTTTGGAACCGTAAGATCGCCCGCATCCACCCTGCCCCTGCCCTCCTTGATCCTCAAGCTTAACACCTGCTGGAGACTGGCCACCACCAACGGTATCCGATAGGCACATTCTTCTATGGTATTCTCATTACGTTGGGTACCCATCGGTGCATAGGCAAGAATGTCGTCGTCCTTCAGATCGTAGTGCGGGTTGTCAGTACCACCCCTGATGATCGCCACTGAACGGCGCAATCCCCAGTCCAGGTATCCAATGTACATGCGCCTGGGGGTCGTCAGGTCCAGTTCAGATAATTCCTCTATATCCCCGATCGGTGATAACGTCCAATTCTCATGTACCGCCTTGTACAAGGCTTCATCGAACACATCATTCCCTGTTCCCAGGATATAAAGCGTCGATAACGGGATATTGGCCTCTTCCAAAATACCTCCCTTCACTGTTGAGATCTGCGCGGAACAACACGACGCTATCAAAATGAAAAAGCAGGAAGCCAATAGGTTCATTTCGAACATCCGATGGTATCGTCTATTTCTGGGGAACGATACGGATCGTGATCCACGGCACAGGATCGAGGACTGGATCTCTTCACGTGATGCACGCTTCCGTTCGTTGTTCTCAAAGATATCGTCGATGGCCATAACGCTCCATCAAGTCCAACGGACCTATGCAATCGAGCAGAACACCGAACCTCCCATTCCGGATCCATCTTTGCTGTCACTCCTTCTCCCTTGGAACTCCTCATCATCTTCACCCTCACCCTGCTCAACGGGTTCTTCTCGTTGAGTGAGATCGCGCTGGTCTCCGTAAAACAGGGCCGCATGGAAAGCCTCGCCGGCAAAGGGAACCGAAGTGCCCGCATCGTGCTGGAATTGCGCAGGAACCCTGAACGCTTCCTCAGTGCCGTGCAGGTGGGCATCACCTTGATCGGCATCATTGCAGGTGCATACGGCGGCGCTGCACTGACCGATGACATGATCGGGCTGCTCTCCCGTTTCCATTGGCTCGGTGATCACGTGGAGACCATTTCACTGGTATTGGTGATCGGTGGCATCA
>JAEZAU010000013.1 GCA_023430325.1 Bacteroidota bacterium | reverse complement strand
CCGGACTCTTCAGCGCCTTCATGATCTTCTCCAGCATCGGCGGACTCAAACCCGAACCGGAGACAGTGGCCTATCTGCATGATCATCTTGGCTACCCGATCTACTTCATCCAATGGATCTCGGTGTTTAAGATCATCGGCGCGATCGCGATCCTGTTGCCCATGGTCCCGGTGCGGGTAAAGGAGTGGGCCTATTTCGGCTTCTTCATCGATCTGGTCACCGGGGCATTTTCCTTCTATTCGGTAGGTGATCCGGTTTCACAATGGGCACCGATGTTCCTGTTCATAGGGGTGCTGGTGTGGGCGTACATGTTGCATCATAGAAGGTTGCGATCGGAACCGATCCTACGGTATCCACCTAAATTCGGCGGATATTTCGATCGAAATGTCCACCAATACTTCGGCAGCACCAGCTCGAAACATCATCACCAAGCCCGCCCCGGATGAGCTTCGCATCACGCGGGTGTTCCAGGCACCGCGCGAAATTGTCTTCAAGGCATGGACAACCCCGGCCATGCTGGAAAAGTGGTTCGGTTGTTCCGCCTTCACCACCACGTTTGCCGAGGCTGATGTGCGGGTGGGCGGGGAGTGGCGTGTGGGTATGCGTTCCCCGGAGGGTGACAATTACCTCGCGTTCGGTGTTTACAAGGCGATCCGTCCGGTGGAACATCTGGCACTTACGCATCAGTGGAGCAGAATGACCGCGAATGTGAATCCCGCGAACCATGAGACGTTGGTAACGGTGGATCTGTTCAAAGAAGGCAATGGTACGCGCATGGAATTCCGGCAGACGGGCCTGGCCACGGAGGCGAGCCGCGACAGCCATGTTGGGGGCTGGGGAGACAGCTTCGATGCGTTGGCAGAAGTGCTTGGTTGACCGATCGGCAATAGATCTGCTTTTACCGGTCGTAACTTCATGCTCATGAAAGAGATCATAGAACGCGATCGCAGCAGGGACCAGGTGTTGTTGCATGAGCCGTTCCTGCTGATGACGTATTGTGCGAAGGAGCGGTTGATCCATCTTGAGTGGAATGGTCACGCCACGAGTTCACAATATCGAAGCAGCTTGGAACTTGCTGTGAATTTCGTTTCCAAACATGATGTGCAACTCTGGCTGGCAGACCTTCGTGGAATGACGGCGATCCTGCAGGCCGATGAGAAGTGGGCGAACGAACATTGGTTCCCCAAACTTTTCGCCACTCCATTGGAGAAAATGGCGATCTTGCATTCGAAGGATTATTTCAACCAGACCAGCGTGGCACGATCCTTCCGTAAAGTGAATAGTAAGCTCACCTTCAAGGTGACTGATTTCACAGATATGCATACTGCCCTGGAGTGGCTAATGAAGCGCGAGGCTGTAAGTGCTTGATATCGACGAACAACGGTTAGATAGACATGCGTTGGCAGGGAAGACAGGGGAGCCGCAATGTGCAGGACAGGCGCGGCATGGGTGGTCCCATTGCGATAGGCGGTGGCATCATCGGTATTCTGGCGTTCCTGGTGAACGCTTTTCTGGGAGGTGAAGTGGACCTCTCGCAGATCCAACAAACCGGAGGATCGGACAGACAACTTTCCGCTGAAGAACAGGCTGCAGAGGACTCGCTTGCCCAGTTCGTATCGGTGGTCTTGAAAGAGACCGAAGATGTATGGAACCGCGTGTTCGCCGGGCACGGGGCGCAATATGTTGAGCCTACTCTGGTACTATTCACCGGCGCTGTAAATTCAGCGTGTGGCTCGGCCTCATCAGCCACCGGTCCTTTCTATTGTCCCGCCGATCAACAGTTGTACATCGATCTTTCATTCTATGATGAATTGCGCAAACGCTTCGGCGCGCCGGGTGATTTTGCCATGGCATATGTGGTGGCGCATGAAGTGGGTCATCATGTGCAGACATTGCTAGGCACCACACGCATTCTGGAACGTTTGCGCCAGCAGGGAGCAAGTAAGGAGAAGTACAATGAGGCATCGGTGCGTTTCGAACTGCAGGCTGATTTTTTGGCAGGCGTTTGGGCCCACCACACCGCGCGAAAGGACCTGCTGGAGGCGGGTGATGTGGAGGAAGCCTTGCGCGCAGCGAACGCGATCGGTGATGACCGGCTCCAGAAACAAGCGCAAGGGTACGTGGTCCCTGAATCGTTCACCCACGGAACTTCAGAGCAGCGTATGTACTGGTTCCGCAAAGGCTATGAGAGCGGGGATATTAATGATGGCGATACGTTCGCGAGCAGCCGGTGACGCTTCATTCGCCTTCACTCAAGTGAGCATGACCAGGTGAGGGTACTCCATGGTCATGACCCGTGCTTTTCGAACTTTGCTTATCTCTAGTACAAAAGATAAAGCCCCGGAAATACCGGAGCTTTATCTTTTTCAGGTGAATAGATCAGTCCTGCGGAATGCAATTGCCTTGTACTTCGCAGCCATTGAATGATAGGCCATCGCAATCCGCATAACCAGGGTCACAACCCACGATCACACATTGGCCACTTGTGCAGCCAGCAATCGCATTGGGGAAAGAACAAACAAGGTCACATCCGCCGCAATTCGCAGGATCGGATTGCACATCGGTCTCGCAGCCTTTGAATGATAGGCCATCGCAATCGAGCATTCCCGGGGGACATGGGGCCGTGACACAGATCCCACCCTGACAGATCAACCCTGGGCCACAATCATTGTTTAAAAGACAGCCCTGACCTGCTGAACATGGCGGGCATGAAGGACCACCACAATCCGCACCGGTTTCGGCTCCATCCTTTATTCCATTCGTACAGGACGAAGAGCATACGTTCTCTTCATCCACCATGCCATCGCAATCATTATCGATGGCATCGCAAACTTCGATCGAAGGAGAATTTGGAACGCAATTCTGCATCTGGCCGTTGGCACATGCGGAAATGGTCACCTGACACGCACCTGTGCCGCAGGTGATGGTCCCGAACCCTTCATCGATCTGTCCATCGCAATCATTGTCGATGCCATCACATTGCTCGAAGGCCGCTGGATTGATCGCGGCATTCGCATCATTGCAGTCTCCATTACAGGTGGTGAAACCATCCTGGTCGTTATCTGTACATTGCTGACATGGTGGACAATCGGGTCCGCCACAATCCACCCCTGTCTCCTGGCCGTTCTGGATGCCATCGGTGCAGGATGGTGGGCAAATGCCGTCCTCATCCAACAGGCCATCACAATCATTGTCAAGACCATCGCATATCTCTGTTGCACCTGGCCATACCTGTGCGTTCGTGTCATCACAATCGCCAGCACAGGAGGTGAAGCCATCCGCATCCTGGTCCACAGAATTGGCTATTATCCCATCGCAGTTGTTGTCATTGCCATTGCAATCATCCATGGCGCCAGGATTGAAACTGGCATTGGTATCATCGCAGTCGCCATCGCAAGTGGTGTAACCGTCGGAATCCGCATCGGGACAGTCGGGCACACAGATGCCGTTCTGGCAGATCATACCAGAGGGGCAATCCGCATCGATCGAACAAGTGGAAACACAAATACCGTTGGAACAGGTAGTGCCTTGTGGACATGGCAAATTGCATCCGCCACAATTCGCATTGCTGAGAAGGTAGGTCTCACACCCGTTCACCGGGTCGCCGTCGCAGTCCGCATAATCGGGATCGCAGAAGAACCCGCAGATGCCATCGGTGCAGTACGCTGAACTGTTGGGCGGTGCAGGGCAAACCACTTCGCAAGCGCCACAATTCATGACGTCATAAGCAAGGTCTTCATCGATGATGCCATCACAATTGTTGTCCACACCATCACAGATATCCACAGTACCGGGATTGACATTCAAATTGGAATCATCGCAGTCACCATCACATGTAGTGTATCCATCCTGATCGTTATCGGTGCAGGGAGCACAACTTCCGTTGATGCATCCGGATCCGTTGGGGCAGACCACGCCACATGCACCGCAGTTGTTTGGATCGGTCTGTGTGTTCACACCTTCATCAACAATGCCATCACAATCATTGTCCTGGCCATCGCAGATCTCAATTGCATAGGGATGCGTGCTCGGATCGGCATCATCACAATCAGAACCTGAAGACCAGCCATCACCATCAGCATCCGTAAGACTGGCGCAAGTGATGAAACCAGAAAGGCAGCCTGAATTCGCCGCGCAGAGGAAACATTGTGATTGACCGCTAAGGCACTGTCCCATGCAATTCTGCATGATGCAGCCCATTGCTGCTATACCGCACGAATGACATGGGGAAGAGATCGGTATACCCATGTTCAGGAGATAGTCCTCTATGCATTCGAAACCCTGTTGTGTAGATGGGAAACCACAATTGATGAAGGCTTCTGACAGGTATCCAAAATATTCCACCATGTTCTGATCCAGCCACGCTTGATCGGAAGCGTTGCAGAACTGGCTGCAGTTCTGGCCAGGGAAGATCTGTGGGTCGGTATCATCGCAATCGCCGTTCAGAGCGGCAAAGCCAGGAGGTGGCTCACACCCTTCGTAGATCTGCATGTTCGTGCCGAATCCATCGCCATCCAGATCCTGGTAGAAGGTGAAGTCCGGCGCAACTGAAGGATCCTCATCATCACAATCGATCGGGGTTCCGCAGCCGGCCTGATCGTAGAAACCATCCTGATCATCATCCGCACAACCTCCATTGGCAGCGCTGATGCCAGGGATGATCACAGAACATCCGTTGCCCTGGTAAAGAGTATCACCCAACATCGAAACGGAAAAACAATTCAGGCTGCTTCCGGCGACGAACGCATAAGGTACGCTCAGGAACTGCGTGGTGCCCATATCCTGGAAGTTCGATCCGCCAGCGGGGTCGAACTCGACCTTCAAATAGTAGGGACCTGCGGCCCAGGCTATTGTATTGAAAGCTCCAAGAAGCGCAGATCCGTTACCGATCTGTACGGTGAAAAGGCCCAATGCAGACGTGTTCACGGCGTGAGATTCCTGGTAGACCACCGGACCCACCGGAGTGCTGTTGATCACCGAAAGCCGAAGCGCAATGCCCTGCGACGGTAGTGGGTTGCCTGAATTGTCCCGTGCGATCCCCTGGAATTCCAGCGCCTGCGGCACCTGGGCGTTCAGCAGAAGGGATAGGAACAGGCATGCGAGAAGATGGATCGGGCGCATGGGGTGGGGTGGGGTGGATGAGGGTGATGTTATGGAAGTTGAGCGGTCCTCGCGGTAAGGAAGCTCGTGGCGCCAACACTATTGAGAATTACCGTGCGATCGTTGTTGGAGCCGGAATAACCGGTCTGGCCGTTGAGGTTCACATCGGCACGATGATAGGCCGTAACGGGCGAGAGGAAGGTGGTGGCGCCCACTGCATTCAGTACTACGGTGCGATCGTTGTTGGAACCGGAATACCTTATCGATCCATCACCGTTGGCATCTCCGGGCCACAGCATGTTCACGCCGGAAGAGATCATTTGTGCAGCCGTGCCGTACAATGGTGTACTGCCGTCCGTCAGGTCGATCGGTGAGGGTTGTGCGGCGAACAGGATCGGAAAGGCGGTCATTATTGCGAGGTGATTGCGATGCCTTATCGCCAGATGATAACTGCCAGGACCTGCGCTGATCCTGACCGGTGATACACCATCTGTCTCCACCACATCACCATCGCGCTGTATCAACGCGGCCCTTGTGGCCATCACCGTCTGCTGATCAGCCGCGCGTAATTCGATGAAGAGCCAATCCACTATGGCATCATTGCCTGAAGTGGCCAACACCGGTGCCGCCATCTGCTCACCACCTCCACCAAAGTGTTGGAAACCCAGAGCAGTGTAAGGTTCCTGCAAGGGCAGGAGCGATGCCGATCGCAACGCATCCATCATCAGACCGGGAATGCTTTGATAAGGACCGCCAAGAAAGACCTTCAACTGCAGTGAGATGTTGAGGAGATCGGGTTGTTGAATGCCGGCGGTAATGATGTTGCTTGCTCCGGGAAATGTGTACCCCGTCACCTGGCCCACGCTCCAGCTGAGTTCCCCGTTGGGGCTCGTTCCTCCGGTGGCCACCACCCCACGCGGTGCTATCGACTGGGATACGAGGACATGAGCCAGCGTACAGCTCACCAACAGGAAGAGGGACCGGAACATGGAAGAAGCGGATAGGGGATGTCCAAATTGGCACAATTCGTTATGCTTTTCCACATTCATGGAGCTGGCAGGACAAGTCATATGTTGATGGCGGATCACCGAAGGCCGCTCCCATCAAGCCTTTCCTGATCTTATGCACGTCGGGCCAAAACTCTTCGCTCTGTTGTACGCCTATCATGATCCTTTGTCAAGATTATATCCACCGGTCAAGGCCTGCTGAAGAACTGTCTTGCAGGCCTAAAACAAAAAGGCGCTGCATGCCTGAGCATGCAGCGCCTTTGATCAAGATCGACCGGCTACTTTTTCAAGGTCCTGTCCAAAAAGTCATAGTTGGGTCTCACTCCGACATTATTGAAAAAGAAAGACCATTTGTCAGCCTGTTCTTCAATGATCATGTGGGTTGGTTTACCAGCGCCATGTCCAGCATCCGTTTCCACGCGGATCAGTACCGGATCGTCGCCTATATGTGCTTCCTGCAAGGCACTGATGAACTTGAAGCTGTGTGCGGGTACCACGCGATCATCATGATCGGCCGTCATCACCATCGTAGCCGGATAATCGGTGCCTCTCTTAAGGTTGTGCAGGGGAGAATATTTACGCAGATAGTTGAATTCCTCTACGCTCGTTTCTGCACTGCCGTATTCCGGCACCCAGCCGAAGCCTGCAGTGAATTTCTGGAAGCGTAGCATGTCCAATACTCCCACTGCGGGGAAAGCCACCTTGAACAACTCTGGACGTTGGGTCATGACAGCCCCGACCAATAATCCTCCATTGCTTCCACCTTCCATGGCCATGCGATCGCTGCTGGTGTATTTCTCCTTCACCAGGTATTCGCCCGCGGCTATGAAGTCATCGAAGACGTTCTGCTTCTTCTCCTTCATGCCGGCCTTGTGCCATTCCTCGCCGTATTCGCCACCACCACGTATGTTGGCAAGTGCGAAGACACCACCCTGCTCAAGCAAGATCATCCTGCTGGTGCTGAAGCTGGGGCTCAGACTGATATTGAATCCACCGTAAGCGTAAAGAAGTGCAGGGTTCTGGCCATCCTTCTTCAAGCCCTTCTTGTACACGATGAACATGGGGATCTTGGTGCCATCCTTACTGGGATAGAATACCTGTTCGGTGACGTATTGTTCGGGATCGAACTTCAATTCGGGTCGGAAATAGATCTCGCTCTTCCCGCTGGCGATGTCATAGCGGTAGATGGTCCCGGGATCGGTGAAACTGGAGAAGCTGTAGAAGGTGGAAGTGTCCTCTCGTTCGCCACCAAAACCGCCGGCCGATCCCAATCCGGGTAACTGTACTTCTGTCTCACCACTGCCGTCCATTTCATAACGGTAGATCCGTGTGGTCACATCCTTCAGATACTCTGCAAAGAGCTTTCCTCCGGTGATGCTCACGCTTTCCAGCAGATCCTTCTTTGCTGGAATGATATCCTTCCAATTCTCCTTTTCAGGTCTAGAAGGATCCACGGCCACCAGGCGATAGGTGGGCGCATCCACATCGGTACGCACGAGCAGCCGATCGCGCTTGGGGTCATACTCAAGGATGCTTGTCTTTTGCTCGAAACCGATCTGTAGCGGGATCCATTTCGTGGCAGGAATGGGGATGCCTCCTTTGCGCAGATCATGGAAATATTGCTCGAACCCATCAGTGCCGGTGCTGATGTACAATGTTGCGAACTCTTCACCTTCGGTGACACCCAAGCCCATATATAGGTTCGGGTTCTCGGTGTTCTCATAGACGAGCTGGTCCTTTTCCTGTGGATCGCCGAGCTTGTGGTAATAGACCTTCTGCCATTGACTGGCGGCGCTCAATTCGGTGCCCTTCGCCGGGGTAGGATAGCGGCTGTAAAAGAAACCGTCCTTGTACCAACTGGCACCGCTGAACTTGATCCAATCCAACCTGTCGGAAAGCTTCTTCATCTCCTTGAGGTCCCACACTTCGAATTCCTGCCAGTCACTGCCGGCGCGCTGGATGTTCACCACCATGTACCGATGGTCCCGGCTATGACCACCAAGGCTGATGCTAGTGGTGCCTTTTGGATCGATGGCGTTCGGATCGATGAAGACCTTGTCCTCTCCATCGATCCCCTTGCGGACGTAGATCACACTCTGGTTCTGCAGACCGCTGTTGCGATATTGGAAGTACAGGTCACCGACCTTTATGGGCGCGCTCACCTTCTGGAAATTGAAGAGCTGCTCGTAACGTTGTGCGATATTCTTACGGTAGGGGATCTTTTCCAGATAGGCGTCGGTCACGGCGTTCTGCCGCTTCACCCAATCTGCCGTTTCTGCGCTGGTATCATTCTCCAGCCATCGATAAGGATCGGCCACATACGTTCCGTGCAGGTCATCTCCCACACCTTCCAATTTCTTCGTTTCTGGATAGACCATCTGTTGTGGTCCTTGTGCAAATACGCTAACGGTAGCAAAGGCGAACAAGGGCCCAAAGAAAGTTAGGTTCCTCATGACTGGCGAATGCCGCGATAAAGTGCGGCCGCACGAAATTAGAGATCGCCTCGTTGGAAGTTCCAGCAGCGTCGGGGATGAGCGGTTAGGCCCGCTTCTGCTGGCGGCCTTTCATGGAAGAGATCCTGTAGACCGTTCCTGACCGCTCCATCAGTTCTATCTCCGCATCAAGTTGATCGCTCAAGGTATGTATGAGCTCCATGCCAAGGCTTTGGGGACTTCTCCATTTTGAAGGATCCTTCAGGCCGATGCCATCATCGCCGATCATCAGATGCAGTCCTTGCGGCCCACCATCCAGATGTACCATGATCGTTCCGCTTCGGCGCCCATCAAAGGCATATTTCAGGGCATTGGAGATGATCTCATTGATCAACAGACCAAGCGGGATCAAAGTGTCCACTCCAAGGGTGGGTATGTTGATGCGAATATCGAGGGAAAGGTCCGTATCGATCGTATAGGCTTGACAAAGATCACGTGTCAGATGCGTCAGATACGTGCTCACATCGATGTTCGCCAGGTCCTTGCTCAAATAGGTCTGTTCATGAACGAGGGCCATGGCGCTTACGCGATTTACACACTCATTGAAGAGTTCGGTCACTTTCGGGTCCTTCACCTGATGCATCTGGAAACGGATCAGGCTCTTGACGATCTGCAGATTGTTCTTCACCCGATGGTGGATCTCCTTGATCATGATCTCCTTCTCCTCCTTGCTCAACATGGTCTCACGAAGGTCCTTGTTGGTACGTTCCAACTCGGCCTTTGCGGCGGAAAGTTCCCTGGAATGTTCCCTGCTACGTGCCAGTAACCTGTTGCTCATGGCAACCAGCCATGCAAAGATCACAGCCATCAAACAGGCCATCACCAATAGTACCTCGGCTTCATCCCAACGGGAGCTCAGTGTCTCGCTGTGAACGGCAAGATCGTTCTCATGCACCCCGCGGGAGGCACGATCTACGACCTTCTGTGCCCGTTGTAACATGATGTGCAGTATGGCATCAATGTTCCGCGCATCGGTCTTCTGCACCACCCCGATCATTGCTTCACGGTGTAAACTGTCCGTGCGGTAGAGGATCTGGTCCAGGGCGGGAAGCATATCCTGCACCGCTGGACTGTTGCTGTGACCTTCACCTACTGAGGCGATCTTCTCACGCAGGCGGCCAAGGCCGTCGCCCCATTGATACTGCCGTGAATCGACCTCGATGCGATGGGCCGGACCGAGCAGATCGATCTCATCCTTTATCATGCGCAGTTCCTCCAGCAGTTCCACCTCTTTGTTGATCTGGGCCTGCAGGCTGCGTGTGCTTGAGACAAGCGCTACACCATAGGCTATGAAGAGGAAGGACAGCAGGCAGGCGGCCAGCGGCCATTTGTGCCACGATAGCTTTTTCAGTACGCCCATCGGCCTTGGAACGCACCGCAGCCCATGCGGGTTACATCCTTATTCTCCGATACCCGATCGAAGCCTCGCTTCAAAGGCCGCCAACAGAGCATTGGAGCGTTCCAAGGAAAGATCTTTCAACTCCTTGTACAGTCTTACTGCGTTGGACCGGCCCATTCCCGGCGTTCTTACCGGCGGAACGATCTGCCTGGTAAGCCGGCCCACGTGTATGCCACCACGTGCTGTATTCCGATTGCCGTTATGCATGAATTCGGTCATCATCAAGCGGCATTCACCGGAACGGATGTTGATCAATACCTTGTATTGGATCACACCCATGGTCTCTTCCCTGTTGCTGAGCATTTGCGATCGGAAATTGCATCTGGCCGTACCTTCAAGGATACCCTGCTCCCTATCTGACCTCAACAATTGGGCACCGGGTTCCTGCCCGAAGGTCCATGTCCAGGCCTCCAGCGCCTTATCGAACAGCATCAAGTTGTTCAACGGTACGCTGATCGATCGCGAGACGGTGAGGGCTGCGGTGGAATCATTGGCCAGGACCTGCGCAAAGCCCGCCGTAGAGACGCAGATAGCGAAGAGTGGAAAGATCAGCCGGAGCACGGAGCGAAAGATAGCGGGCATGTATCCATATGGGGGTTTTACATTTGCATCATCAGACTATAAAGAATAACGATCTATGAATACAACTATGCGTGGTAGTCATTCCTTGAAAGTAGGAGTGTTCTATGATGGGAGCTATTTCACTCATGTAAGCAACTACTACAATTATGTACACGCTCACCGAAGGAGGTTGCATATCGGTGGTCTGCATGATTTCATCAAGCACATGGTGGCCGAGCGCGAGCACACGGAGGCCAACCTGTGCCACATCATAGATGCTCATTTCTTCCGTGGCAGGTTCACTGCACGTGAGGCGAACGAGAAGCCCAACCAACTCTATTACGACCGGGTCTTCGATGATGTGCTCATGTACAACAACGTGCAGACCCATTACCTGCCCGTGAAGGATCTTTTGGGCCGAAAGCGGGAAAAAGGCATCGATGTGTTGATGGCGCTGGAGACCTATGAGCTCTGCATGCTGAAGCGTTATGATATCGTGGCGCTCGTTGCGTCGGATGGCGATCACGTTCCATTGGTGCGTAAGCTGCATGCACTGGGCTGCAAGACCATGCTTCTCGGGTGGGATTTCGAGTTCACCGATCAGGAATCGGGAGAGTTACAGACCACCAAGACCAGTACCGATCTATGGAACGAGGTGAGCTACCCATTGCAGATGCACGAGCTTATCGATGATGGGTTGCGCGAGAACGATCCGGTGGTGCGTGAGATGTTCGTGATCCGGGAGACGCCATTGGCACGCGACCTCGAAGAACAGCCACGCAACGGCTTTTCCTCGGCCGTCACCACCGTCTACGACCCGGAGGACAGGCGCAGAAGTGAGGTCATGAGCCTGCACAACGGTTACGGGTTCATCCGTTATCCTGACAACAACCTCTTTTTCATACACGACGATCTGGAGGATGATGATTTCAGTGAGTTGCGTGTAGGCGATCCGGTGGAATTCGCCGTTGCGGTGAACAATCGTGGCCAGCGCGTAGCGAAGAACATCAAAAGACTGGTACCCGAGGACAGCAATTAAGCCAGTGGTAGGCGAAGTGTGAAGGAACACCCCTTCCCCGTGCCTTCGCTTGAGGCCTCCATTTCGCCGCCCATCGCGCGCAACCATTGGTGCGCACGTGAAAGCGCATTCCGGCCTTGTGCTTCACCGGCGGTACTTCGACTGCTCAACCACGCGTACCTGGTGAAGATCTGCTTCAGGTCGGCTTCCGTAAGGCCAACACCATTATCGGTAATGCAGAGTTCGGCGTAGCGGTCCTTCTTTTTGAGAACCACCGTCACAGAGCCATTCCGTGGCGAGAATTTGGATGCGTTGGAGATCAACGCACCGATGGCCTCCAGCAGGTAATGGCGATCGGCGTTGACCCTGATGGTGGGATCGAGATCCAGGTGCAACGATTGGTCTTTCCTGCTGAACCGGTGATGCAATTGTTCTGCTCCCAACCGCACTAATTCCGCCAATTCCACAGGAGCAACAGCCAGATCCTTCACATTGCGATCGATATGCAGATCGTCCATGAATTCCTCGATGTTGCGCAAGGCCTTGAAGAACTGCTGTTCGCCGAATTCCAACAGTTCCTTATGGTCTGCCGACGGATCTGCCATCTGCCGTAATGCTTCCTGCAGACCGCTCAGACGGTTCTTGAGATCGTGAGCGAACTTGTGGATCCTTTCGGCCTGGGCTTGGGAAGGTCTGTCCATCTCGGCCATCGCTCAATTGCGGGCGAAACGCTGAAGCACATCCTCCAGGCTGTCCGAATTGATGGGCTTGGAGAGATAATGCGCATCCTTCAGACCGCGGATGGCCTCCACGATCTCAGGCTTGGTGCTTGCAGTGAGGAAAAGGATGGGTATGGGCTCACGGGCATGGATCTCCTGGGCCAGTTCAAGGCCCGTCTTATTGCCTTTCAAGTAGATGTCCATGATGATCAGATCGGGTCTTTCGCGCTGAAGCAGTTCCTCTGCTTCTTCTGAACTGCGCGCCGTACCGATCACATCGAAGCCCATCCGCTCCAGTTGCAGGCGATAGCCGAAGCTGATGATGGTCTCATCTTCGATGATCAGGATCTTCTTCATTGGAATAGTCGGCGTAAAGCTAGCGTTTGCCCGCTCTCTTGTGATCTGCCACCACACGCTCGAAATTTTCCACCGTGAGCGCCTTCTCCACATAACCGATCACCGACCGAAAGGAGAGTGCTCTTTCCAGGTCTGACGGACGATTGCTTGAGGAGAACATGACCACTGAGGTCTTGCCATTGGGTAGCGATCCTTCGGATTCCAGAGTGGCCAGCAGTTCAAAACCGTTCAATAGCGGCATGTTGATGTCCACGAATACCATGTCCGGCTTGGGATCGCAGGTGCGCAGGTGGTCCAACGCCTCGGTGCCGCAGGTGAAAGTAGTGAGCCTTCCACTGAAGCCGGCCTTTTTCAGTACCAGTTTCGTTACGAAATTACAATCATCTTCATCATCCACGAGAACAATGTGATCGATACCCGCTGGTGGCAATGGCGTAGCTTCCATGTGTGGGCTTGCAACGTGAAAGTGCGTCAGTAGGTTACTATCGCAGATCATGATCCAGCCTCACGATGTTGACGGGCGAGCCAAGGAGGTACAGCAGATCGTCCGGCATGATCTTCAGGAACCCTTCACGTTTGGTGATGTACCGGCCGCTGCGACGTACTGCAAATACGGTGTGTGGCCGCCATGCAGAGGATGGCCACGGAGAGGAACACTTGATGATGATCTTGTGAAAGAAGGCTTGAACGGGCCCAGGTATGGCCAGGATGAAGCCGAATTCTCCGAGTTGGAACAATGCCAGACCGATTTATATACTGGTGCGAACAGAGTGGCGCATCTCTTTATTTCTTGAAGATCAACCAGACCGCAGCCACTAGAAAGACCCCTGCCAGCGCATGGTTCCACCGCAAGGTCTCATTCTTGAAGAACACAAAGGCAAAGGCCCCGAACACCACAAGCGTTATCACCTCCTGCAGCACT
The DNA here is from genome assembly GCA_023430325.1 of Bacteroidota bacterium. Lineage (GTDB taxonomy): Bacteria > Bacteroidota > Bacteroidia > Flavobacteriales_F > PHOS-HE28 > PHOS-HE28. Next base: position 11,468 of record JAEZAU010000013.1, on the reverse strand, counting down.
TTCAACTGTACAAGGGTGAAGGGGCCGCCGTTGGAAAGATGGCCGATGCGATTGGCGGGCACCATGAGCATGTATTCAAAGAAGGCGATCCCCCAACTGATAAGGATGATCGTGAACAGACCCAGGCTACGGCCCCATTCGAATTCCTTGAAGCGCAGATGTCCGTACCAGGCAAGTGTCATGAACGAGTTGCTCAGGATGAGCAACAAGATGGTAAGGGAGACTTTCATCGGATCGAAGCTGCCGCGAATTTCGCATAGGCTCCTCTGAGCTGTGAGTGAAAGGCGATCTCTTCATTAGCGCCCGATCGTGAATGGATCTCGACCAAAGTTGGAATCGTTCCTTTGCGCGTAGATCAGCCTTTTCCACCGGAGGTTCGTCCCCAGGTCTTGTAGTTCAGCGTTATGGGTCTTCGTCCTTCGGGTACTTCATGCAGTGGCTCACACTCCTTCAACGTGGCATGAAGTTCTGCCGGTAATGCCTGGTACAGACGTGTGCCTTCACTTTTCCATTGGACCATTTCATCGCTCACCTCCTTGATGACCCTGGCCGGATTACCGACGATCATGCTGCGCCTCGGCCATCTGCTTTCCGCCTTCAGGAAGGCCAGCGCACCAACTATGCACTCTTCTTCAAGTATCACATTGTCCATGATCACAGCGTTCATGCCCACCAGGCAGTTGCGGCCTATGTTGGCGCCATGGATCACTGCGCCATGGCCGATGTGCGCGTTCTCTTGAAGCTCAACGGTGATGCCGGGGAACATATGGATCGTACAATTCTCCTGCACGTTGCAGCCTTCGCCTATGATGATCTCACCCCAATCGCCACGCAGCGCAGCACCAGGGCCGATGTAAACATCCTTCCCGATGATCACATTTCCTGTGACCGTTGCTTGTGGATGAACGAAAGCTGATGGATGAACGACCGGGCGATAACCGTTGAACTCGTAGATCATGCCGTGAAGTTGCGAACTTCAAGAACGTGGGCACCGATCAGGTGCATGTTAATTCCAGGTTAAGTAAAGGTTTTATGATCATCTTCACACTGCCCGATCGGACAGCCTCGGGTACATTTGCATCGGATCAGAACAACGAAATGGCTATCGGAGGTATACTGAACATCTTCAAACCCAGGGACAGGATCTTCTTCTATCATTTCGAAGCATCCGCGGCCAACGTTCTGCGCATGTCTGAGGATCTGATGTTGATCATGCGTACCGAACCTGGTGCGCAGCGCACAGCGATACTTGAGCGCTTGGAGATAGGCGAGCACGCGAACGATGATCTGACGCACACGATCTTCACCGATCTGGCTCGCAACTTCATTACACCGATAGATCGGGAGGACATCCATTACCTGGCGACCAGTCTAGATGATGTGGCTGATTTCATCCTCGCTTCCGCAAAGAACCTTGAACTGTTCTCGATCGGTAAGGCCGACGATACATGTGTTGAGCTCGCACGGCTGGTGAACCATGGTGCACAGATCGTGCAGATGGCCGTACAGAACCTGAGGAATCTGCACAAGAGCAATGCGCATAATGAGTTCGTGGTGCAGATCAACAGCATGGAGAACGAGGCCGATCGCGTCTTCGATCAGGCCATACAGAAGCTCTTCGCCACGGAGAAGGATCCGATCCAACTGATCAAGATGCGTGATGTATATACCACGCTTGAGCTGGCCACTGACAAATGCGAGGATGTGGGCAACGTGATCGAATCGATCATGCTGAAATACGCTTGATGCACGGCCCGAACATCACGATCCCATCGGTGCAATGACGCTTCTTGTCGTTATCATTGTCCTGGCCTTGATATTCGATTATATCAATGGCTTTCACGATGCGGCCAATTCGATCGCGACGATCGTAAGTACGAAAGTCCTTACACCACTTCAGGCGGTGATCTGGGCCGCTGCGTTCAATTTCGTGGCCTATTTCATCTTCAGCGATCACCACGTGGCCAATACCGTGGCCAAAACAGTGCATGAAGAGTTCATCACCCTGCGTGTGGTGCTTGCGGGCCTGCTCGCGGCGATCACCTGGAACCTGTTGACCTGGTGGTATGGCATCCCCAGCAGCTCCTCGCACACATTGATCGGTGGTTTTGCCGGCGCGGCACTGGCCGGTGCAGGTTTCGATATCTCCAGCGTGAACATGGAGAAAGTGGGCTTGATCGCGTTGTTCATCTTCCTGGCACCCCTCATGGGCATGGTCATCGCCGTTTTCATAACCCTGGTCACCATGATCCAGCGGCTCTGGCTCCGTTTGTTGATCATCGTCATCACCACCGCCATCACCAGCCTGTTCATTTTGAGGAATGCCGATCTGAAGATCGCCATGGTCATCTTCTCCTTGATCTTCATACTGTCCTATATATGGGACATGACCAAGCAGCCTAGTGCGCTGCGCACAGCCAATCTTTATAAGCGTCTTCAATTGCTCAGTTCCGCAGCATTCAGTATCGGCCACGGTGGTAATGATGCACAAAAGGTGATGGGCATCATAATGGTGGCCATGGTGGCCAGCGGTGAGGCAACCGATCTGAGCGAAATGCCAGCCTGGATACCATTGGCCTGTTACACAGCCATCGGTCTCGGTACGCTTTCCGGCGGCTGGAAGATCGTGAAGACCATGGGAAGCCGCATCACCAAGGTTACACCCTTGGAAGGAGTCTGTGCAGAGACCTCCGGGGCAATGACCCTTTACCTGACCGAACAGATGGGTATTCCGGTAAGCACGACCCACACCATCACCGGTTCGATCATCGGGGTGGGGGCCACCAAGCGTCTTAGCGCAGTGCGTTGGGGTGTTACGGTACGTCTGCTTTGGGCGTGGATCCTCACCATTCCTGTGAGTGCCGTTCTGGCGAGCATCGCGTATTGGATCTGCGGTCTCTTCGGTATCTGACCGATCGTTTTCGCGTGCGGCGGCCATTTCGCAACTTGCGGTCCCAACACCTTTGCCAACTCAAGCAGGAATGTCCATCATCCTTTCAGACGCCGGTCACCATGCGTCCCTGCGGCCATTGACCTTCACACGTCCGGTGGCACAATTGCGACCGGGTATCTTGAAGCTTTCTGAAGGCTGGTATGTGCGCAGTGGCCTGGGCATCGGCTATCGCACCGAAGAGTATCTGAAGGAAGCTTACCCGATCGGCCATCCCGATCCGCCGGTCTTCGAGGTTGATGGGAGCGTATTGCCAACGGATGCCATTGTAGCTTCGGTGATGGACCTTCGCCCGGGTGATGTATTGGTGCACGCAGGAAGACCGATCGCTTTCGCGGTGGAAGGAAGGTCGCAGCTATCGATCCATGACTGGCACCAGCCACCAGCCTATCTGCGCCAGGTCCAATGTGCCGAAGCGCCGGTCCGTTTCGAACGGACATGGCATCTGTTCCAGCACTGTGGCCAGGCGATCTTTCATGATTTCAAGTTGTTGAGCGAAGGCCGAAGAAGCGCACCATTGAGTTCTTTGAATACGGTGATCGGTGATCCTGACCTGGTCTTTCTCGAAGAGGGTGCATCCGTGGAAGCGAGCATTCTCAACACGAAGAATGGTCCGATATATATCGGTAATGGTGCCGAAGTGATGGAAGGATGCATGATCCGCGGACCATTTGTCCTGGGTGATCACGCGCAGTTGAAAATGGGTGCCAAGATCTATGGGCCAACATCCATTGGTCCTGAATGCCGGGTCGGAGGAGAGGTGAACAACAGCGTCATCCTCGGCTTCAGCAACAAGGCGCACGATGGATTCCTGGGCAACAGTGTGATCGGTGAATGGTGCAACCTTGGGGCCGATACAAATAACAGCAACTTGAAGAACACTTATGGAATGGTGCAGCTTTGGGACCATGCCGAAGGGCGATCGGTAGATACAGGCCTGCAGTTCTGCGGTCTCATCATGGGCGATCATTCCAAGAGCGGCATCAATACCATGTTCAATACAGGCACCGTCATCGATGTGGCTTGCAATGTCTTTGGTAACGGCTTCCCGCCAAAGCATATATCGAGCTTTTCATGGGGCGGTGCGGATGGCTTCATGGACCATGAGTTCGAGAAAGCGATCTCCACGGCACGGCTCGTCATGGGCCGCCGACAAATTGCGCTCAATGACCTTGACCAGCGGATACTGAAGCATGTGCATGACATGGCGCGCTGAATGAACGCTTCATGACGGCTTGTCAGTTCGCTTGTGGCGGCACGAAGGTTGACAGCTGGCAGTGCACCTGTTGATAAACCTGAAGAATGCCTCGCCCGTAAGCAGAGGTATCTTTGTAGCCTGACATCCTGGCCCACTCACAGCCGATGAACGATATCCTCCACAGCCAAGATCCACTTTTCAGTTCCGAGGCACTGGACAATGAGACCGAACTGATCCCCCTTATCACTGCTGAGGATGAGGAGTTGATGAATGCGGAGAGCACTCCTGCGGAACTCCCGATCCTACCGCTTCGCAATACCGTGCTCTTCCCGGGTGTGGTCATTCCGATAACCGTGGGTCGCGATCGCAGCATCAGGCTTATCCAGGATGTATATCGTGGCGATCGAACACTTGGCGTCGTGAGCCAGAAGGACGGCCAGATCGAGGAGCCGCGCCCCGAGGATCTCAACAGGGTCGGAACGATCGCGACCATCATCCGCATGTTGCGCATGCCCGATGGCAGCACCACGGCCATCATCCAAGGCAAGAAGCGGTTCGAGATCATCGAAATGGCGAAGACCGAGCCGTATTTCAGGGCGCGTGTGAAAGAGTTCGCAGAACTGCGGCCGGGTAAGGACGACAAGAATTTCGATGCGCTGGTGGCTTCCTTGAAGGATCTTGCGATGGAGATCATCAAGCAAAGCCCTCACATTCCCACGGAAGCACAGTTCGCCCTGAAGAACATCGACAGCCCGAGCTTCCTGGTGAACTTCATCAGCAGCAACATGAACGCCGAGGTGGCCGAAAAGCAGAAGATGCTCGAGGTCGCCGATCTGCGCGAACGCGCGAAAATGCTTCTCGCACATCTGACCAAGGAGTTGCAGATGCTGCAGATGAAGAATGAGATCCAGAGCAAGGTGCGCACCGAGGTGGATCGCCAGCAGCGCGAGTATTTCCTGCATCAGCAGATGAAGACCATCCAGGATGAACTGGGTGGCAACCCGATAGAGCAGGAGATCGAAGAAATGAAGGCACGGGCTGCCAAAAAGATGTGGTCCAGGAACGTTGCCGAAACCTTCGAGAAGGAATTAAGCAAGCTTCAACGCATGAACCCGGCCGGTGCGGAATTCAGCGTTCAACACAACTATGTGCAGCTTCTACTGGAGCTTCCATGGAACGAATATTCCATCGACATATTCGATCTGAAGAACGCCGAGCGTATCCTGGATCGCGATCACTTCGGATTGGAAAAAGTGAAGGAGCGGATCATCGAGCATCTTGCGGTCCTGAAGTTGAAGGGCGACATGAAAGCGCCGATAATCTGTCTTTACGGTCCCCCCGGTGTTGGTAAGACAAGCTTGGGCAAGAGCATGGCCGAAGCGCTCGGCCGCAAGTACGTTCGCATGAGCCTTGGTGGCCTGCATGATGAAAGCGAGATCCGCGGGCATCGCAAAACATACATCGGTGCAATGCCCGGCCGGTTGATCCAAAGCTTGAAGAAAGCCGGCACCAGCAATCCCCTGTTCGTACTCGATGAGATAGATAAGGTGGGCCGCGATTTCCATGGCGATCCGGCAAGCGCATTACTGGAAGTGCTCGATCCAGAACAGAACAGCAGCTTCTACGATAATTATGTGGAGATCGAATATGACCTGAGCCGCGTGATGTTCGTAGCCACGGCCAACAGCTTGAGCACGATCCATCCTGCCCTTCGTGATCGCATGGAGATCATTGAAGTTAACGGCTACACGCAGGAAGAAAAATTGGAGATCGCCAAGCGCCACCTGTTGCCGAAACAGTTTTCGGAGAACGGCATCAAACCGAAGCAGTTGAAGCTAGGGCCAGGCCTTCTGGAAGCGATCATTGAGGAGTATACCGATGAGAGCGGCGTGCGTACGTTGGAAAAACGGATCGCAAAACTGGTCAGATATCGCGCCAAGCAGATCGCGTTGAAGCAAAAGCATAGCCTGGAGATCACCGTGGATGAACTGGTGAAGATCTACGGCCCAAGCCACGCGCGGGATAAGTACCAGGGCAACGATGTAGCCGGCGTGGTCACCGGTCTCGCATGGACACCCACAGGTGGCGATATCCTCTTCATCGAAACAAGCATCACCAAGGGCGAAGGCAAGCTCACGTTGACAGGGAATCTTGGTGATGTGATGAAGGAGAGTGCGATGATCGCACTGGAATATCTGAAAGCCCATTCCAACATCATCGGGTTGGATACTGATGTCTTCAAGCGTTGGAACGTTCACGTGCACGTGCCCGAAGGAGCCACACCGAAGGATGGTCCATCGGCCGGCATCACCATGCTTACAAGTATCGCCAGCGCATTCACCCAACAGAAAGTGCGAAAGTTCGTGGCGATGACCGGTGAGATCACACTGCGTGGCCGGGTGCTTCCCGTGGGCGGTATCAAGGAGAAGATCCTCGCGGCGAAGCGTGCAGGCATCAAGGAGATCATTCTGAGCGTGGACAATCGCAAGGACATCGAGGATATCGATGTGCGCTACACCAAGGGAATGCGCTTCACTTATGTATCAGAGATGATCGAAGTGGTTCAGCATGCGCTCTTGAAAGAGAAGGTGGCGAATGCGTTGAAGGTGGCTTAGGCTATCCGACAACAACGCATTGTCGCTGGCCAAAGTGCCATCATCAGGATCAACATGCCGATCGCGGCATAGATGGTCTGCAGCACATGAAAAGTCTGTGTCATCTGATGCTGCGCGGTGATCCAGATCAAAGTACCGAAGCCGCTGAAGAGCGCCAGCATCCAGCCAGCACGATAGTCACGATAAATATTGAGTTTTTCGATCCAAGTGGGTGGATGCTGCGACATCAACGCGATCGCTGCGACCAATGGCAGCACACCAAGGAACAGGAACAGGCAAATGCCGGGGATGAAAAAATCGGGGAAGGGCATGTGTTGCGCTATTTCCATGGAAAGACCGATCAATGATCCATCCGGGGCGATCATGATCATTGCACCGCAGATCAGCGCCCCGAGGCTGAGGATGGTCAGGAGTGCGATCAACAGATAAAGGGAGATCGGTCGTCGGGGCATTTTGGTGGGGTGGCCCGAAACTTAATGGTCCGATCGGTCATTTGGCGTTACTTCGAATTCCTTTTTCCGCCAATGACCATCCGGATCACCCTTTCTCTGCTCTGCCTATTGCCGACCCTATTGTTCGCGCAGGTGCGAATGCCAGCTACGACCCGTGCGGACCTTCAATTGATCCAGAAGAAGAGCACTGAATTTCCATTAGTGCGTGAATTGGTCGCTGAGCTGGAAGGAAAGTATCCAGCGGCATTGATCGATGGCCGTTGCATGATCGGCTTTCTGGGGAAAGTGAACGATGGTTTCGTCCCGATGGTTCAAGAACATGTGCTATTCGGTTCACGGATCGGCGATGTTATCTCCTTCCGTATCGATGCACAACATCTCGATCAACTGCATTCGATCGCAGGATTGGAGTATGCGGAACTGGCCGGCGTCGTGAAGCCCGAGCTTCACAAAGTAGTAAAGGCGATCCACGCGGATAGTGTCCATCAAGGCATCAACCTGCCGGGGTCATTCACCGGCAAGGACGTGCTGATCGGGATCACTGATTGGGGTTTCGACTATACGCATCCGATGTTCTACGACACGCTTCTTACGGAGAGCCGTGTGCGTGCGGCCTGGGATCAGTACAAGACATCCGGTCCTGCACCTTCAAGCTTCAGTTACGGAACGGAATATGCTACGATCCAGGAACTGCTCACCGCACAGAGCGACACGTCCAACATCTACAGCCATCACACGCACGGTACACACGTGGCCGGTATCGCCGGCGGGAGCGGGGCCGGAACGCAATATCGCGGTGTGGCCTTCGAGTCGCAATTCCTGTTCTGCACCTTCCTGATCGATGCGGCCGCCGTGCTGGATGCGTTCACCTGGATGAAAGCGATCGCCGATCAGGACCAGAAACGACTTGTCATCAACATGAGCTGGGGCCTCCATTATATGGGCACGTTGGATGGTAATTCCCTGCTCAGCCAGGCGATCGATGGTCTTTCCCAGCAAGGCGTTGTTTTCGTGAATTCCGCTGGAAACAACGGCGATGTCAACTTCCACATCAAAAAGGAATTCAGCAACGATACGATCCGGTCACGCGTACAGTTCTATTCGTATGCGGTCAATCCGAACATGTGGGGACAGAGCCTTAGCATGTGGGGGGAACCTGGCGGATCGTTCTCGGCTGGTTTCGATGTGATCAACAATACCAACGCAGTGCTTTTTGCCAGCCCATGGTTCGAGACCGCGTCGCAGCAAGCTTATATGGAGTCCTATCATGTGATCGGTACGGACACGATCTTCTACAACCTCACCGCCGAGGCCGCGCATCCGTTGAACGGTCGGCCGCATTTCAGGCTGCGCATCAAGAACACCAATGGATCGTTGCGGGTGATCATGAAGGCCGCGGCGCCAACGGGCACTGTACATTTCTGGAACGTCACGGAACTCACAAACGGCGTCGGCAATTGGGGGCAGGCGTTCCAGGCATCAGGAACCGGAACGATCGCGGGAGATCATTTCTACGGCATCAGTGAACCGGCCTGCACGGAAAGCTTGATCGCAACGGCCGCATATTTATCGGAATCCACTTCCGCCAGTGGCAATCCGATCGGCGGCACCATGTCATCGTTCTCGTCGTTCGGGCCCACGTTGGATGAACGGATAAAGCCGGACATCAGTGCGCCGGGGGTGAACGTCATCTCATCGATCAGTGCTTTTACGGATGCGAATTATACACCCGTGACGAGCGTCGACTTCGATGGTTTCATTTATCCCTTTGCACAGTTCTCGGGCACAAGCATGGCGTCGCCGGCCGTAACAGGAGTAGCGGCATTGATGCTCGAGGCCGATCCAACACTTTCACCCGCTGATGTGAAGGAGATCATCCAACTCACCGCGCGTACCGATAACCATACTGGTGTTATTCCTCCTGGCGGAAGTACGCGTTGGGGCATGGGCAAGGTGAATGCTTATCGGGCAGTGGCAGAAGCGTTGGGCGTGGTCGCGGTACCTGAGCATTCATCTGGACACATCGCGCTATGGCCGAATCCGGTGCACGATCAACTGAACGTTGCTTTACCGATCGAAAACAGTGATCTACGGATCGAGGTGATCGATGTTTCGGGACGGATCATCTGGTTGGATCATGTGCAAGTGAACGGCATCATTTCGATCGATGTACGCGAGTTGCCGGCCGGGATCTATTCGTTACGGTTGCAGGGAGAGGGATCCGCGGTCATTACGCGATTCGTGAAAAGTTGATGCACCCGAAGGACATTCCGATCGCGGATCTCACCTACGATCTGCCGTCCGATCGCATTGCACGACGTCCGCTGGAAGAACGTGATGCGAGCAAACTTCTCGTGTACAAGAAGGGATCGATCGCCGATCATAATTATCGCGAATTACCTGCGTTGCTCCCCGCAGGATCGTTGCTTGTGCTGAACAACACGCGTGTGGTGAATGCGCGATTGTTCTTCCATAGAAGCACGGGTGGAAAGGTGGAGATCTTCTGTCTTTCACCGGCTGATGACAAGGCGACCGATCAGGAACTGCAAGAGAAAGGTGGATCGGATTGGACCTGCTTGATCGGAAATGGAAGGAAGTGGGCGATCGGATCCGAATTGTCGATCGCGCAGAATGGCGTTTCACTGATCGCACATCGTACAGCTGCGGATCGCGTACGATTCACCTGGCAACCTGCGGATCTTTCGTTGGCCGAGATCCTTGATCGGTTCGGGCATGTTCCATTACCGCCGTACATGAAGCGTGCGGATGAGGTCATGGACAAGGATCGTTACAACACGGTCTTTGCGCAGCATGATGGATCGGTGGCGGCACCGACCGCGAGCCTTCACTTTTCCGCACCATTGCTGGAGAAACTACGCGAACATCGGATCGATATGACCGAAGTAACGCTGCATGTGGGCGCGGGCACATTCCAGCCGGTAAAGAGCGAGCGCATGGAAGGCCATCGGATGCATGAAGAGCAGATCCACGTGCCGATCGATACACTTCGCATACTGGCCGATCGGATCGGCAAAGGACCGATCATTCCAGTTGGCACCACGGCGCTGCGAACGATCGAAAGCCTGTACTGGCACGGACTTAAGATCCATAATGGAAAGGCTTCCGATCGCGTGGACATCGATCAATGGGAGCCGTATAACGCAACTGCGAACATCACACAGATCGATGCGTTTACCGCGATCATCGATCACATGGAAAGGAAGAAGCTCTCCGCGTTTACCGGCACCACGCGTCTATTGATCGCACCAGGATATCAATTCCGGTTCGCCGATGCATTGATCACGAATTTCCATCAACCGCAAAGCACATTGCTTTTGTTGATCTCGGCGTTCATTGGCCCGGATTGGCGGAAGGTGTACGATCACGCACTGGCCAATGGCTATCGTTTCCTCAGCTATGGTGATGGATCGTTGTTATGGCGTTGATCAATCGGAATTATTTGGGCGATTTCCTGTCAGGGCGTGGCTGCGGCTGCAAGTCCTCGGCCGTCAAATGCACGGCCTGTGGGCTTTCCGCCTTCGTCACTTACGCAGATCGAGGTAGTGACGAAGTTGAGATGGCTAACTCTCCAAGTATTGCCCTGAGCACTTGTCACGGTGAGCTCGCCGAACCGCTAAAGTGATTCAAGTGTGATCACGGTTGCCCTTCGACGGGCTCAGGGTGACACGTGATGACCTGGCAATGCGCAGCGCGTGAGCGATAGGAGCGGCAGCCCGGACCGACGAAGGAGGGAGGACTATAGCGGATAGCGCGACCGTTGTGATGCATGAGGGACGAATGCAGCACAAGGGGCACGCCCAATTACTCCAAAGACCACCAAGAAAGGCTACCTTCGCGGCCGCTTAGGCCGATCGGGCCTTTGTTCCATTTTCAGAAGCACATTCCATGGCCCTAAAATGCGGCATCGTCGGTCTGCCGAACGTAGGTAAGAGCACTCTTTTCAACTGCCTCAGCAACGCAAAGGCGCAGGCAGCAAATTTTCCTTTCTGTACGATCGAACCGAACGTGGGAACGATCACGGTTCCGGATGCGCGGTTGAACAAACTCGCTGATCTGGTGAAGCCTCAGCGGATCGTACCCACCACGGTGGAGATCGTGGATATCGCCGGATTGGTGAAGGGTGCGAGCAAAGGGGAAGGCCTTGGCAACCAGTTCCTGGGCAACATCCGCGAGTGCGATGCGATACTGCACGTGCTGCGCTGTTTCGATGACCCGAACGTGGTGCATGTGGA
>JAEZAU010000224.1 GCA_023430325.1 Bacteroidota bacterium | reverse complement strand
GATCACAGGTGCCAATAAGTCCTATAGGCCTTTAAGCCTCTGGAACGGAACGGTTCACCTGTGATCGGAGCTCAGTCTCCTTCAGAGATCGATGACCACTGAAGTTACGAGGGCAAGTCTAGAGTTGAAGTGGATAGCCCGGTGACGCGCGCATTTGGCGCGGCATTCGCCCTCAATATTTGCATAACTTATCAGTTCATTGTTTCCATTCCTGACATGAAGACGATCGGTACTTCGATCCTGCTTTGAACGGGTGCGCCACCTCTTGTCCCAGGCTTCCATTTCGGCATGGATGTGATCACGCGTTCAGCTTCCATCATGGCTTCGCGGTTCGGGGATCTGCGTGCCTTCACATCGGCCACTGTACCATCGGGCATGATGGTGAAGTCGACCTTCACCGTGCCATTCCATGGTTTGCCGTTCGAGCCTTCGGGGATCTGAAGGTTCTTGTAGATGTACCATCGCATTTCGGTCATTCCACCGGGGAATTCCGGGTCCTTGATGGCTTCGCCACTGATCAAAACTTCCGAGGGAACCGGATCTGCTTCAGTATAATCGGCTCGCACCTCAACAGGATCGCTCTCGGTGATCGCTGAGCCATCATTGTACAGCATCCGGACCTCCTTCCGGATGACAGTATCGGTGATCACATAATCTTGTCTCTCATCAGTTGCTGTTACAACGGCAGATGTATCGTCATGGACGATCACGGCAGATCCATGTTCTTTCGGTTCAGAAGACCCTGCAGGTACTGTGACTTCCGTTGGATAAATTTCATGGACCTGATCAGTCTCAGCGTTCTGGGAAGAAAGCATGAGATAAGATCCAGTGGTCACCGCAACGACGATGATGCCGGTGATCCAAGGAAAGATCTGTTGCCATCGATATGATCGATACGCGCTATCCACAGCGATGCGCAGCCCGAGCTTTTCCATCCCCTGCATCAAGGCTTTCTGGTCCTCCACCAGTTCTCGCAGCTCATGATCCTGCGTCAGTCGTGACTCGAATGCCTCCCGATCGGCGGGTGCCATATACCCAAGCAGGAAGAGATCCGCCAGTTCTATTTGCTTGAGTTCGCTGCGCATGGTCAGATCGTCTGGGGTTGAAGGTCCTCGCTACGCTGCATCAAGGCACGGTAACGCTTGCGTGCTTCTTCAAGACATTTGTATTTCCGGGTCTTCGCGGCCCCTTCACCGGCAAGACCAATGGCGCTGGCGATGGTAGAGAGCGGCTCTTTCATCAGATAGAACCGCTTGAGCACATCAAGACATTTTTCGCCCAGCGATCGAAGTGCTCGTTCGGCCAGGCCGGTCCTTGTGTCCTCGGCAACTTCCGCCAAGAGATCGGTAGGTTCATTTGGCGCGGCCTCCAACTCCCGGCTGAAACGACCGCGTCGGCGCAATTCCTCATGCCATTTGTTGCGGCAAATCGCGTGAAGGAACGTGCTGATCGAACAGTTCAATTGGAATGAATCATCCTTGGCTTTCCCGATCAGGATGATCAATGCTTCCTGGAACAGGTCCTTGGCATCAGATCGTGTTCCACCGGCCTCGCGGATCATGCGCTCCACCTTGGGAAGATGCTTGTAGAGGGCGACCAGCGATCGCTTTGGATCGGGCGTTCTTAGCTGTTCCAATATCTGGCGATCATCCATGCGGTCAAGTTCTTTGTGATCGGAATCCGTTGAGTTTTTCTTTCACTTCCTGCACGCTGCTCGGCACAAATCTCAACTCAGGTCGCCTGCCCTTTTGGATCGGTTCCATACAGATATGGGCACGTCCATCGATCACCATGTATGCGAACAGTGTTGCTGGTTCGTTCTTCGGAATGTTGAAAGATCGGAAATAGTTGGAATTGTCCAGTTCCATTTGCAACAGGCTGTTGATGTTCTCCAGCACAAGCATCACACTCTTTTTCTCGTATGAATTGTTGCGTACTGAGATGCGATGCATCTCTTCAACGGGAATGTTCGGGAATCTGTCGCAGTTGATCCAACCCAGTTGCATGGTGGTGAAAACGTATGAGCTCATAAGGTCCATGTTCGCAGTGTTGGTCTCATCCGCCGCGTTCACGTCTGCGATCAACTTTTCATTTCGTTCGTTCCACCACTCGGTGTAGGCTGCCTGATAATTGTCCCAGTATTCCCGGCTCCTCTGAGCATATTCCCGTTCCCAGACCGTCATCGCCGAATCAAATGACGGTCTTTCAGCTGCGCTGCGGTATTGGTAGTCCTGCAACGCCTTCGCGCGTTCCATGGAATACCACTCCTTGTATCGCGCTTCTTCAGCCTCTTCCCATTTCTTCAAAGCTTCTTCATATCCGACAACTTTTCCCTGCACCCGTAATGAGTCGGCCCTGTACCGTTCCATTTCTGATGAATATCGATCCATTTTGCGCATGTGATCAGCAATGGCCAGATCATAGCGTCTTTCTGCGGCGGCGCGCAATTTTCTCGTTGAAAGGAATTTGTACCATGGTATAACGGCGGTATAGCTCTCTTTGCGTGGTTCCACCGGTCTGCGAGGTACATCATAGAAAGACGGTTTCCGCGGCATGTTACTGACATCAGGCCGATACCGCGGCATTACGAAGCTCATCTTCATTTGCGGTTTCAAACGCATCCTGAATTCCTCCTTATACTCGAACACTTCCTGAGCTGTCATGGGGGCTATCGCCATGCGTTGGCCAGCAACGCTCCAATCCGATCCATCATCACTGTAGAAGAGTTCCATGCCCTCTTTTGGATCAATGGTCGGTACGGCGATATCCAGACCCTTACCGCGTTGTAAGCGTAACTCCTCTTCCTTCATCATCGCTTCCACTTTCAGCATACCGCCGGTCTCCAGCAGTCGTTCCCCACTACGAGTGCTCAGCGAATGTGCGATCATCGACTCAAGATCCAACGCCTCGGTAAGTTCGATCTGCACTGGGTCTTTTACATGGCGTCCCTTGGCATCGATCAATGTATTCGCTGTGAACATCAGCATGGTGCCGCTCTTTCCGATAACAACCTCATCTCTGGTGGGGTCTATCGTGAACCGCTGGATCTCTTTTGGAAAAAGTTCTTCCTGCAATTCCGACATATCCTCGAAATAATGATGCACGTAGCTGATCGTTACCCTTCGGTTGATCGCCATTCCATCGTCATTCGAGTTGCTCGCAGCCGGGTCCAGCTCACCTGAGAACTTCATGGTGATCGATGCGGGATCCAGGCCTTTTGACATCAGGTGATCGACCACAGCTCTTGCGCGTGTTTCGGAGAGTGCTGTGTTGTAACTCACACGGCCATCACTATCCGTATGGCCATGGACAGAGAACTGATGTTCGCCCCCGCCAGGCATGGAGGCGACCAGTTCATCGATCGCCATCAATGCTTCCGCGGTGAGATCGCTTCGGTCTTTTTCGAAATGGATGGTGACCTGCTTTTCATCGCGAGCAGCCTGTGATACCGCGCATACAAGGAGCATAACCAGGAACAAGATCCGCCTTTTCATGTGGAAATCTTTTTAAGGGTTGGAACGATGGGTCTACATCCCTTAATGCCCGGCGGTTGATAAGGTGACCCTCCCCGTCATCCGTTTTCGATGACGGAGGTGCCTGGTGGAATGATCCCGAACTGAGCATCGGTCCTTCGAAAAGAAGGACATCGACCATTGAATGCTGCTGAGTGAGAGGATCGGAGGCCGGGGCCCAAGGATCTATTTCAAGCTGAATTGAAGGCCCAGGGAAAAGTTCTGCCTGAGCATGAGCAAAGCTTCCTCATGGCCGAAGGACCTGCAGTATTGGATCTGAAGTTTCAAATTCTTCGAGCCGACCCGAATGACCGCGCCTGGCTCAATAAGGAACCAGCTGCCTACGTTGGGATCTTCTTGAAAGTAGCGCTCCCTGTCATCATCCTCGATCGAAATGTCGATCCTGGCCAAACGTATGGCTACTGCTGCCTCGAAATTCTTGGAGGTATATCCGATCGCAGGTTGAACATTGAACTTCAGGAACGAAGACGTAAGTTGCGATGAAGAGATGAGCCCAGATCCAACATTCAGGAAAGCTTCCGCGATCCCGTGTTTCCCGAACCGCCAATACGATCCTGCACCCCCCTCATAATAACGTCCGGAGATCAAGTCATTTTCCGTAGAGAACATCCTTGTGTAACCGCCCATAACCGCTACGTGATCTCCTACAGCATAGGCTCCTTGGAGCTCAAAACCCTCTGAATACTCACTCTCGACCAGATCTGCTGAAGCCGACACATCGCCCTTTTCTTCCAGTAAGGGAACATGTTGCATGTTCGGCATGTAGTACACGTGTGAACAAGAGGAGACCAGGACGACCAGGCCTGCAAGTAATATGGGGCACACTTGATGCATCGTTCTGAACTTTCGTCAAAAGGAGGCACTTTCAAGACCGTTTCAATTTCATTTATCACTCTCGAGCCAAACCATGAACGCGTCGTGTGCAATATGACATAACACGGATCCTTGATCTCTTGATCTCTGTATCTGAAGGGTCACTCAACCTTGGAATTTTGCAAGATCCGCAGATCGCCGAGGCATCGATCGGCAGAGAATGATGTTCTATGTCTTTTGGAAGTCATTCATTTGGTGGGTCAAGACCGATCCCATGTGCATCAGGACACTACATCGTGGTTGTTCGTTACTGATCATTTCGACAATGTCGGTACAAGTGTTTGCACAAACCACCCAGACCATCCGTGGCGAGGTGGTCGATAAGGAAAGCCGCATGACCCTGCCGGGAGTTAACGTGGCGATCGTTCTTGATAGTGCGACCATGATCGGTGGCACCACGGATGCCGGTGGGATCTATCGCCTGGAAAAAGTACCGGTCGGGAGGCATGCGATCACATTCACTTCGATCGGATACAAGCCGGTACAGTTGCGCGATATCATTGTTGGATCCGCGAAGGAGGTGGTGCTTAACGTGGAGATGGAGGAGACGGTCACCGAGTTGAAGGAACTCGAAGTGAAAGCCGCGCAGGTGGGGGAGGCGCGAAATGAAATGGCGCTTATCGGGGCCAGGCAGTTCAGCGTGGAAGAGACCGAACGATATGCCGGCAGCCGTGGGGATCCCGGACGAATGGCCAGTAACTACGCCGGTGTTCAAGGTGCCGATGACAGCCGGAACGATATCGTGATCCGCGGGAATTCCCCTCAGGGTGTGCTCTGGCGGTTCGAGGGTGTGAATATTCCGAACCCGAACCACTTCGCCATTCCGGGTACCGGTGGTGGACCGGTGACCATACTCAATAACAAATACCTCGATGATTCCGATCTGTTCACCGGGGCATTTCCGGCCGAGTACGCCAATGCCACTGCAGGTGTTTTCGATCTGCGGATGCGTAACGGGAACAACCAGAAGCATGAAGCCACCGTGCAGTTCGGATTTCTTGGAACGGAATTGCTTCTTGAAGGTCCGATCAGCCGTGAACGCCGATCGAGCTACCTGCTCTCATACCGTTACAGCACATTGCAATTGTTCCAGTTCATGGGCATCAACGTCGGTACCGATGCGATCCCACAGTACCAGGATGCCGCCTTCCGCGTGAGCCTTCCGATCGGGTCTCGTACGCATCTGGCATTTTGGGGGATCGGTGGCAATAGCAGCATCGATATCGTGCTCAGTGAGCAGGTGAAGCCGGATACGGCGACTCTCATTTACGGTGATAATGATCGCGATCAATATTTCAGTTCAAGAATGGCGACCGTTGGCGCCACACTGTCGCGGACGTTGGGTGAGGACATGCACTTGAAAGTGACTGCGGCGGCAGCACATTCACAAGTGGATCCCAGGCATGACTACATCTACCGGCACGTAGAGAATGATCATTATGTAGTGGATAGCCTTCCGCAGATACTCGGTTATCGCTTCCTGGAAGAAAAGCTCGCCCTCTACAGTTCATTGAACAGGAAATTCGGCCGGCGTACCACATTGAAGATCGGCTTGAACCTGGAAGGTCAATTGGTCGATCATCTCGACAGTGCGCGAAGCATCATCCATTCAGATACGATGGACTTGCTGGCGAATTGGCGGGTGCGTTGGGATGCGAGGGAGAACATTACGCAAGTGCAGCCTTACGTGCAGATGAAGCATAGGATCGGTGAAAGATCCACGTTCACGATCGGTCTCAATGGACTTTTTTCATCCATTAACGCCAATAGTGTTTCACCGGTGGAGCCGCGAGCGGCCTTTTTGCATGAATGGACCAAGGGCCAGCGTATCTCGATCGGTTACGGGCTTCATTCCCAACTTCAACCGGGGTACATCCATTTCTACAGGAACGAAACGCATGGCAGGGAACAGAACAGAGCGATCGGGCCCACGCGCAGCCATCATTTCGTGATCTCATATGACCGCCCGATCGCGAAGAGCATGCGGCTGAGATGCGAGGCCTACCACCAGCGTCTGTTCGATATTCCTGTAACGGCCGTGCCATCGGCCTTCTCATTGATGAACAGCGGTGCAGGTTTCGAACGCCTATTGCCCGATAGTCTTGTGAATGCCGGGCTGGGCCGCAATACCGGGATCGAGCTCACTCTCGAGCGGCCTTTCAGGAAAGGATATTATTTCCTGTTCACAGGATCTCTCTTTGACGCGGTGTACCGTGGCAGCGATGGCGTCTGGCGCAACACGAGCTTTAATGGCCGGTACGCCTGCAACATGCTTTTCTCAAGGGAATTCGCATTGGAAGAACGATCTGTCATCACGATCGGTGGAAAGATCACCGCGATCGGTGGTAGGTGGCGTGGTGTGGTGGATCGGGCGGCCAGTGACGCTGCCCAACAGGTCGTTTATCAGGATGCCACTACGAACCAGTTGCAGTTCCAGCCTTATTTCCGGGCCGATCTGAAGCTGGGGTACCGGTGGAACCGGCCCAAGGTGATGCATGAGTTCGGTATCGATCTGGTCAACATCACTGGACATCGAAATATCCTCACGCTCACGTACGCTCCAGAGCATCCCAGTGGCGACCCGATCCGCGAGGAATACCAACTGGGCTTTCTTCCCATATTCTATTATAAGCTGGAGATCTGAGCATTCATCCGGTGAACCGGGCGTTATGTTGGAATGGAATATTTTCCGATATTTCACCTGGGATGAATGTCGCCTTGTTGCAGAACCAGCTCTTTAAACAGGTGAAGGAAAGGCTTCCATCACACCTCTCGCTGGCCGATGAACTTGCAGCATTACTTGGGATTAGTCCAGATAGCGCATACCGGAGGATCCGTGGTGAAAAGCTGGTGGATCTCGGTGAGCTCTGTGCCATTTGTACGCATTACCGCATCGCTCTTGATCCATTGTTGGGGCAGGGTGGAGGCAGTTTCCTATTTCATGGTGACCTCGTTGGATCGAAGGACCTTCAACTACCCGGCTGGCTTTCCGGCATGAGCACACAGCTGGATCGCATCGCGTCCATGAAAGATCCGGTCTTCATTTTCAGGGCCGAGGATATACCCACTTTCCATTTCTTCCAGGTGCCCGAACTCACGAAGTTCAAATTGTTCTTCTGGCGAAGGACCATCATGAACGATCCGGCCTACCAGAACAAAAGGTTCGACCTTCAGGAACGCGATGAGGAGTTGGTGGCTCTGGCGCGTAAGGTCCATCTTTCCTATAAGCGCTTGCCTTCGATCGAGATCTGGAACGCGGATAGCTTGAATGCCTTCCTGCGACAGATCACCTACTATCGCGATGCAGGGCTTTTCAAGAACGTGGAGGATGTAACGCTGCTTTTTGAGAAGTTGGACCTGCTGTTGGACCATCTGCAGGCCCAGGTGGAGACTGGCGTAAAGTTCCTCATGGGTGAACCGGCCGCCACCGGTGGTGCCTCATTCAATGTGTACGTGAACGAAGTGATGCAGGGCGACAACATGATCTACGCGGAAAGCAATGGCCAGCGAATGGTCTTCGTCAATCACAGCGCGATCAACTATTTGAGCACAACCGATGAGGTCTTCTGTGCTGAGACGCGCAACAGCATTGAGAACGTGATCCGTAAGAGCATCCTCATCAGCGGCACGGGCGAAAAGGAGAGGAACCGGTACTTCAAGGCGCTGCGTGAAGAAGTGGGGCGGAGGCGAGCGGTGCTCGTGTAGATCATTCGCGTACGTGGGCCGGGATCTCGCAGATCGGAATGGGGACCATCTTGTGCCTGTTCGCAGCATGCATTCGATCATAGATAGCGAGCACCTGCCGTTGCCTGTCGTTCATGGAAATGGTACGCACATCCGTTCCATGTGATCGAAGTTCCATGGCCCATTCCAATTCCGGATAAGTAGCGCCGATCTGGTCGGCATCCGTTCGTTCATCACCCCAGAGACCGTCGGTGGGCGCGGCTTTCATGATGCTCTCAACGATCCCCAAATGCCGCGCGAGTTGATAGACATCGGTCTTGTACAGATCGGCGATCGGCGAAAGGTCCACGCCTCCATCACCATACTTTGTGAAGAATCCCACGCCAAGGTCCTCCACTTTGTTGCCTGTTCCTGCCACCAGGTATCGCAACAGACCGGCGAAGTAGTACAGCGTGGTCATGCGCAGGCGTGCGCGCGTATTGGCAAGGGCAAGATGTGTGAGCTGCTCATCATCCGTCCGAGGGAATTCCTTCACCAGTTGATCAAAAACGCTGGTAAGCTTCACTACTTCACACCGTACGTTGGGGTACTTCTTCTTCAACCAGTCTATATGTTCCTGTGCACGCTGCACCTGGGAAAAATGCTGATGGATCGGCAATTCGACACACAGGGTTGAAAGTCCGGTTCGCGCACATAATGTGCTGGTGACAGCACTATCGATCCCGCCGCTTACACCGATCACGAAGCCGTGCTGGCCGGCCTCTTCGCAATATTCCTTCAGCCAGTCGGTGATGTGGTCGGCTACTCGTTCTGCGTTCATCGGGCCAGGGAATTAAAAGCCCCGCCTTCCGGCAGGGCTCCTAAGATCATATCCATCCGCTTAAAAGAAGACACCCAGAGTGAGTTCCAGGTAATCGGCGAACAATTTTGGCCGCTCGGCTCCCGGTACGGTGAGGGCTTCTTTTTCCAGAAGATTCACGATCGAATTGTTGTAGGTGATGCCAAAAAGAGCCGTGGTCTGGCCGGAGAAAGTGTACTCCACGCCGCCGCCGATCACCAGCGCGCCACGGATCGCGCGAATATTCTCCTTGATGTCGATGTCGGTATCCGATTCGGTGCGTACAACACCGTTGGTGGTGGTTATCTGCTCGTAATCCTGCCGGGCGCGTACATTGATGCCGGCATTGAGACCGATCTGCCCATAATAACGCAGATAACCGATCTCATTGGTCATCATCTTTATCGTAAGGGGTAGTTCCACGAAACGAAGGCTGTATTCGTTGGTCACCGCAAGGTTGAACGTATCGGTGTTCAGGGCCACATGGGATGATTTGCCGCCGATTGTGGTGAGGAACAGCCCCGTGGAGAACCTGTAGTTACCGGTGGGCCCAAGTGGGAACTCCGCAAGCAAGCCTACTGAATAACCAAGTGTGCTTCCTTCGCTCTGTAGACCTTTGGTGTCGGATCGTGTCCACGATAGGTTCGGGGCCACTTTGATCCCGAATCGTGTCACTACATCGGTCTCTTGTGCGTTGGCTGAGAACAGGCCGCACATCATGAGCATTACCAGAGATACCTTCTTCATAGTTTTGGGCGTTCGTCCTTATAGTGCGATCAAAGGTATATCTGCTCCGGCCTTTCGCTATCCTCCTCATGCTTGCGCTCGGGGGGTGTGGTGGTTGCAATGGGGACCGCCATCGCATCGATACCGGTGATGTGCAACTGGACATCGATATCTACCGGCTCGATCAGCTGCTCTTCCACGCACCCAATGACAGTCTTCATCTTGCCAGCCTGAGAGCCCATGCCGAGCTGGGGGAAATGTACCAGGTGTACATCGAGGACATTCTTCAAGGTGCACCGATCGGTGATCCGCAATTGTCTGTAATGCTCAGTCGTTTTGTGAACGATCCGGATTGGAGTACCGTACAAGTCGCGATCGACAGCGTGTTCAGGGAAATGTCCGGAGAGGAGATGGAGTTCACCGAGGTCTTCAAACGGATGAGAGTCCTCTTCCCCGACAGTATGGTCCCGAAGATCGTGGCGTATAACTCCGGATACAACTACGGCATTTATCCTACAGATAGTGCTCTCGGCATCGGGTTGGAATGGTTCATTGGTCCTGATCATCCGGTCATCGGTGTGCTAGCGGCAGATGCATTTCCGCAGTATGTGAAGGATCGCATGAGGCCTGAAATGCTGGTGCCGAGCGCCGTGAAGGGATGGCTCATGGTGCATTACCTGAAGCAAACTCCGGGCGAAGATGTGCTGACGCACCTCGTTGAGACCGGCAAGGTTATGGCACTGCTCGATGCGCTGATGCCCGGGACATCACCTCATCTGAAGTTCGCGTTCACTGAAGAACAATTGAAATGGGCGGAATTGAACGAATTCAATATCTGGAAAGAGATCGTTAATGGCGACAAGCTCTTCAGTAAAAAGCCGATCGATGTGAACCGGTTGTTCAACGATGGTCCTTTCACCCCGGGTCTGCCGCGCGAAAGCCCGGGACACATCGGCGAATGGATCGGATATAAAATGGTGCGATCATACTTGGATGCCCATCCGAAGATCGCGTACGCCCAATTGTTCCAGATGAATGATCCGCGCGAGATCCTGAAACATTACAAGCCGCGCTAGTCTTGAATGTGAAAGGTGAAAGAGTGAAAGGACATTCACTTCACGGTTCGCAACTTTGCTCCGCCGATCGTGAGCGACCAGTGTCGTTGGCTCTTTACCCTCTAACTCTTTCACTCTCTTACTCGCACGCCATGCCCAAGACGTCAGAAATCCGCCTCACTGTCCACCTGGACGAGAACCATGTACCCGAAAAGATCGATTGGGAGGCGGAGGACACCGGCAGCAAAAGCAGCAGCAAAGCAGTGTTATTATCGCTTTGGGACGAACAGGAAAAGAACACCCTGCGCATCGATCTGTGGACAAAGGAGATGACCGTGGATGAGATGAAAAGCTTCTTCCACCAGAACATCCTTACGCTTGCCGACACCTTCGAACGCGCGACCGGGGAGGGGAAGATGGCAGCGCAGATGCGTGAATTCGCAGAATATTTCGCGGAGCATATGTTGGGGATGAAGTCGTGAGTCGGAAGTCGGAAGTCCGTAGTAAATACGTGCTCCGATCCAGGTCGTGCGTTGGCTATCAGTGCGTCTGCGAGCCCATTGGCACGGTCACATGAATTTTTCGGGATGTCTGGTCATGTAGTGAAGCAGGCTTCCCACTTCGCCAGCCAGATCAGATAAAATTTCAAACTCCTCTGACGAAAGATATTCGCAAGCGACCGCATACTCCAACCAGATCTGGGTTTCGCAGAGTTCCGTTTCACAGTCGTTCAGCTTCGACTGGAAGAACTTCTCCGTACGCCTTCGCCGGTAAGCTTCTGCAAGATTGACGACCACCGACCTTGAGGATCTCCGTATTTGATCCGTCATACTATACAGCTCTTCCTTCGGAAACGACTTGGTCCGTTGAAAGATGCGCATCGAAAGATCAAAGCCTTTCTGATAGGCTAATAAAGTTTGAACTCTGCCCATTTTCCCGTCAGCTCAACATTATTAAGCTAAGGAAAACTCCGTCATGTCAGGACAACTTCTTTTTGATAGTTTTGGCTTTCGGCTTCCGACTTCCGACTTCAGACTCACGACTGCATTGCATTCGGCTTCCGACTTCCGACTTCAGACTTCCGACTGCAAATTGACTTCCTCAATGAACTCCAACACCTCATCCCGTCCCTTCGAAGTCTCGCTGGAAGTCACGAACATCAACGGCAGCGTCTCCCAAGTCTTCTTCAATGCGCGCCGGAACAGCGCTACATTGCTCATCACCTGAGGCTGGCTCAGCTTGTCACTTTTTGTAAAGACGATCGCAAAAGGGATCGAATTCTCGCCCAGCCACTGGATCATCTCCAGATCGTTCTTCTGCGGCTCCAGACGTGAATCCACCAGCAGGAAAACTGTTTGCAGGTTCTCGCGTTCGCGCAGGTAATCCTGGATCATCTTCTGCCAACTCGCGCGTTCGGTCTTGCTCACCTTGGCGAATCCGTAACCCGGCAGATCGGCGAGCATCCACGGCCGATCGCTCTTGAGGGTCCCTTCCACGCGAAAGTGTTCCACGTTGCGCGTGCGTCCCGGTGTGTTGCTCACCCGCGCCAGCTTGTTGATGTGGCACAGCATGTTGATGAGCGAGCTCTTGCCCACATTGCTGCGCCCGATGAACGCATATTCCGGAAGCGTCGGTTTGGGCCAATCCTTTTTCGATCGGCCGCTGCCCAGGTGTTCAGCCCGCAGCGATCGCATGTTGCGCTGGTGCCGTGCCCAGTTGCTTGGAAAGCCACTTTTCAAGGATCGCGTTGAATTCCTCCGGATGTTCCATCATCGCCGCATGGCCGCATTTATCGATCCAATGCAGTTCACTGTTGGGCAGCAGCGAATGGAATTCCTCTGCGACATGCGGTGGCGTAATGGTGTCCTGCCGCCCCCAGATAAGCAGCGTGGGCAAGTTCAACTTCGGGATCTCCTTCGCCATGTTGTGGCGGATCGCGCTCTTTGCGAGTGAAAGGATCCTGATCAGTTTCGCCTTATCGTTGATCGTTTCGTAACATTCCTCCACCAGCTCATCCGTCGCATGTTTCGGATCGAAGAACGTAACGGCTACTTTTTCCTTGATGAAGACCTTGTCCTCCCGCCGCGGGAATCCACCACCGAAGGCATTTTCATAAAGTCCGCTACTGCCAGTGAGTGTGAGTGTTCGGATCTTCTCCTGATGCCGACTCGCGTACACCAGCGCAACATGCCCGCCAAGTGAATTGCCGATGATATTGATCTCCCCGAAGCCTTTGTGCTTGATGAACCGATCGAGAAAACGTGCAAGCTGATCCACGTTCGTGCTCAGCATCGGCATGCTGTAAAGTGGCAGCATCGGCACCACCACACGATACTTCGGGGTGAAATGATCGAATAGCGGCCCGAAGTTGCTCAGCGCGCCGAACAATCCGTGGAGCAGGATCAGCACATGGCCGTCACCTTCCTCCAGGTAGCGGAACTCACCTTCTTCCTTCAGCGCTTTCTCTGTCGCCATCGATCCACGTGGTCCGTCCAAAGGTAGAAGAATGACATTTGAATGATCAATATCCAATGTTCAATGAGAAGCGAAAGGCAGGGGCAACTTGGACATTGAGGGCTGTTCATTGGCTATTGGATATTGTTGGGGCGTGCCCCGGCTAAAATGCAGCCGGGTCCGGCTCTGCGCTCATAGTCCTCCCTCCTTCGTCGGTCCGGGCTAACCGCTGCGATCCGTCACGCGCTTCGCATGGCCGAGACATCAGTCTTACTACAATATTCCCTTCACGCCCGGGATGGTAGCGGCAGCCCGGTGCCGTGAAGGCCTACGCATGTGTGGAGCGAGGAGGCGACCAGCGGAAGCCACCGCAGCCCCATATGCGTTGGCCGTAACAAGCCGGCTACAGCGGACAGCCCGTTAGGCGCCCCCCTCATCCACATTGCCCTGTGGATCGATGCTCCCACCACGCATTTGATCCGCATTTCTGTCATCTACAGCTTTCGGCCGAGTTGGAGCGGCAAGTAAGTGTCGGCAGGCATTCCCGCGATTCCGGGTCAAGCCAGGAATGACGTACCCGGCCACCGCCAACCTCTCAGGCACCCAACCTCCAACCCCTCAACTACCTCAACCTTCAGTACCTCCCCACCCTGTTCATTTCTCCCACTTCCTCCCACCACAACAGTACGCACAAACGTTAGTATCTGGGCGCCTTTCCGGAACTTTCCGTACCCTTGCGACGTAGGAAAATATCAACATTAGGGTAAAAAGTGGGAGCTTGTGGGTGAAAGTGGGGGATTTCGTCTACTTTCGCATCGATCTCACGCATGGCTTTGAATGCTGAACCTCCTGGGCGAATACGAACTCCGATCGGATGCAAAAGGGCGTCTGATGTTGCCTTCCGGCCTGCGCAAGCAGTTGGCCGGCGAGGTGGAGAAGGGTTTCGTGATCAATCGGGATGTCTTCAAACCCTGCCTGGTACTCTACCCCATGGTCGAGTGGGAGCAGACGCAATCCATGATGCGGCGGTTGAACCGCTTCGTGGAGAAGAACCTCGAATTCATCCGCCGCTTCATGAATGGAGCTACGCAGGTGGAACTCGATGCCAGCGGACGCCTCCTTCTGCCAAAGTCACTCACCGATCACGCCGGCATCAAGAACGATGTGGTGATGATCGGCATGGTGGACAGGGTGGAGATCTGGAGCAAGGAGAAGCATTCGAAGATGTTGCGCGAGTCGGTGGACCTCACTGCCCTTGCCGAGGATGTCATGGGCAGCCTAGGCAATGAAAATGGGCAGTGAGTATCACGCTCCCGTTCTTTTACAAGCCTGTCTTGAAGGATTGAACATCAGCCCCGGTGGCACCTATGTGGATGTCACTTTCGGCGGCGGTGGGCACAGCAAAGCGATCCTCGAAAAGCTCGGCGAGCACGGCCACCTGATCGCATTCGATCGCGATCGGGATGCTTGGGCGAATGCGGCACTGATGCAAGCAAAGAAGTCCGCTCCTCTCT
>JAEZAU010000217.1 GCA_023430325.1 Bacteroidota bacterium | reverse complement strand
CATGAACATCATCATCGGATCGATCACAGCTTTCATGATCGGTCAGTTGGTGGATGCTGTTGTCTTCAGGAAATTGAAACGAGTTACCGGTGATAGGAAGATCTGGTTGCGCGCAACAGGAAGCACGGTCGTCAGCCAGTTGATCGACAGTGTGGTGGTGACCTACGTGGCTTTCTGGGTCCTGCGCGACATGAGCTTTCCGATGGCGACGGCATTGGTACTTACAGCATATGCCTACAAATTCGTGGTCGCGCTGCTGAGCACACCGCTGATCTATCTGGCCCATGCCGGCGTGGAGGCGTATCTGGGGAAAGAGCGTGCCGCGGAGATGAGGAGGAGAGCGATCAGATGATCAGATGCTCGGATGATGGGCGAATTCCTGCCAGGGCGTGGCTGCGCCTGCAAGTCCGCGGCCGCCTAAGCGCGGCCTGTGGGCTTTCCGGCTTCGCCTCTTACGCAGTTCATCTCAGAACGAAAATGCTCACGGTACTATCGAAGCATTTCATATGGGGCGGTACCAATTCTACTGACCGGCCGCGATCACATTGCGCAGCGCCAGCCTGCGTGAGCGATAGAAGTGGAAAGCCCGCAAACGACGAAGGAGTGCGGACTTGCAACGGATAGCGCGACCCCGGCCGCTTTTGGGCCGGGGGCACGGCCCAACAAACAGGGTGAAAAAATAAAAGAGTGAAAGAGCACGCACCCTTTCACTCTCTCACTATATCACTCTAAGATCCTACGAGGCAGGCTGCCACTTCACGATCTCGTTGTTCACGGGTTGCAACGTGCGCAGGTAATCGTAGATGGCGCCCAGATCTTCTTCGGTCATGTGCGCGTACATGCCCCATGGCATCACGGTCTGGAACTCGCCATTCTGCCAATCCACTTTGTACGGTGTGTAGCTGCTGTCAGCATAGGTCTTGAAGCGTTCGATGAACTGCTCCTTGCTCCAGCCGCCGATGCCGGTCTCTTTGTGCGGAGTGATGTTGGCACTGCGGTTCACGGCACCGTTGGGGAAGGCGAATTCGAAACCACCTGCGAAAGGCTGGCCCACCACTTCACCCTTCACCTGCTTGGTATGGCACTCGCCACAGCTTGCGGCATTCACCAGATAGGCACCGTACTCAGTGGAAGAAGTGGGAGGTGGGATCTTGCTGTGCACGGCCGGTTTGGGCATGGTGCGCATGATGAAGTTGATAGGAAAGTCAGGCTCGGAAGCTTCGGGCTTGGACTCGATCGCGGGCAGGCTGCGGATGTAGGCCATTACGCTGTAGATGTCCTCCTGGTCCATTTTTCCATAGCTCAGGTAAGGCATGATGGGGAACAGCGGCGACCCATCCTTGCTGACGCCTGAGGTGATGGCGCGGTAGAGTTCACCATCGGTCCAGTCGCCGATGCCTGCGGGCGTGATGTTGCGGCTGATGAACTTACCCGGAAAATTCATGGCCTGATCGAAACGTTCGCCACCGACACCTTCTGTACCGTGTTTCGGCGGACCAGCGAAGTAGTCCCAATCACGTGTGGAATGGCAATCCATGCAAAGCATGACGTGGTGTGCGAGGTATTCGCCCCGCTCCAGGCGCTCGGGGGTGATCTCCACTTTCAGATCCGGCGGAGGACCCACATCGGGCAACGCTGTGCTTACATAGGTAAGAGCGCCAGCCACTACAACGACCAGAACGAGTACGAGTACGCCGAGGATCTTGAGGAGCTTCATGGAGAATTGTTTTTTCGATCCGTACAATGACAATTGTCATGGAACTGTCATGCAAATGAACGAGATCTATTTGGGATGAGAGTCGATGTGGATCAATTCGTGATCTGGTGCATCCGAATGGCGAATACAAGAAGTAAGGGCCCACCAATAGCTTTGAAGCCTGATGTTGACAGCTACAGCCACAGATCTGGAGCAATTCCAGCGTTCGATACTTCAAGGAATTCCGGAAGTTCTTCCACCTGCACGGCCGCGCGATCCGAACGTGAGCCATGCTCCGGTGCGTAAGGACATTCTCTCCACGGAAGAAAAGAAGCTCGCGTTGCGCAATGCCTTGCGGTATTTTCCGAAAGAGCAGCACAAAGAATTGCTGCCGGAATTCGCACATGAACTGAAGGAATACGGCCGGATCTACATGTACCGGTTGATGCCCGTCGATCCGATCAAGGCCAGGCCGATCGACCATTATCCCGCAAAGTGCAGGCAGGCCGCCGCGATCATGCTGATGATCCAGAACAACCTGGATCCGGCGGTGGCACAGCATCCGCAGGAGTTGATCACGTACGGCGGCAATGGGGCGGTGTTCCAGAACTGGGCGCAGTACCGGCTCACAATGAAGTGTCTCTCGGAGATGACCGATGAGCAAACGCTCGTGATGTACAGCGGCCATCCGCTCGGTCTTTTCCCCAGCCACAAGGAGGCGCCGCGCGTGGTGGTGACCAACGGCATGATGATCCCGAATTATTCCAAACCTGACGACTGGGAGAAGTTCAACGCACTTGGTGTTACGCAATACGGCCAAATGACGGCCGGCAGCTACATGTATATAGGCCCGCAGGGCATCGTGCATGGAACTACGATCACGGTATTGAACGCGGTGCGAATGATCGGAAGAAATGCGACCTCTCCCCAACCCCTCTCCGGTGGAGAGGGGAGAATGGAGCCCCTCTCCACCGGAGAGGGGTCGGGGGTGAGGGACAAGGAGAAGGGGAGCAGATCACTTCCGCTCTTTGTGACCTCTGGTCTCGGCGGAATGAGTGGCGCACAGCCCAAGGCAGGCAACATCGCAGGTGTAATTACTATCTGTGCGGAGGTGAACGAGGCCGCAGCGAAGAAGCGGCATGCGCAAGGTTGGGTGGATGAGGTGATCGCGGATCTGGATGCAGCGATCGATGCAGCGGTGGAATGGCAGAAGAAAGGAGAGCCGCACAGCATCGCCTACCTCGGCAACATCGTTGATCTATGGGAAAGGCTGGCCGATCGGAAAGTGAAAGTGGATCTGGGCAGCGACCAGACCAGTCTGCACAATCCATGGGCGGGCGGCTATTATCCGGCCGGGCTGAGCTTTGAAGAAAGCAACAAGTTGATAGCATCGGATCCTTCAACCTTCAAACAAAAAGTGCAGGAAAGCCTGAAGCGGCAGGTGAAAGCGATCAACACACTTTCCGATCAGGGCATGTATTTCTTCGATTACGGCAACGCCTTCCTGCTGGAAGCAGGCCGCGCAGGTGCGGACGTATTCAACTCCCCTCTCCCTGGGAGA
>JAEZAU010000196.1 GCA_023430325.1 Bacteroidota bacterium | reverse complement strand
CAGGGCGCGGCTGCGGCTGCAAGTCCGCGCCAAATATGCAGGAAGTCCGCTTCGCGACCCCTCCCCTCGGGAGAGGGGCTGGGGGTGAGGGCTTGCGGGCTTTCCGCCTTCGCCGCTTACGCAGATCAGCATAGTTACGATATTGATCCGATCGCTGAAGGAGCAACTTGCGGCCCTGGGTAACGCGTAAGATCCACTGTGTGGGACCATGGGAGCTTGGGGGTTTCGAACGTGACGGTGCCGATCGGCCAGACCCTACTGCTTCTGAAAGCGTCCGATACGTGCCCCGCTTCGGATCAGGTATGTCCCTGGAGATAACTCACCGATCGCAATGCCTTTCCGATCGGCAATGGTCGAGATGATGAGTTTTCCCGTTACATCGAAGATCTCCACCATCGCACGCGGTCCAAGATCAATGAAGATCCGATCGCTTGCTGGGTTCGGATGAACGCCGAATGGGATCATCTCTTCTGTGATCATACCCGTACTTGTTGTGACTATGGCCTGCCTGTACCGCACCTGGTCGGTGCTTTCATCGGACCAGACGATGTGAAAACTTCCATTACGATACTCGATGTCCGGTGCCGAATGACTTCCTGTGAGACCAGTGTTGATCGTATCAGGTTCGGAAAGCCCTGCGGGTCCCGTCACGCTCCAACTGAAAAGCACTTGCGAAACACCAAGCAGCATCTGTTCCCACACCACGCCGATCGTATCACCATTGCCAGCGATCCGCGGAAAGTTCTGCACGATGTTCTGCGCTACCGAGTGTATGCGGCCATGGTGTTCGATGACCGCATCATCCGTCAATCCGGCACTGGCGATGTACACCTTTGCACCGGAATTCGCGGAAGACATCCAGACATAATGGATCTGATCGCCACTGATCACTGCATCAGGACCGGTGCTGGGGCAGGCGAAGGCGATCCAGCCGGTGGTGTCCAATTCGGCACCGTGAGGAAAACTAGCACCGCCATCATCTGACCATGCTCCCCAGATAACACGTTCGTTATTTGTGGCGTCCCTATAAAGAGCAACCATCCGGTCACCGTCCGCCACCACCTGGTTGGGACAGCAATCACAAACATCTCCGGAAGTGAACGGTTCCGATACGGGCATCGGTACACCGAACGCACCATTCTCCATTCTGCTCACCACCTGCCTGGCATTGGCCCAGCCGGCATCGAATTCCATGTACATGACAAGAGGTTCATCGGGATCGGACACGGCTATGGAAGGCAGGTCACTGATCAGGCCGTTCATCGGTTCCACACGAATGGTATCCTGCCAGGTGGCACCGCCATCATCCGACCTGCGCACATACATCGGTGAAGTGGTCTCGGGCGTACCCTTCATCACCATCCATAGTGTGTTCCCCACGGCAGCAATATTGCTTCCGAACCATTCACCCACCGCCGGTTGTATTCCATCTACATGCACGGCAACAGGGCTCAGGAATGTAGATCCCTCATGGCGGGAGATGTAATTGCCATGAGGTTGATGATCACCCCAAAGCACTACCGGATGATCGGAGCCATCCAATACGAGGCGGGGTCGAAGGCGGCCTTCACCTTGAGCATTCACATCCTGGATCGGTCCATAGGTCACCACTGGATCTTGTGCAAAGATCAGGAAGGGTACGAGCAGGCTGCATAGGAGTATGGCATTCTTCATATAGCTAAGCTACAATATGAGGATGCCTGTACTCCATGTGGCATGGAAACGATCGAATGTTCGCCACTCAACCTTTAAGCAGCCGCACGATCGCCATTGCCAGCAACATGATCGCTACTGCAGTAACAAGATCCAGCATGGCCTTCCTGCTCTTAGGAGGATCGTTATGGTACATGACCCAGCGATCTACGCGGCGCTGAGAGGGCGCGATACCGATCGCGCCCTCTGTTCGCCTCCTTATTTCCTGATGTATTTGTTCAACCGCAAGGCCCACTTCGCTGCCAGCTGCAGTTCATCGCCCAGCAATTCGCCAGGCCGTTCCTCGTAGAAGACCAGATGTACTTCTGCCGCGCGTGGTTCCTTCGGCGTCAGCTTGAGCATGATCCTTGTCATACGCTCATCACCTGTAACGCTCCTGCCGCCCGCACCGGACTTCACCAGCTCTACATCACGGAACGTGGCCAGATCGAGAATTCGATCTTCACCATCACCGATCCGTTCGGTGAAAAAGAACAACATGCCCCGGTCTCCGTCCAGACCTATGGCGATCGGCGGATGTACATCTGAATACTTCAATCTGCTCTGCTGTTGGTGCGCCGCCTGATGCATTCTTCCGGCCAGGCCAGCGCCATTGCGTTTGCGCCTGAAATGATCCAGCACGAACGGCACCATTAAAAGTGCAACTATGATGACCACGATGATGGTGGTCCCCAGATCCATTGTTCCCATTCTTTCTTGGATGTTGTTTGATCGGACCGAGAACGGATCGCGACATTCCGCGACCGTTCGTTACCAAGGGCTCAAGCCCTACCCGGGTGATCAGAGGTTCACCAGAAATGGTGGAAGGGGTAAAGCGAACGGAAACGGTTCAGCATGACCAGCACTCTACATTCCTTGAAGGATGCAGACCTTCGGGATGGAACAACATTGTGCTGAACGGATAGTATCATCATGGGCCGTTCCCCCCATCGATCGAACGAAGGATGGACCCGATCACGGCCGTGTTGCTCACCACCTTTTAAAGAGCCCGATAGGTAAGTAGCGCCAGTCAGGTGCTTCACCTGAAGCACTTTTGTGCCAGCACCATCCAACTCACTATCTCCTACAGAGGATCCGGTGTATCCGATCGAAATGCACTCGATCAGCAGGAGCACGATGGCCGCCATGCATCGGATCATCTTTCCATCAACGAAGCGTTCCGTTTGACCGATCTGGATGTTCATGATCGCACTGACCAACCAAGCACATCAAGTAGTGCATCGATGGTCATGATAAGGATGGATGCACCGATCAGGATCTCCAGCACCGTTTCGAACGAGTTCTTCGGTGGATCTTGATCGTTGTTCATGATGATGAGTTACAGGGTGCCTGTTGCCGGCTCAGCACAGTAACATGCTGATGAGCAGTAACGCGTACACCATCCCGCATTGCGCGCATGTCAGCCCTTCAGCAGCCAGAACGTCAGAATTCCGCCGAAATAGCCCAGTGCGGCCGGGAACGCGATCTTGCGGAGATACCAGAGGAAGTCGATCCCGAGTATTCCCATGGAGGCAACGCCAGCGGCGGAGCCGATGATGAGTATGCTTCCACCGGTGCCGGCACAAAGGGCGAGCAGCGACCAGAATTCATGGTCGGGCGGGAACTGCGTCATCGGGTACATGCCCATGGCGGCAGCCACCAAAGGCACGTTGTCCACGATGGCCGACATGAGGCCGATCACTGTGTTCACAGCGAAAATGCTGCCGAGGTTCCGATCGAGGAAGACGGCGGCATCAGTAAGATGACCCGCAACCTGAAGACCTGAAACGGCCGTGAGGATGCCGAGGAAGAAGAGTACGCTCGGCACATCGATCCGGCGAAGTACAGAAGTAACGCGAAGATGGCCGGTATCGGTTTCGATCTTGTTCTTATGCATCAATTCGGTCACGATCCACATCAGGCCAAGGCCGAGCAAGATGCCCATATATGGCGGCAGGTGTGTCACCGTCTTGAACACCGGTACACCAAGTAATGCGATCAACCCCATGATGAGTACGAGACGCTGATGGAATGATGATACGGCTTTGTGACCACTATCGTTGGTGAGATCTTCCACAGGTCTTTCGATCGTTCCGCGGAAGGTGAAGGTGAACCAGATCATCGGGAAGAGCAGGCAGACAAGGCTCGGCAGAAAGATCTCTTTCATGATGTTCACGGCCGTGATCTGGCCTCCGATCCAGAGCATGATGGTAGTGACATCACCGATCGGGCTCCATGCACCTCCGGCGTTCGCCGCGATGACCACAAGCCCGGCGAATGTCCACAGGTCATGTTTGTCACGCACCAGTTTTCTCAATAGCGCGCACATCACTATCGCGGTGGTCATATTATCCAGCGCCGCGCTCAAGAAGAAAGTGATGATCCCCACCACCCAGATGAGCGTGCTCTTCTTCTTGCCGGTTATTCGATCGGTTATCACTTTGAAACCCTCATGGGCATCGATTAGTTCCACTATCGTCATGGCGCCCATCAGGAAGAAAAGGATGCTGCCGATCTCGCTCAAGTGTTCGATCAGAAGTTCGGTCAATCCATGTGGGTCGGTCACCTCGGCAAAAAGTGATGATCGCCCGGCCATGATCAGCACCCAGATGAGGACGCCGGTGACCAGGGCAGTGGCCGCTTTGTTGATCTTCAGGGGATGTTCAAGTGCGATGGCCAGGTAGCCGATCACGAAGACAATGCCAATGAGAATGTACATGTCGTGTTTTTTTGGAACGAGAGAACTGCCTGCAGAGAGTTTCCGGTCGGAGTTACGCGAAGAATGACAAAAGAGGGCGCGCAACAGAAGCTGTTCGGTCATGCCGGACAGATCCGTGATGTTCGAAGATCCTAGATGCGGAAAAGATGAACGAAAAGATCCATGCCTCTGCTGGTGCGGGGTGATGGATGCACCCAACGGCCCAGCACATTGACCTGGTGAAGCTGGAATTGTTTCAGAGCCTCATCATCAGCCATCCGTGCAACCAGAAGATGACGTTCCTGCTTTCGAACATCAAGATCACGCGCCGATGTGGATGTAGGTGCCTCCTGGGACCCTGTTCGCAGGCCGAAGGTGAAATGATGGTCCGGCGTGGCCATGATCTCGCCTTGAGCAAGATCTGTTCGTCCGGCAAAGCCATGTACTTCAGCAGCAGTGAAGCCGGATGGATCACTTGAAAAGAAGACAGAAGCGCAGCCCAGGACGATCGACAGAAGAAGGATGAAGGGGCGCAAGGCGGAGGTATCGGCGCAAATGTAGACTGTACGCATCAGCCGTTCTGCGCGCTGGAAAAATTTTATTCACTGGAACCACCTTGGTGGTGTTTGCCACGATGTGTTCCCTTCTTCCGCTTCGGATAATTGAACAGCACCGAGGTGAGCACAGGCACAAAGAAGATCGCAGCGGTGATCAGCGAAGTGACCTGATCGGCGGCATGGCTCTTCAGGCCAAGGCTGAGCGGATGCTCTGGGGCGTAATGTTCCACGATGGAAAGGGTGAGCTTCAAGCCCAACACGGCGATCACCAGAAAAGCGGATGTTTCCAGGAATGGGAAACGTTCCATCAAGCGCACGAAGAACTGCGCCACGTAACGCATGGCCAGGATGCCGATGAAGACACCGACCCAGATGAGCACCAGATTCTCGGTGAAGGCGACCGCAGCGAAGACATTATCGATCGAGAAGGCCAGATCCATCAACTCCACCAGGACCACCGTGCTCCAGAATGGGCCGATGCGACCTACGGTGTGGCGGTAGAACCAGTTGCTTTTCTTGTCCAGCAGATCATCCTTCTTCGTACGTGTTTTTTCACCGCGCCACCAGTCCCACACCAGGAACAGGAGGTACAGGCCACCGAGCGGCTTCAGCCACCAGATCTGTATGAGGAATGCGGCAAATAGCAGGCACAGGCCGCGGAAAAAGTACGCGCCGAAAATGCCGTATTTCAAGGCGCGGCGCCGCTGCTTCTCGGGCAGGTCCATCACCATGGTGGCCAACACTGCGGCATTATCCACCGACAGCAGGCTTTCAATGATGATCAGGTTGGCGACCACGGCCAGGCTGGCCACAGGATCGGCCAGGATCTGTTCGAACAGCTCGGTCATTTGCGGCCGCAAAATTGGCGTACGGAAGTCGGTTCACCATTGATCTTCGTGAATTCGATCATCTGGGGAAGATCCGTTGGCGGGGTTTTGGCGGAAGAACGCCTCGCTCGGGATCCAGGTCCCGATCCAGCCGCATCATGGTTTCCTGATCGAACCAACCCGCGCCCACATTACGCCGTGGATCGGCCAGGTAGTACCACACCGTGCCGCGATGAAAATCCCATTGCCGCCTGATGACCTCCATCAACTTGCTATGCGCCAGCCCCACCTTCTGGCCCACCTCATAGCGCGCATGTGCTTCCATCTCCTTCCGGAGCGTTTCGAGCTTGATCAGGTTCAGCGTCCTAAGCTTCGGATCGAAAGGATAGAGCGTATAGGAATAGGTATCGTTCTCATGTTTGCGGACAAAGGAAATATAGTATGGCAGATCGCGATAGATGACCCTGCCACCTTTTGGTAAAGGCTCCACATACCGGCGCGTATTCCTGTTCTGCTGCAA
Source organism: Bacteroidota bacterium (assembly GCA_023430325.1). Taxonomy (GTDB): domain Bacteria; phylum Bacteroidota; class Bacteroidia; order Flavobacteriales_F; family PHOS-HE28; genus PHOS-HE28. The sequence continues at coordinate 4,145 of JAEZAU010000196.1, read as the reverse complement.
TGGATCGACGCCGACCCTGTCGATCGGCTGCCGTATAAATTAGAAAACCCTCGATCCATGAGCAGGTAATTGGATAACTTTTGATCTGCCGATCTCTGCCTATCATCCATCCCCGGTGGAAACGTTATGGTCGTTACCCCGCAGTACTGCCCGCTGAAGGCCACTATCTTCGCGCCGCCGTCAACCATCTTTTTCGTACCTCGCATAAACGAGCTCCAAGTCCCATCCATGTCCAGATCCATCCAGGTAGGTATTTTTTCCCTGTTACTGATCATGCTCCTCGGTTCGTGCGTTGGCCGCCGTACCATCAACTACCTGCATGATCCATCGTTGAGCACCACGGCCAGCAAGCTTTTCGATAACAAGAAGTTCGAGTACCGCATACAGGTGAACGATGTGCTATCTATCCGTGTGATGGGCCTTGATGAACAGACGCACCGGTTCTTCAACATCGAGGGCCAGAACAACTTCCAGGGGTTCAATGATGCCAACCTCTATGTGAACGGGTTCAGTGTGGATAAGACCGGGCACGTTCAACTGCCTACGGTGGGCAAGATCAAGGTGCAGGGACTTACCGCCGGTGAAGCACAGGAACTGGTGCAACGGAAGATCAACGAATATTTCACCAACGCCACCGTCATCTTGAAGATGGTGAGCTTCAGGATAAGCGTATTGGGCGATGTGGTGCGGCCTGGTGGATTCTTCATCTATCACAACCAGATCTCGGTGCTTGAAGCTTTGGCCATGGCCGGCGGGCCGAATGAATTCGCCGACAAGAGCCATGTGACCCTCCTCCGCCAGAGCGATCGCGGAGTACAGGCCATCTATATCGATCTGAGCCGGACGGACGTTCTAAGCTCGGAATACTATTATCTGCTCCCCAACGACGTGATCTATGTTCCCACACTTGGGGCACGGGCAAGCCGGTTGAACCTGGACCTTTTCGTGATCCTGCTTTCCACGATCAGTACGGCAGCGGTGGTGTTCACCGTTATCCAGAACCAGAACTAGCGAATGAGCAATAACCTCGCGAACGAGACCATAGACATCAAAGCCATCTTTCGCAAGATGGCGGCAAAATGGTGGCTCTTCGCCATTACCATCACCCTGGCCATGGCCGCCGGGGTGGCCTATATAAAGACCACTCCACGCAAGTATTACGTGCAGGCCGTCATGCTCATGAGCGAGCGCGGGCGCAACGTTTTCGGCAATAGCGAGGAATTCCTCAAGGGGTCCAGCTATTTCATGAACAATTCCGATATCGAGGACCAGGTGGCGGTGCTCACATCGGTGAGCAACATGACCCAGGCCCTGCGCCGCCTCGATTTCGGCATCAGCTATTTCGAGACGAAGAACTTCATGACCCAGGAGAAGTTCGAGTATCCACCGTTCTTCGTGAAGCTCGATACTGTTTCCATACAGGTACATGGCGTTCCGATCCATGTGGAGGTGGATCGTGAGGCAGGCACATACCGCGTGCATGCCAGTTCCAATTATGCACGCCTCTACAACGTGCAAAGCCAGATAGAACTAGAGGAGTTCTTCAGCGATTGGAAAGTGGACAAGACCGTAAAGATCGGCGAACCATTCGTGGATGAGGGATTGAGCTTCACCATCTCCTTCCCTGAGGATCGTGAGTACAGCAGGAAGCTGGAACATTTCTTCGTGATCAACAGCCTCGATGGCCTCGTGGCCTCCTACAGGGCAAAGACGTCGGCCACTGCTATCAGTGATGAAAGCAGCATTGTGGTGGTGAACACGGTGGGGGAGGTGATCATGAAAGAACGCATCTTCCTCAACAAGCTCCTGCAGACCTACCTGGACAATGAGGTGGACAAGCGGCAGCAGAAGGGATTGAGAACGATCCGCTTCATCGATGACCAGATCGGCGTGGTGGCCGATTCGCTCAGGGAAAAGGAAGGAGAGCTGGAAAGTACGCTCGTTTCAGGTGGCATAGGCCTGAGCACCGGAGCGGCCACAAGTGATGCGTTGTTGCAGGAGAGAAGCCGTTTGGACGATGAGCGTTCCATGTTGCTCCGCCGCAGGCAGTATTGTGCTTCCATCCTGGAAAAGATCCGCACCAGTACCGATATACGTAACGTTCCGGCGCCATCCTCCTCAGGGATCGATGATCCCGTATTGAACAACCTGGTCATCGAGATCACGAAGCTCGCCGCCGATCTTGCGGTGGTTAACGTGGCCACCGGCCCGAAGACCAATCCGGCCACCATAGCCATGGAGCGCAAGTTCCGCAACCTTCAACAGTCACTTGCACAGACGGCGGAAAGCCTGGTGGAGCAGGCTGATATCAGTCTTCTTGAAGTGAATCGCAGGCTTGGCCGCGTGAACTATGAGCTTCAACAGCTCCCAGGTGATGAACGCCGCCGCATAACCATTGAGCGGAAGTTCAAGTTCACCGATGAACTGTACAAGTACCTGATGGAAAAACGCGCGGAGGCAGGTATCGCGATCGCTTCCGATCAGCTGGACAAGTATGTCGTGGACGAGGCCCGTGTTTCAACCACCATTCCTGCCAAGCCTGATAAAAAGGTGGTGCTCGGTGGCGCGTTGCTGCTGGGTCTGTTATTGCCGATGGGGTTCATCCTGGTGCGCGATTTCTTCAATGATACCATCGTGGATCTCGAGCAGTTGAACCGGCTCTCACCGATCCCGGTGCTGGCCACCATTCCAACTTCAAAGCGGAAACGCATCCTTCCGGAAGAACCCAAATCCCTGCTGGCGGAATCCTTCCGCACTGCACGCATCAATCTTCAATACCTCAATGTGCATAGTGGCAAACAGGTCATCGGTTTCACATCGAGCACCAGCGGAGAAGGCAAGACCTTCTGCGCGGTGAACCTGGCCACGGTCATCGCACTGAGCGGGAAACGCACGTTGATCATCGATGCGGATATGCGCCGGCCCCGGCTGGCCGAGACCATGGGTGTGCAGGAGGGGCAGGGCCTGAGCACATACCTGATCGGTGAGTGTACGCTGGATGAAATGATCCGCCGCAGCGACGTACAGGGTCTTGACATGATCAGTGCCGGTCCCATCCCCCCGAATCCGCTGGAATTGGTGGAACTTGAAAAGATGGATGAACTTTTCAAGGCACTGCGGAACCGTTATGACCATATCATCGTAGACGCTTCACCAATGGGCCTTGTGAGCGAATATGTGATCTTGATGCGGCATGTGGATGTCACACTCTACCTGGTGCGGCAGGGACATACCAGGCGGCAGGCATTGCGGCTGGTGAACGAGATGTTCGAGGAGAAGAAGGTGCGTTCCATCAATCTGCTCCTCAACGACGTGAAGGCCGGGAACGGTTACTCGGAGGGTTACGGTTACTACACCAAGTGATCGCAACCACGGCTGATGCTCGCACACGCCGGATTCCGTAAGTATTTCGCGAATACTTCATGGCTTTTCATCGAGCGCATCGTACGGCTTGGCGTGGTGCTGGGCACCGGTATCCTTGTGGCCCGTTACCTGGGTCCTGAGCTTTTCGGCCAGCTCAACTACGCTACAGGCTTTGTCGGTATCTTCTTCGCGCTCACCACGCTGGGCCTCGATGAGATCATTGTCCGCGACCTGATCAAGCAGCCCCACAAGCGTGATGAGCTGCTCGGCACTGCGGCGGTCCTGAAGTTCGCCGGATCTCTGGTGCTGGTGCTGCTCGTGACGTTCTCTGCCCTGGTGAAGGACATCTCCGGACTCACGGCCACCATGATCATCATCATCGGTGCTTCCGAACTGCTTCGGCCGTTCATGGTGGTTGATTGGTATTACATGGCCAATGTGCGATCCAAGGAGACCGTGATGGTGCAGATGGCGCAGGTGATGATCAGCGGCGTGGCCAAGATCGTGCTTGTCATCATGAAGGCCGATCTGATCTGGTTCGCGTGGGTATATGTGCTTGAAGGCGCGGCGCTCGGCCTTGGATACGTGATCCTCTATGCGCGTGGGGGTGAAACGGTGCGCGCGTGGCGGTATACGAAACAGATGAGCGGTTACCTTCTCGGGCAATCCTGGCCGTTGATCATCTATGGCATGGCGCTCTATGTGCAGGCCAAGATCGATCAGGTGATGATCTTCGATGTGTTGAAGGATCGTGTAGGAGAGAGCGCGGCGAACGAGGAAGT
>JAEZAU010000195.1 GCA_023430325.1 Bacteroidota bacterium | reverse complement strand
TCATTCAATGTGCCCATTCCTTCCGGCACTGCGGTGGAAGTGCTCCAGGTGAGGATCGATTGAACGATGAACAGACCGATCAGACCGAAGTAGATCCATCGTTTCCACGAGCTACCGTAAGTCCGCTTTTCCGTACCGCTGCTGGCGGGCTGTTCCATCGCAAGGACCAAGGTACCGGCACCACAACACGTGGAATATGACGGACATCAGGATTCGTATGGGCTGGCTTTCCTCGTTCAACTTTGCATTGGCAGGAAGCTTGGTTGGCCATTGGTATCAACTAATCGATTGAAACCATGAAATACGCAGCACTGGCACTTGCCGCAGGAGTTCTTTTCGCCTGCAATGAAGGGCCTGATAACGATACAATGGAAGAGCGCTCCGACAGGCAGGAACGGAAGTATGACACGCCGGAAATGTCGGGCGAGTATAATGAAATGAGACAGCCTATCGAGGAAGTCCACCCCCGCGTGGATGCTCTCCCCATTGATGGAGAGATCCGCAATGATTCCCTCATCGTTCCGGATGATGCAATGACAAGATCCGGACGCGATGCTGATAGGACCAACACCCCACGTGATGGAGCACCAGTGACCAACCCGGGTGGGACCACGAGCACACCAGGGTTCGGTACAGATGATACAACCGAGAATACCATGCGACCCCTAATGCCCGAGGGGGATAGCCCTCACCATTCCGGAGATCAGATAAAAGATGATGCGGTGATCCAGGGTGGCCATACACCGGAAACGGATACGATCGAACATCCATGATCCAACTCATAAGTATCCATGAGAAAAGCCGTCCGGTATGATCCGGGCGGCTTTTAATGTTCCAACAGAAGATATTGTGTGGGAACGTGTTGCGTGAGCGATAGGAGCGGCAGCCCGGCGCTGGCAATACCTGTGGATGCGTGCAACGAGGAGGCGACCAGCGGAAGCCCCCACAGTGCCGCAGCCGCCGGCACGGACAAGCCGGCTACAGCGGATAGCGCGACCCCTGACCGGGCTTCATAGACCGGTCAGGGGACACGCCCAACGATCAATGCTCGTGGACTCCGATCGCGATCTGGAGGTTGTCCATCAGCTGCGCTCCATGTTCGCCGCCGCCCATGTGCATGCCATTGTTACGCAGATCCAGACCGTTCAAGAGATCGGCGATGTTCAATTGAAGCGGCAGTATGATCGTTGAGCCTGCTGCGATATCCTGATGCACCATGAGCTGCTTTTCACGAAGCATGTCGGGAGTGCCGCAATGCAATGTGAAGGCAGTGTCCTCAACGCCATCAAAACCGCCATCGCCATCCACATCCACCCGGCCTTCCATGTTGAAGAAGCAATAACCCATTCCAGAGAAATGCATACCGGGCGCGTTGAAGGGATGGCCGGCCGTGGCGGGATCCTGCATACAGGCGTTCTCATCGAGACCGATGTTGAAGTTCATGTAATGCATGTGACCCATGGCAATGGCACCCAGATCGAACACTTGATCATGGAGGGAAAGATCGATCAGATGATGACCGTGGTATGAAGAAAGTCCTTCGCCCTCATGACCGGTGATATGGATATGGCCGACAAAGAACTTCATCGTCGTGATCTTGATCACATTCCCAGCGCCATCGGTGAAAGTCTGATCAAACTCCACATGCTGTTCATTGTTGACAAGCATCACTTTCATCTTTAGATCGGCGGTTCCGGCTGCATCGGGCAGCGCCGGTGCGTGTGTCTCCTTTTTGCAGGAGGTGAAAAGTATCGCCAGTACGGCGAAGAAGAAAAGTTTGTAGAGGTTCATGAGTTCTTTTTGAGGTTGTAGGTGATGCCTATGATCACCCGTTCGCGGTTGGGTACCATGAGCGGGCCCATCTCGTTGAGCACCGCAGGTTGATAGATCGCCTGTACGCCCCAGTTGCGGTACCACGCGCGCAGGGCGATGTGTGTGAATAGTGTTGTGCCGCCGGTACCGGTCATGATCTGGCCCTGGTGCAGCATGCTGGTCATGGCTTCGTAGTAGATGCCGGCGCTGGGCATGAGGCGCCAGTTCTCGCCCTTCCGGTAAGTGCGGAAAACCTCCAGCGTGGTGCTGAGGCTGTGGCCCATGCAATGCCCATCGGTGGCGGTGCCACTGCGTCGGCCGATCATGTTCAGAGAAATGCCGTTACGTTTCATACGCACCATGTACTCAAGGCTACCGAGCGCATCCCAGCTGCCTGTGCCGAGTTGCTGTTCCATGGGCACTGGCTCGCCGAGATAGAGCGGATCAGTATCGCCCAACGGTGCTTTCACACCCGCGCCTATCATGACGCGGTGCGCCGTACGTTCAGCATCGCCGTTGCTCTTGGTGTTCACCAGCATATACCGGCCGATCACCATGGGATCGCTGACGCCATACACATCGTTGCTGATGTAGCCATCCACCGCGCGATAGTTGTTGGCGGCGGTGAAGGCTCCTACGACATTGATGCGTTGCGTGATCCAGATGTCGGCGCGCAATTCGGCCACCTGCAGAAGGTCGCGCACTTGCTGTTTTGCTACATCGGCGGGGGCAACGCCGTGCAGATGTTCATGTCCAGTGGTGGTCACGGGCATGAGCCCCTGCAGGTGCCGCATGCGGTGGATGAGGCTGATCGAATTGGTGCGATCGTATGGCTGTATGCCCATGAATACACCGCAGACATCGCAAGCGAGGACGAGGGAGGGCATGAGTATGACAGCCCATGCCAGTATGGTTTTCATTTTGTTGAAGGTTGGATGTGGGACGTTGGAGGTTGTGTGGCAACCCGTGTCAATACATCAAACCCTTGGCACTTGCTCTATGATGCCGGTGTGGCCTTCTGCGATGGCCGCGTTGTAGCGGCTGAAGGCGATGCGCTCGATGCAAGGAATGAACGTGTGGTCCTGTGTGACGACTGTGAAGCCGGGCAGCACGGTGACGGCGGTGGTCTCAGGTATCGCACTCTGCGGCGTGTCCTCCTGAAGCGGCTTCAGTTTCTTGGTGAGATGGCACTGGCCGTGGCAGGTGCGGGTCTCCTCGGCCACTTCGCGCTGCACGCAAAGTTCCCTGGCGATACGCTCCCTATCCAGTTGGAATTGGACCAATAAAGAAACTGGATACAGCAGTGCCATAGCTGTGAACAGAAGGATGGATATGCAGGTGGCGCGAAGCACGGTGCAAATGTTCGGAGTGCTCAATGTTCGCAATATGATGAAGGTCATAAAGCTCAAAAGACTTCAACCTGCCATTATAAGCGTAGCGGTTATGTGATGAACGGCAAGGACCGTGGAGTATACTCCACCACCTATCCTTGCCAGCATGGAGCACAAAGAAGCGATCATCAACCTGCCGGCCGATTACTTGATCCGCAACAAATTGCTCGGTCAACGCCGCATCTTCCTGTGGGGCCAAGTGGACGAGAACAGTTCCCAACTGATCACCGAACAGCTCAATTATCTGGAGGCGGTGGAACCTGGCGTGCCGATCCACATGTACATCAACTGCCCTGGTGGCATGGTGACCGCAGGTTATGCGATGTATGATATGATGCAGGCGATCTCATCACCAGTTCACACCTACTGCATCGGCTTCGCCGCCAGCATGGGATCGATACTTTTATCCGGAGGCGAGAAAGGACACCGGTACATCTATCCCACCGCTGAAGTGATGATACATCAGCCCGCGATCGGAGGTTTTCAGGGCAACTCCGCCGACATGGAGATCACGGTGAAACAGATCCGCAAGACCAAGGAACGTACTGCCGCCATCCTGGCTGCCAACTGCGGACAGTCAGTGGAGCGCATTGTCAAGGACTTCGATCGTGACTACTGGATGGATGCTGAAGAGGCCGTTGCCTACGGCATCGTGGATGCGATCGTGCGCAGTTAAGCGGCACTACGCATTTCGGGCAGATCGAACAGGTGGCTCTTCTTCTGGTGTACAAGCAATTGGTGCTCCTCACCAAGTCGCGCCCTCAGTACGCGCAGCCTTTCCATCTCCTGGTCCACGCCCAGCATTTTGTACTCCACTATCTCCACCAACCTTGTGAGCTCCACTACCCGGAATGAGCGCATCTCAAGCAACGCGCGGATCTCCTCCAGCGTGAACCCGAATTCCTTGAAACGCCGGATCGCACGTAAGATCTCCAGGTCCTCATCAGTATAATGCTTGTACGGACCCAT
>JAEZAU010000194.1 GCA_023430325.1 Bacteroidota bacterium | reverse complement strand
CAGGGCGCGGCTGCGGCTGCAAGTCCGCGCCAAATATGCAGGAAGTCCGCTTCGCGACCCCTCCCCTCGGGAGAGGGGCTGGGGGTGAGGGCTTGCGGGCTTTCCGCCTTCGCCGCTTACGCAGATCGGTGGGTGGACGATGTTGATCTGGGCGCTGATGGGGCTATTTGTTGCTGGCTATGGCGCGCGGTCAACTGCGTGTGACTTGGAAGGTTTGACTTTGCTTTATTTCACTGAAAAGTCAATACCCTCTACCTCTTTCATGTATTTGGGAAGATCCCAGAACATGATATGTGTTGGTGTTTTCGATCGGGCCTTTCGGTTCTAGTGCAGGTATACCGAGCAGCGCGCAGAGATCGGTGAGGAACAGGTGCGCGTTGGCTCGTTCAGCCGAGCCGCTGAGTTCCCATTTGGTGATGAAGGCCTGGATGGAGGATGCTTCTGCCGTTGTGGACATGATCAGGGGTGAAAATAGGTGGAAGCATGGCTACGATGGGCCGACCAAGAACAGAAAAGGCCGCCCGGTGTGGGCGGCCTTCACTCGGAGATGTGATCTGTTACAGATGAACGATCAATCGTTGTGTCTTCACAACATCACCGATGCTGATGTTAACCATGTACATCCCTGCGGCCAATTTGCCGTTGAGGTCCATGGTCGCATTGAACATGCCTTCGTTCACTGCATAGGTCTCGGCAGCTACGCGCTTGCCGTACATGTCGAACACATCGGCTGTGATGGTAGTAACTCCAGCTGGCACTGCGGTGATGGTCAGGAAGAGCTGATCGCCACGGTTCGGGTTGGGCCACATGTTCAGCGTGGCTGACTCTTCGATCAAAGCGCTCTGCTGCTGGCCACCACCGTTCACCGGGCTGCCGATGTTCAGGGTGCAGACATCGCCCCATGGGCACCACTGCCCGTTCTTGAAGGCTCGCACATCCACTTCATATTGTGAACCGGTGACAAGAGGTGCGCCTACGGAACTGTTCCAGAACAGCTGCACGTAGTACGCGCTCACCGTGCGCACCACCTCATAACCTTCGGCCGGCTGGCGGAAGCGGAACTGGTAGGCCGTAGCACCGCTGACAGGGCGGGCATGTACCTTGCTTCCAGGCGCCCACTGGCGGTACTGGCCGCAGCTCAGGAACTGGTTGCCGGGGATGTCCATCAGCTTGGTCATGGGGCAGGCTGCGGCCACAGGATCTATTTTGAAGCGGCAGGCAGGTCCCCATTCCATCGGATCGCCGTTCACTACACCACGCACGCGCACGTTCATCAGCACACCGGTGGGAATGTGGTTGGCCAATGCCCAGTTATTGATCTGCATATGCGCGGTACGTGTTGCACCCACGTTACCGAAACCATCAGGCTGGTCGTGGCGGCGCTGGCGCACGAAGCTGTAGCTGCCATTGGGATCGAAGAACCAGAAGTCATAACCGCTGGTGGGATCCTGTGCGGAGTTCGGTGCGTTGGGTACCCATTCAGCGCTCACCGCAGCGTTGGCGGAAGCCACCAGGAACTGGTTGTTGAGCCAATCAAGCTTGTCACAGCTGGTGTAGATCAGGCGGTCCGTGCCGATCGGCAGGCAGAAGCCCTGGTCGCCACTGATCGCGCTCACGCTGCCGGTGGTGAAGTTGTTGCGGTTGTCGATGATGCGCTGCCCATCAGGCCCTGAAGTGCGCAGGATGTAACCACCGCCAGTGATGCCATCGCCGGCGCTGTCATAGACTCGGAGCAGATAGCATCCGGCAGGGACACAGCAATCATCTGTAACAACAGCGTTGCTCGGATATCCTTGGCCATCACACATCAGATCCAGCGTTCCCTGGCTGAGGATCTCCCAACTGGTCTGGTTGCCATCGGCATCGGTCTGGAATTCGATCGTGAGGTTCTCTGTGCATGGTCCCGTCGGGGTGCCCACGCATTCGCAATTCGCCGTCCACGTGTCATCGAAGGTGTCCGCGTCACCATCATCGCAGGGGCTTCCGGCCACTGCTGTTCCACCAGGCACACCGAGACAATCCAGTTGTTCACCGGCGCAGGAGCAGTCTTCCTGATACACATCGCCGACGGTCAAGGGATCACCATCGTCACAAGAAGTTCCTGGCAATGCCGGACCGCCGACAACGCCGAGACAATCAACGGCCACACCGGCACAAACGCAATCATTACCTACCACATCATCACTGGTATTCGCATTGCCGTCATCGCAGAGCGTTCCCGGTTCCGGCCCACCCGGGCAGATGTCGAGACAATCGTTCACACCATCGCCATCGCTGTCCACGGAAGTATTGGCAGCACCGGGCGTAATGCATGTTCTCACGAAGTCCGCCGAGTTATCATCCGTGTCCGCACCATCAGGAATGCGCGAAAGGCCAAGGCCGGTGACACTGCCAATGTCCGTGGTGGCGCTTGATCCTTCGGTGGTGCTCATCGATCCGCCATAGCTCATTTCATCGAGCACGGTGGCATCTGCAGTGGTGAGGCGGATGCCGTCTGGGTCGCCGTTCTGGATGGCTGCAGCCACCGTCTGATCGCAATAGGGCGCGGCATTATTTCCGTAGCAGACCACATGATGCTCCCCGGGCGCGAGGGTCACATTGTCCAGGGTAACGGTGGAATAGGTGGTGCCGTTCGATCCATTGATCAGTATCAATTGCATGCCATTGAGAGGGACCGAAGCCGCACCGTTGTTCGTGAGCTCGATGAATTCTGCGGTATCCGTTCCAGGTTGATCGTAATCCACCTCGTTGATCACAATGGCAGGTGGTGGCGGAGGTGGTTCGCAGATCGGCGCAGCGCCACTGACGGTCACCGCGGAGCATGGTGCCGAAAGAGATACCGAATAGTTATCCGTTTCAGAAATACCACTGATCACGATGGTGCCATTGGCCACTACTGCAGGATCATCACCACCCACTGTTCCCGATCCGGAACTGTTTATCACCGTTACGCCCGCCTGTACTCCGGTGTAAGAGATGGATAGATCATACGTATCTCCCGTGCCGGAGGTGTTGGTATTGCACTCACCCACAACGATCCCGAAAGTGATCCCGCATGCCGGGGCCTGACATCCACTGAACGAGGTGAGGTCCACTTTTCGGCCGGGACTGAACGATCCGACGGAATTGGTAGCGGAAGTATGCGGAACGAAAGTTCCCGTGATGTCCGGCGAACGTGTGATGGATTGATCGTTGCCACCTTCGCTGCCGTATGTATGCTGCGCAATGACCGTTGTGCCGTTCTGGAGGATCACATCGTCGCCGCCATTGTTCAAGCCCAGCTGTCCCGTGGAAGCCGTCTGCGCCGTTGCTCCGCCAAAAGCTCCGGTGGGTGTGCCACCACCGAAGACCACTATGGCACATCCTGCCGCTACCTCGGAACCGCTAGGGAATGTATGCCTGATGGATACGGCATCGCTCAAGGTCCAGCCAGAAAGATCCACAGCCTCGGCACCGTTGTTCACGATCTCAACGAATTCATCATTGGAGGTGCTGATGGCGCCGTCCCCGTTGGCATCACCGTTCACTGCACCTGGATCGGCCAGGATCTCATTTATCACCAGATCGTAGGTGATCACCGGATCGCAAGCTGGTGCGTTACCACTGATCACAATGGCCTGGCAGGGGGAGGAGAAGGTCACACTATAGTCGTTCGTCTCCGAGATCCCGCTGATCACTATGGTACCATCGGCCACAGTGGCGGGATCATCACCACCCACGGTGCCCGATCCGCTGTTGTTGATCACTGTTACACCCGCCTGCGATCCCGTGTAGGGGATGGAAAGCTGGTAGGTGTCAGTATCACCGGCCGTGGTGGAATTGCATTCGGTGGAAGGGGTGCCTGTGGTGATGCCGCAGCTGGGTCCGGTACTGCAGACGTTCAGCGGAGTGGAGCTGTTCCGTGGAGCCGCTGATGAAGCAGAGAAGTCGGATGAATTGTTATCCGTGTCAGTACATCCGTTGTTCGTTCGAAATATCGCATTTGTGGCGCTGGGCGCAGGTGCTGCTGCGGTCTCGCTGCAATTGGCTGTTCCAAAACCCACGAAGTCCACAACAGTCGCTGCGGCAGGGCATGCTACCGCGCCAGGGCCTGTGGTGGTGCTGACCAAGGCTATCTTTCCATTGGCGGCCGCCATATTGATCGGACTTGAACTGACGATATGGTCCGGTGTTGGTAGTGCAGCGCCCGTAGTACCACCTGCTAATCGGACCAGGAAATACTGACCAGGCTGAATGGTGGCATTGGGCAATGCGTTGACCGACCAAGATGTCCCTGATGTCGCTGCATATTGTAGTGACCATCCGTTGATCGATACAGGAGCGGCCGTAGGATTGAACAATTCCACGTAATCATGGGTATATGCCGCGCCGCTATTTCCACCAGCCCCATAGACCTGGCTTATTACAAGGTGGTTGGTCTGTGCAGAAAGTGCTGAGGGCAGAACGGCCATTGCCATTATGATCAGTGCTTTTGCCTTCGATCGGTGTATTATAGTGTTCATCAGTTTGGGGGAAAAGGAGTGCAAAGGAAGCGGAAGTTACTGCAACGAGCATTAAAATGGCGTTATGAATTTGTTCGAGATCCGGCGCTGTTACTGGATCGTAGCATTCATGGTGGACAATAGGTTGACAAAATGTGCATAACCCGAGCCGGTAAAATTTGACTTCGCCGTGCGGCATCAGATACTTTCGGATCACCAAACGTTCCTTGAGGCTGGATCGAAAGATCCAACAGTTCAGAAAAGTGGTTCAGGAATAGCGCAGGGTCATTGAAAAGTGGTCCAAGGCCTGGTAAGAGGTCCCAATGCGTGAAGGCCTATCGCGTCTGCCAGTAGATCGCACCCACTGATCGAACAACAGCTGGAAGATCATCTTCGGATGCTCACCGGCGGCCTTGAAAAAGGGACCTAGGGCTTTCAGTTTCGGCTACGGCCGTGCTGAACAGGGAGCGGGAGTCACCAGAACGGCGGCTTCCGCTTCGCCCTTTTAAGACCGATCGAAAAAAGCTTCCGAACGATCGCTGCGAACACGATCGATCGTGGAAAAGTGCGGCGCTCGATCGCCGGTGGAACGCTCCCTGCACGGATACATTTGGATCACACCGTTCATTGAGAGAATGAAGAAGAAAGACCGGAAGATCTTCGTACTGGATACCTCAGTCATCCTTTACGACCACTCGGCCATCGATAGCTTTCAGGAGCATGATGTGGCCATCCCGATACAAGTACTCGAAGAACTGGACACTTTCAAAAAAGGAAACGACACCATCAACTATGAGGCTCGCGAATTCATTCGGCACCTCGATGACATTGCTAAGACCGACCTGCTTACCGATTGGCTGCCGCTGAACGGGCCTACTAAGGGCCGTTTGAAAGTGGTGGCCCGGCATGATCTCAATGGCGTGGATGCCACCAAGATCTTCGATGATGGCAAGAACGATCACCAGATCCTCAATGCCACACTCACACTGCAACGGCAGAACAAGGACCGCAAGGTGATCCTTGTGACCAAGGACATCGCGCTGCGGTTGAAGGCCAAGAGCCTCAACATCCTCTCGGAGGATTACCTCACCGGAAAGGTGCGCGATGTGAGCGAGAAGCTCTATACCGGCCGTACCGTGCTCAATGATTTCGATGAGGAGACCATCGACCGGCTTTTTGCCGAAGGAGAATTACCGGTGGAAGATCTTGGACTTCAAAAGCCGAAAGGCAATCATTTCTTCATTCTCAAGCATAAGAAGAAAAGCATCCTCGCCAAGTACGATCCACGCACTGCAATGGTCGGTCGCGTGGAAAAGCACAGTGTCTTCGGCATTGGCCCGAAGAACGCTGAACAGGCGTTGGCGATGAGCGCGCTGCTCGATCCAGAGATCAAACTGGTCACCTTGCAGGGCGCTGCCGGAACGGGTAAGACACTGCTTGCACTGGCCTGTGCACTGGAGCAACGGCGTGAATACCGCCAGATCTATGTCACACGTCCGGTGGTGCCGCTCAGCAACAAGGATATCGGCTTTCTGCCAGGCGATATCCAGAGCAAGCTCGATCCATACATGCAGCCGCTCTGGGATAACCTGAAGCTGATCAAAGGCCAGTTCGAAAAGCATGATCCCACGCCAAAGCGGATCGATGAGATGCTGGAGAACGAAAAGATCGCGATCGCGCCTCTGGCGTACATCCGTGGCCGCAGCCTCGCGAACATCTTCTTCATAGTTGATGAAGCGCAGAACCTGACACCCCTGGAAGTGAAGACCGTGATCAGCCGTGCTGGCGAAGGCACCAAGATCGTGTTCACCGGAGATGTGCACCAGATCGATACACCGTTCCTGGATACGGAGAGCAATGGATTGAGCTACCTGATCGATAAGGCGAAAGGCGATCCATTGTTCGCGCACATCACGCTGGAGAAAGGGGAGAGGAGCCCGCTCGCGAACCTGGCCAACGATCTGCTCTAGCGCAGCAGTGTAAGGTCGCCGAGCACCTGCTTTTCCTTGCCGTCCACAAAGCGTACCCATAGCTGGTAGACGTAGACATCCTGCGGGCTCAGCTGGCCGCGGTAATGACCGTCCCAACCTTTCTGGATATCGTTGCTCTCGAAGATGATCTCACCCCAACGGTTGAAGATCCGCATGCGGTAGTCCTTCACGTACCTGATGAACGGATAGAAGACATCATTGCTCAGATCCCAGGGGTTGTAGCCACCGGAACCACCACCATCCGGATCTGGCGTGAAGACATTAGGTGCCTCGATATCATACACCGGCGTTATTTCGATCTGTGCTTCCGCGATCTTGCTGCAACCGTTCACATCCACCACCAACAAGGTGACCGGATATGTGCCGATCTCGCCGTAGGTATGGCTCGGATCCCGGTTGCTGCTGGTGCCGCCATCACCGAATGTCCAGAAGGTGCCCGTGATATTGGTGCCCGTGAGGGCTGTGAAAGCGATCGTGGCATTATCGACATCGGTGACCCACGGATCGGCGCCGATCGAGACGTTCGGTGGTGTAAGCGCGATGACCTGGCCCGTATTCTCTGCGGTAGCCGAACATCCCAATGGGGTGGTGACTGTTAGCGAGATGGTGTACGTGCCGGCTCCATAGGTCACTACTGGTGCCACCTGCCCCGAAGAACTTCCATTGCCCAGTTGCCAGTCATAGGTCACGGGCTCATCGGTAAGATCAGTGGGGAACTGTACCGTTAGCGGCGCACATCCCTGGCCGATCAACGGAGGCAGCACGATGTTCGGTGGAGTTTCCAGGCCAAGAACTACAACTCCCGTCAATGCCTGCTGACACTGATCAGTGACCACCACCTGCAATGTCATGTTCTGGGTTATCGGCACAAGGTGGGGGCCCGTACCCGAAACACCGAGTTGTGGCCATTGCATCTGGTAATTTCCAGGATAGCCCTGCAATTGCGCACCCACATACGTATACCCACCCGGACATACCACCGTATCGCCATAAGTTTCGAGCGTTGCGCTCTGCAGATCGAGCACCGTGATCGGCATGCTGAGTGCAGGCCCTGCACAACCATTCCCATCCATCACAGAGACCATCACCATGCCTGACGATGTGAAGGCATGCGTAACGTTCGATCCGCTTCCGATCCCTGGCCATGTGATCTCGTAGTTCCCCGCACCGCCTCCTGCGATCGCACTCAACTGCACCGGCACGTTGGCGCATACGGTTGATGGAACATTGGCCACCAGCGTCAATTGCGCAGGCGTGGCTACTGTGACATCTCCGGTGATCGTGCAACCGTTCGCATCATAGATGGTGACCGTATGGATCCCTGCAGGTATGCCCGTTGCGGGATTCGTGGTCTGCGAACCAGCACCGATGCTCCAGAAGTAGGAGTAGGGTGCAATTCCGCCTTGTACCATCACGCTTGCCGTGCCATCCGATGCACCGTAACAGGATACCGTACTTCCGTTGGAAGACGCGATCGCGAGCGCTGCAGGTTGTGTCACTTGAGCGGTGAACGCTCCCGAGCAACCCAACTGATCGGTGACCAGGAGTGAATACGACCCGGCCGGTACGTTGCTGAGCGTAGATCCAGTCACCTGCGGAAAGCCCTGCCAGCTGTATGTGGATCCAGCCGTCATCGGGAAGAAGCTCACATTGCCATTGGAACCGCCGTTGCATGTGACCGGGGTGGTGCTGAGCTGTGCATCAATGAACGTATTGGAAAGGTTCAGGACCACTTGATCGGTGGCCGCAGCACAAGCCGTATTACCCGTGGTGGTAAGGGTGAGGATGACGAAACCGTTCTGGATCTCAGCTTGAGAGGGAAGGTATTGTACATTGAGACCATTGCCGGTGAAAGTTCCGGACCCTCCGCTCCATGTTCCACCCGTTGCATTGGTTACAGTTCCTTGCAATTGTACCGGTGAAGTGGGATCGCACACCGTCTGATCGGCGCCTGCATTCGCGGCGTTCGGTTGTGCATCTGCTGCAATGGTGGCGGACGCTGTGATCGGGGTACAACCATTCGCATCGGTGATCGTCACCGTATACTGACCGGCGCCTGCAATGATCGATGGCCCTGTTCCTGGAACGTTCCAGCTGTATGAATAAGGTGCTGTCCCCCCATTCACGGTAGCGGTCACCGATCCATTGCCCATGCCGGCACAGGTCTCATTCACCACGGCCATGTTGGCCACCTGCAATTCATCAGGCTGTCCTACTGTCACCGGCAAGGTGACCGAACAACCCAATGCATTGGTGGCTGTAACGGAATAGCTGCCGGCACCCAGATCCGTCGCGGTCGCCGAAGTCTGGCCATTGCTCCACAAATAAGTGAATGTTGGGTCGTTCGGTGTGAATGTTGCGCTACCGTTCTCAACACCATTGCACGTGGCATTGATGGATGAAACGTTTCCATTTGTGATACCCGGATCGAAGTAGACACGCACCACATCCTGTGAACCCGGACATGTTCCATTATTCGTGGTGGAAAGGGTAAGGTCCACGAAGCCTGCGTTCACTTCCGCAGGGGTTGCGGTATAGGACGCGTTCAAACTTGTGTTCGAAGGGGTGAACTGGCCTGCACCGCCGCTCCATTGACCGGTGGATACACCTGTGACCGATCCGTTCAATTGTGCAACTGGCGAACCACCGCAAACCACTACGTCCGTTCCCGCATTCGCCGTGATCGGGTTGGTGAATTCCGTGACAGTGACCGATGCTGAAGTTCCTGGGCAGTTCGATGCATCCGTTACCTGCACCGTATGTGTTCCAGCCCCAACGAAGTTGCTGGCAGTGGTAGTGCCATTGTTCCAGAGCAGATCATATGGTGGCGAACCTCCCGATACGGTGGCGGTTATGGTTGTGCCCGCCGATCCGAAACAGACCGTGGGTTGCAATGGTTGTATCTCTACAAGAAGTGTCGAATTGAAATACACGCGAACGGTATCACAATATGAATTCTGGCTGCAAGGGCTCAAGGCCAGGCCACAGACCTGGTAATCCACATACGCTGGATAACCTGCTTGTCCCGTGACCTGCGTTGAAGGACACGTGCTACAGGCCAGGTAGTTGTTGTACTGGCCAGTTGTACCCGGTGAAATACTGTTCCATTGCATAGTCCCGGGAGCGAATCCATTGCTGGTCAGAGTTCCGGTACATCCCTCATTCAATACCAACGGAGGGCCCACTGATGGTGATGGGATCGATGTGATACAGTATTGATTGTCGTTGTTCCCGGGTTTGCAGAAAGTCAGGATGTGTGGCCCCGGTCCGTTCAAGCAGATCGGGGTTCCTATAGGGGTCTGCGGTCCGCAATTGATCTGGTAGAACAACGAGCCTGAAGGCATCGCGCCGGCACAGACATCGAAATTGATCCCTTGTGCATCGGGATGCAACGTGATCTCGAATCGCAGACATCGATCGTTGCCTGATACACCGCAGCAGTAGCCATTCCGGATCACCGGTGGGCTGAGGTACGTGGCTGTTGGAGAACTCGACAGGTCCACGATCAGGTTCGGTACGTTCCCATCGCATTGGCCCATTGCCGTAGCAACGATCAACTGCATACAGGGCAGGATGATCAGCGATCGCCAGGATGGGATATGTGCAGTGCGCAGCATGGGCGTTAAGCCTTTTACGCGCTGCACGTCTGAAAGGTGACAGAAATAGATACATTGATCCGACAAATGATCGATCTTAACAGGACAGAAATGCTCGATCTGTCGATGGCCAGCGAAAAATGATGGTCCAAAGGCATTTGAAAGCTCCATCACAGGCAGATCGGCGGTAAATTCGCGATCCGCAAAGGCAGAGGAATGTTCGAGAATCTTAGTGACAAGCTCGATAGAGCGTTCAAGGTCCTTAAAGGTCAGGGCCAGATAACGGAGATCAACGTGGCCGAGACCATGAAGGAAGTGCGCCGCGCTCTCCTTGATGCGGACGTGAACTTCAAGACGGCGAAGGATTTCACCGATCGGGTGAAGCAGAAGGCAATGGGCCAGAACGTGCTCACGGCGATCAGTCCTGGCCAGCTGCTCATCAAGATCACACAAGATGAGCTCGCGGCGCTCATGGGCGGGCGCACCGAAAGCCTCAACCTCACAGGCAACCCTACGGTGATCCTGATGAGCGGCCTGCAGGGATCGGGAAAGACCACCTTCAGTGGAAAATTGGCCAATTACCTTAAAAAGAAAGGCCGTAGACCGCTTCTTGTAGCAGCCGACGTCTATCGCCCTGCAGCGATCGATCAGCTTGAAACGCTGGGCGGCCAGTTGAACATCGATGTCTTCAGCGAGCGCGAGAACAAAGATCCCGTTAAGATCGCGCAGAACGGCATCGCTCACGCCAAAGCGCATGGTCATTCGCTGGTGATCATCGACACCGCCGGCCGTCTCGCGATCGATGAGGCGATGATGGATGAGATCACGCGCATCAAGAAGGCGATCCAACCGCAGGAAACACTGTTCGTGGTCGATTCAATGACCGGCCAGGATGCGGTGAACACTGCCAAGGCGTTCAACGATCGCTTGAACATCGATGGCGTGGTGCTTACCAAGCTCGATGGTGATGCGCGTGGTGGTGCGGCCCTTTCGATCCGAAGCGTGGTGGACAAGCCGATCAAGTTCATCGGTACGGGCGAGAAGATGGAGGCCCTCGATGAGTTCCATCCCGATCGTATGGCCGGGCGTATCCTCGGCATGGGCGACGTGATCTCGCTCGTAGAACGTGCGCAGCAGCAATTCGATGAAAAACAGGCGCGAGAGCTGCAGAAGAAGATCGCGAAAGATCAGTTCGGCTTCGATGATTTCCTCGATCAGATCGGGCAGATCAAGAAGATGGGGAACATGAAGGACCTGCTCGGCATGCTACCCGGCGTTGGCAAAGCGATGAAGGACCTGGACATTCCCGAGGATGCGTTCAAGAGCATTGAAGCCATCATCAAGAGCATGACACCGGAAGAACGCCGCAACCCTTCCATCATCAACGGAAGCCGCCGTCAACGCATTGCCACGGGCAGCGGTACCGATGTTCCCGAGGTTAACAAGCTCATGAAGCAGTTCGAGGAGACGCGCAAGATGATGAAGATCATGGGCGACAAGACGAAGATGCAGAACATGATGCGCCAGATGCAGGCGGCGCAAGGGATGAAGCGGTGACCATACCGTCGCTCAACCGTGTGTGTTCTTGCCAGGGGCGGCAGCCTGATCGTTCAACTCCGTATCGCCATTCAACCGGGGCGTCGGGCGTGAGCCAGCGGGTCTCTTGAGATCCAGGCTGTACAGATCGGTACGTCTATCGCGCAGGTTACGCACGCTGCCGAACGCATTGAGCTCTTTCAATAGATCACGGTCCACATCCGCGATCAACGTCATCTCGGAATTCGGTGTAGCCTCGCTCTTCACGCCATTCGTTGGGAACGCAAAATCGCTCGGTGTGAAGACAGCGCTCTGTGCGAACTGGATGTCCATGTTCTCCACTTTTGGGAGGTTGCCGACGCTTCCGGCGATCGCCACATAGCACTCGTTCTCAATGGCTCTGGCCTGTGCACAGCGCCGCACCCGTATGTAGCCGTTCTGCGTATCGGTAAGGAAGGGGACGAAAAGGATCTGCATGCCCTGTAACGCCAGGATACGGGGAAGCTCGGGGAACTCCACATCATAGCAGATCAGTATGCCGACCTTTCCGCAATCGGTGTCGTAGACCTTCACTTCATCGCCACCCACCATGCCCCAATATTGTTTCTCGTTCGGGGTGATGTGGATCTTCTCGAACTGCTCCCAGGAACCATCCCTGCGGCACAGATAGCCTACGTTCTTCAGGCCTTTCGCCGGATCTCGCCAGGGCATGCTGCCGGTGATGATGTTCACGTTGTAGCTGATCGCCAACTGAATGAATTTGTCCCGCAAGGGCTCGGTGTATTGGGCCAGTTCGCGCATGGCCGCAGCTTCATCAAGGTCATCGAACTCCGCAAGCAATGGTGCATTGAACAGTTCAGGGAACAGGCAGAAATCCGCCTGGTAGGAACTGACGGCATCCACGAAGAATTCCATCTGCTCATGAAGCGTTGCCATGTCAGGGAACAACCTCATCTGCCATTGCACCAGACCCAGGCGCACCACATCATTGGCACGACCGGCGATCTTCGGTTTCTGGTCGTAGTAGATGTTGTTCCATTCAATGAGAGTGGCATATTCCAAAGAGCTCTTGTCCCCTTCAAGATATCCCTTCATCACTTTCAGTACGTGGAACCCGTTGCTGAGCTGGAAGGAAAGGGTGGGATCGTGGATCTCCTTGTTCTTCACTTTTTCAATGTACTCGCGCGGTTTCAACTTCCCGGCGAACGTTGAATAGTTCGGGATCCTTCCCCCCGCCACGATGCTCTTGAGATTAAGCCGTTCGCACAGGTCCTTACGCGCCTCGTAAAGCCTGCGTGCCAGCCGCATTCCACGGTATTCGGGATGCACGAAGATGTCCACACCATACAGCACATCACCCTCCGGATCATGCGTATCGAAACTATAATCGCCCGTGATCTGCCGGTAGGTATGCTCATCCGAATACAGGTCATAATCCACGATGATGGACAGGGCGGCGGCCACCACTTTGCCGTTGACCGTTACACAGAGCTGACCTTCCGGAAAGATCTTCAACAGTTTGCGGATATGACGTTCATTCCATAACGAGCCCTCCATATCGGTATAGGCCTGCATCATCGATTCGCGCAACGCGATATGATCTTCCAACTTCAGGTTGCGCAGCCGTATGCGCATGTTCTTCGCCATGGCCTAAAACTACAATGGCACTGTTCCGCCTGTGTTCTCATGTTCGGTATTGCACCGATGAGACTGTGGATATTTCCGCTTCTGGCTGATATGATCAGTTCGTCGCGGGGGGCTACCTTCACCGGCCGCCATGGACCTCATTGCGCTCGACTTCGAAACCGCCACAAGCAAGCGGGACAGCCCTTGTGAGATCGGCCTTGCGATCGTGCGCGATGGCGTGGTGTGTGAGGTGCGCAACTGGTTGATCAAGCCATCGTGCTGGCCTCATTTCAGCCATTGGAACATCAATGTTCATGGCATCAGGCCTGAAGATGTGGCCGATGCACCGGAATGGCCGGAGGTCTGGGATGAAGTATCTGCGGTGATCGGTGGTTCAACGGTGGTGGCGCACAATGCCGCTTTCGATATGGGAGTGCTCACCGCCACACTGGCCGCCTATTCGCTTCCGGAGCCTTCGTTCAATTATTTCTGCAGCGTGAAGCTGGCGCGAAAAGCGTGGCCGGGTCTGCCGAAATATGGCCTGAAGGCGCTCTGTCAGGAACACAACCTCATCCTGGAGCGGCATCACCGCGCTGGGGATGATGCGCAAGCCGCAGCCGCGATCGTGATCAAAGCGCTTGCCGGTTATCCGCGCATGAACGTGGCCGATCTGGTCCGTGCCTTGAAAGTGAATGTGGGGAGTTTCAAACCTTCGCAGAAGTCAAGGCCAGTGTTGCCGAAGTTCACGAAACTGGAGAAGCTGGCTTTCGAAATGGCCTGATCATTTTCGATCGGGCATGTGAGGTGAATGCAGATCCCAGAGTGTGGCAATTCGGCATTCCGCTCTACTTCACTTTCACCATCCAGAAGTCCACCTCCAATTCTCTCTGCTTCGAAGAACTGGTCACCAGACAACTATCACCACGGACCTCACGGATCACGTTCTTGATCGAATCGGTCCCGAAATCCTTCCAGACGTCTTTTCCAGTGATCGTACGAGGGGAGAAAAGGTAGTAGGTTGAATCGTTGGACCAATGAACGTCCAACTCACACTTGCCGAAAATGGTCCGCTCGGTCTGCGTCCTCTTCTTTACGCACTAGCGTGAAGTGAATGCCATTTTCATCAGTGATCATGAAAGTGCCCGTTCGAAATCGCTTCAGATCGGACGGAGAAAGAGCGATGAGGCCGATGCCGATCACCGCAATGAACTTCACAAGCATCGCCGTCTACTCCTTCGTCTTCAACACCGCCACCTCATTGGTGCCTTGAAGAAGGGTGAGGGTCTCGCCTTCCAGGCGATAATTGGAGACCGTCGAAAGCATTTCGATGATCGAACGTTCGCTGGCCTGTATCTCGGGACAGTACTTTTTCGTAGAGCCGATCTCATTGAATGCAAGCCGGTCATTCTCCAAAGTGTAGCCGCCCATCAGGTCATTGCAACCGCCAAAACCCTGCAGCCGATCACCGCTCAATTCTATCCAGGGCCTTTCGCCGCCTTCCGGCGCTACCAGATCGCCGCCGTTCACCGAGATCACATACCATTTGCGGCCGGTGAGCTCACGCCGCTCCGATCCATCGTTCACTTCTATCACTGGTTGCTCCTTGGTGTTTTCCGCCGGGGCTGTGGAGGTGTTCTTTTGATCACCTGAGCGATCGCTTTTTTCCTCATTGCACTGCTGGGCGTTCATGGCGATCACCAGCGTTAGTCCGTAGAGCAGATGGTTCATTGTTCCGATCAATTATTGAGCATCACCGGCATCACCAGCATCAGGATATCCTCGCCTACTTCGCCGGTCTCACCGGGCAGCAGTATACCCGCGCGGTTGGGTGCGCTCATTTCCAGGTTGACATGTTCCGTGCCAATGTTGTTGAGCATATCCACCAGGAAACGGGAGTTGAAACCGATGGTGATCTCCTCACCCTGGTAATCGCAGGTAAGCTTTTCGTTCGCTTCGTTGGCGTAATCCAGATCTTCTGCACTGATGGTGAGCTGGCTTCCGTTGATATGGAGCCGCACCTGGTGCGTGGTCTTGTTGGCGAAGATGGCCACACGGCGGATGGAGCTCAGGAAGGTCTGCCGATCGATGGTGAGCTTGTTGGGGTTCGTCTTCGGGATCACCGCTTCATAATTCGGATATTTTCCGTCTATCAGGCGGCAGACCAGGATCGTGTTATCGAAACGGAACGCTGCGTTGTTCTCGTTGAATTCGATCGTTACCTCGGCATTGGTGGTGGCGAGATGATTTCGTAACAGGTTCAACGGTTTCTTCGGAACGATGAACGATGCAGGACGCGGAGCACGAACATCCGTACGCTTGTAACGCACGAGCTTGTGTGCATCTGTGGCAACGAAGCGCACATCCTCTTCGGTGAGTTCGAAGAAGATACCGCTCATCACCGGGCGAAGATCATCGCTGCCGGTGGCGAAGATGGTCTTGTTGATGGCAGTGGCCAGTATGCCCGCCGGCATGGAAAGGGTGGTTGGGTCTTCGAGCACCGGGCTTTTCGGGAATTCGGCGCCATTGAAGCCGGTCATTTTGTATTTACCCTGATCGCTGCTGATCTCCACACCGTGGTGCCGCCCGTCCACGCTGAAAGTGAGCGGTTGTTCCGGAAAGGCCTTCAACGTATCGAGAAGCAGGCGGGCCGGAATGGCCACACTGCCCTTGTCCTTGGCTTCCACCGGCATGCTGGCGGTGATCGTGGTCTCCAGATCGCTTGCGGTGATGGTCAGTTGCTTCTCACCGATCTCGAAAAGGAAATTGTCCAGGATCGGCAGCGTGTTGCTGCTGGCCAGCACACCTTGAAGAAGTTGAAGTTGCTTGAGAAGTGCGTTGCTTGAAACAATGAATTTCATAGGTAGGTCTGGCTGTTCTGGGGCGGGCAAAGTTATTCGGGCACCTATGCGGCAACAGGCCGTTTTATCAACAGCCAGCCCCCTTTATCCACGATCCTGTTTGCTCGGGACTATGGTCTGTGGATCAACGGATTAATGTATGAGCGGGTTGTATCACCCGATCGAACATCTGGCGTTGCACCACCACCAGCAGGGTATCGTCCATCAATGCGCGCATGCGTACCTCGTCATGCAGTTTCTGCGGATCCCACTGGCTCACCTCGCTCTTGTTGGGCATGTACCAGAATTTCACGTTACGCCTGTCGCCATCGCGTTCAGTAACGCGCAGCACCTGGTCCGGCGTAGTGGCCAGCAGCGAATCCTTGGCATGCTCTGAAAGGTTCCGCTCTATGTATTCGTAATTGAGCGCCTGGTAGGGAAGCAGCGCACCGCGAACCAACACCGAATCGAACGGTAATTCCTTTCCCTGAAGATCGGTCATGCGCACCTTGCCCTCTGGAAGATTCTCGATCCGGTAGGAGGAACGTGGCACACCAGGGAATTCCAGTTCCACCGAAGCCAGGTCATAAAGGTCCTCGTACCTGAACATTTCGCTGCTACGCCACAGGTCCAGATCGGTATGGAACCGTGGATCGAGGATGCCTGTGAAGCCGCTCATGCCAAGGATGAAAGGAACGCTGCTTCGCCCCTTGCCGGGTTTTTCCAGCAGTGCGTAGGTGCCGAAATGATCCTTCGTGCCATGGCCGATGATCCAGATCTTCTCCGGTTCACGGCCGCCTTGATAGATCTCCACCCGGCGTGATGAGGCCGCCATGACACGAAGCACGGTGCTTTCCTGGCTCTTGGGAACGGGACTGCGCACCTCTACGCGCTTGAAGGTCTTCAACAATAGGCGCACATCAAATGCCTTGGCTTTCATGCCGTTCACCGTCCACCCATCTCCGGCGCGCCGCAGATCGATGGTGCGCCCTTGTAGATCGGCGATGAAGATGCGATCTACCGCGGCAGTGTCCGCCACAGCGAAATCACTCAACGGGCCGGCGAGCGTGCTGGGAGATGATCGTTGGTAAAGCAACCAGGCCAGCAGGGCCAGCGCTATCAGTAGGAGAAGAAGGAGCCAGCGTCTGTTCATGCGTTCTGGGTGGAGCGGCGGCGGCGATGGATGTTGTAAGCGACCCCGAAGATGACCGTGAGCATGATGGGTACGGCGATATTGATCACCTGCCATTTGATGCGCTCGTTCTCTACGCGTGGTCCGTCCAATTGCCGTAAAGTGATGGCACGTGAACGGATGCTGATCAGGCTCTTGTCATCGAGCAGATAGTTCATGGCATTGATGATCAATTCCCTGTTCCCATAGATCTTGCTGTTGGTATATCGATCGAAGCCGAGCATGTAGTACATGCCTTTCTGCGGATCGATGCGATTGATGATAACATCCCCATCGCTGATCACGATCTGGGCCGAGCGCTCACCCTTTTCGCGGTATGCGACCTGGGGATCTTTGATGAATTCCTGCGGAAGCCGATCGACGAATGCCGATGTGAATTCACCTTCCAACAAGGCGCCCACAGGGATGTAAGGCATGTTGTTCCGATCGAAACCCATGTCCATCTCCACGATGTTCAGGCTGATGCGCACCGGATTCCGCAGAAGGCGTGAATAAGGTGAAGTGGTGAGCAGGATCGTTTTCGTAATGCCTTCGGCACCCACCGTATCGAGGCTGCTGACGAAGCGCGTGTGTACCGGATCGATGTTGGTGACGATGGGATGAGTGCTTTCGGGAATGATCACCGGTTCGAAATACCACGGGAACCGTTCCAGCTTCCGTTGATTGCCATATGGCTGCGTGTAGATCTCGATCGGTGCACAACTACGATCGAGAAGCAGGTCCTTGTTGATGCGAACGCCGTAGGCGAAGAGCAGATCGTCGATATCAAGCGGTTTGGGCGTGGCAATGGAGAATTGCCGGGCACGCAGACTGTCCAGATTGGCGTTCATCATGTCCAGACACCACAGGACCTTTCCGCCGTTCATGATGAACTGATCGATGACGTATTTGTCCCGATGGGTGAAGGTGCTGTCAGGCTGCGCAATGATCAATGCCTCATAGTCATTGATGCGCGCGTT
Organism: Bacteroidota bacterium; assembly: GCA_023430325.1. Classification (GTDB taxonomy): domain Bacteria; phylum Bacteroidota; class Bacteroidia; order Flavobacteriales_F; family PHOS-HE28; genus PHOS-HE28. The sequence goes on along the minus strand of JAEZAU010000194.1, from coordinate 4,147 downwards.
CATTCCTTCGGGCTTATGGCTCAGCGCGTTGAGCCGATCATCGATCCGCACGCGTGAGACCTTGTAATGTTCCTTCAGCGCATTGGCCACATCCATCACCCGCAGGGAATCCACTTCACCATGGCCTTCCAGAAAAGCAACGCGCGGTTGCTGCCGGGCCATCGCCTGGCGGATGCTGCTTGCGAACTCGTATTCCAGGTTGTTGATCGATCGGTTCACAATGTCCGCATCCGGTGAGCGCAACTGTGTCTTGAGCAATTGCATAGGCACCGTCTTGTCGCGGAATGTGATCAACGCACCCGGGAAGATGATCCGTTCGGTGAATGTCCCTTTATCCTTCAGGCGGATGCTGCTGTAGTTCAAGCCCTGCTTCTGCAACTGCTCATAGACCTCGTTGCGCGTCTTCTCATCGGGACTTTCGTTCGGATCGATGAAGGAATATTCGATGTTGGTTGAATACGCCCGCATCTCATCCAACATATCGCGCGTGGCCTGCGAAAGTTTCTGCAGATCGGCCGGCAGTTCGCCGGTGAGATAGACCTTCACAAAGACGACATCAGGAAGATCCTGCACCAATTCCTGCGTGGCCGCAGTGAGCGTGTAGCGTTTCTCGGTGGTGAGATCGGCGCGCAGGCGGAAGAACGATCCGATGAAGACCAGCAGCAATACGATGCCGATCCCGATCGCCAGTTCGATCAGGTCGCCTGTTCTGCCGCTGCGGGAGTTCTTCATGACGAATGGACCTTTGACTGAGAATTGCTCAAGGCCAGGTTTGCCAGAAACAACGATTGACCTAATAACCCAGCGATCATAAAATAGGATGTGAGCTTCAGAGTCCGGTCGATCGCAGCATAGCTTGAACAGATGTAGAGTCCTTCATCAGGCTCCGAAGTGAGTTTGCTGGACAGTATTGATGGAGTGATCCAGCCTATCAAACCTATCGTAGATAAGATCAGATGTCCGATAATCAAAGTCTTGTTTATTGAACCATGGGTGATCCGGCTCGATCGATAGTACGTATAACCAACCCAGAACGCGACACAGCTTAGGACGATACCTATTTGCCACTGTGATATGATAAGGTAACTATCATGGCCGACCGTTAGAACGGTATCGTGCATCTCCGAGATCGGGAAAATAGTTGTCAAGATCGCATAGACTCCGAGAAGTCCAAAGAACATTATCGCCAGTAGCTGTAGCGTATTTTTTCTTTCGATCACCATTTGCGACTTTGCAGCACGGTGCGCGTGATCAGCAGGAAGATCACGATCATTGCCAGGTAATACAGCACATCACGCAGATCCACCACGCCGCGACTCATGCTCTGGTAGTGGGAGTGGATGCCGATCGATTTTAACGGACCTTCCAGCGCTCCGAACGACTGGAAATCCGTCATCAACTCGAAGCCCATGTAAAGGATGAAGCAGAGGAACACCGCGATCAGGAAGGCCACGATCTGGCTGTCGGTAAGTGCTGAAGAAAGCAGGCCGATCGCTGCGAAGCAGGCACCGAGAAAAAGCAGGCCGATGTATGATCCGATGATGCCGCCTGTGTCCACATTTCCTTTGGGTACCGCGAGTTCATGCACGGTGAACCAATAGACCAGCGTGGGCAGCAGCGCGAAGATCACCAGTACCACCGCAGCCACGTATTTGGCCAGCACGATCTGAAGTTCAGAAAGTGGTTTGGTCAACAGGAATTCGATCGTTCCTGTGCGGCGTTCTTCACTGAAACTTCGCATGGTGACCGCTGGCACCAGGAAGAGGAACACCCAGGGAGCAATGAAGAACAACGGGCCCAGATCGGCGTAACCGGTATCGAGGATGTTCTCCGGAAACACCCAGACGAAGAGGCCGGTAAGCAGCAGGAACACCACCACCACGATGTGGCCGATCAGCGAACCCAGGAAACCACGGATCTCTTTGAAGATGAGCGAGAGCATGCGGAAAGAACGGCGCAAGATAGAAACGCCGTACACAGCGGCACGCGCCGTTCACTGATCTTGGCGGCCCTTGCTGAGATCAGAACTCGATCGTGATGTTCTTCTGACGGACCGGCTTCTTGGGTATGCGGTCCAGATCGGTATTGCAGTAGTTGCGCACGATGAACTGGGAATCCTTATCGCCCAGCTCGGCACTGGTTCGATAGTCTTCGCACGCCTTTTCCTTATTGTTCAGGTTGTACCAGCAATCGCCGCGGAAATAATGAGCTTCTATCAATTCCGAACCCGAATCGATGACCTCTGTGAATTTCACGATCGCTTCTTCATACCGGCCCGCACCATGCAACAAGACCGCGTAACTGATGGTGCCGTTCACGATATCGGGTTTCAAACGCATGGCTTCCTCCACATCGGCAAGACCATCGGAATCACGCGACATTTCCCCTTTTATGATACCACGAAGAAGCAGGCTGTTCGCATCCTCCTTGTTCAATTGCAAAGCCTTGTGAAGGTCCTTCAGAGCAGCTTCGCCGTTATCCTCCATGTAAAACGCACAGGCGCGATTGTACCAGGCATCGGGATCGTTGGGGTCCAGATCGATCGCCTTGTCCAGATCATCGAGCGCGTCCCGGGTACGGCCTTCTGTGATATGCAGCGCCGATCGGCTGATATACAGTCGCGGATCGGAGGGGTCGTGCTTTTCGGCCTTGGCATAATCCACCATGGCGCCATGGAAATTCGCCTGGCGTTGCTTGATATCGCCGCGCAACTTATAGGCTGCGGCCAGGTCTTTTCTCATGCGAAGCGCCGTATCCGCATTGGCCATGGCCGGTTCATAAGCGCCATTGGCATATGCCTCGCGTGCACGGTGCAGGTAGGCTTCTGCATCATCTTGTGCAGCAATGGTGAAAGGCAGGAGCAAAAGCAGTAAGGAGAGGAAGCGAGCCATGCCCCTAAGATCGCACAAAGTGCGCCAAATTGTCTATACCGCTCTATGCTCGCGTACCACCGACCACGCTACCGCAGGTTCGGCGAAGAGTGTCTTTACGGTAGGCCAGACGCTGGAAAATACCGATGAGACGCGATAATCGTCCAGATCTGAAATTTTCTCCCACTGGCTATAGGTGAAGAATATCCTGGGGTCGTTCATATCATGTAAAAGCTCCAGATAGAGGCAACCGGGCGATGATCGGATCTGTGGCGCCCATTCTTCGAACAGCTGTTGAAAGCGCCTCACTTCTTCAGGCCTGAAGGTCATTTTAACCACACGAACGATCATCTGGTGCGTTCCTGGAAATCGATCCTTACCGGATCGTTCGTTTCAACACCGAAGAGCCTTGCGGCACCGCCACCACTGCCTTCCACGCCTTTGTTCACAGCGATCTCCAGCAGGCCGCTCGATCCAAAGAAGGCAAGCCTTTCACCCATTGGAACATCGCTGTACGTCTTGCTCAAGGATGTGATCAGGTCCTCCCGGCTGCCGAAATCGATCAGGAAATTGCGTCCGCGGCCTATCTCATCAAAAAGTTGCCGGCGCACGTTGGTCACGAGATTTCCGTAGGTGTCGATGTGCACCACCTTGCCACGGATGCTGGCCTGGTCAGTGGCTGGGCGGAAGCCGATCATGTCCTTTATGGAACCGATCTTCCGGCCGATAACATCGGGCATTCCTCCACGCGCCAGATGACATGCCGCCTGCACAAAGACGGTTTTGGTAGGGAAGGTCACGTGATCATCATCCAGCTTCATGGTGATCTCAAAGGCTTCATGCGGCTTTCCCTCGAAGATCAGCGAGAAGACACCATTGTCCGCACCGATGAAGAACTGTCCATCATGCCTTACCACCAGATGCGGGGTATGGCCATCGGCTTCAGGATTCACACCGATGATATGGATGGTACCGCGTGGGAAGGAAGGATAGGTCTGCTTCACCACGAACGCGGCCTGGGCGGTGTTGAAGGGAGTGATCAGATGCGTTACATCGATGATGTTCGCATTGGGCAACTGGCTCAGGATCGCACCTTTCACCGTGGCCACATAATGGTCTTTAAGGCCAAGGTCCGTGGTGAGTGTAATGATGGCCATTTCAGCGAAGGGGCGGATATCGGCTTATCTTCGGCGTTCAAAACTATCCTTCCATTTATCAGCCACGCGGCCATCATCAAACAGTTATTGCCATCCCTTGAGTGAAAAACTGATACCCAT
>JAEZAU010000074.1 GCA_023430325.1 Bacteroidota bacterium | reverse complement strand
ACGCACCCGTGCGCCGGTCGCCACCAATGTATTGCTACATCGTGCTGCCCCTCGACTTGCATGTGTTAAGCCTGCCGCTAGCGTTCATCCTGAGCCAGGATCAAACTCTCCATTGTAAATGTTTGTTTGATCTGGTTCGTTGACGAGGTCTCTCATGTTGATCTTTAGATCACAAGGACACCTGCTGTTCTCAAAATGGACAATAAGTCAAAGAACTGTATCGGTTCCGGGCCAAAGCCCTTTTCCGGTCAATGTTCAAGCTTTCAACTTCCCTCTTCCGGCATCTCGCCGAACGGGTCGGCAAAGATACTACTGGCATTCGTTCCGACAAGCACCTGTGAACAAATTCACAGTTCTTATCATTCCTCTACCAGTATCGTGGGCTATCAGTCGATCAGCCTCAAAGAACTTCCTTCGAAAAGGGCTGCAAAGGTAAGATGTTCTTCTCGAACAACCAACACTCTGCAAAACTTTTCCCTCCTTTCAGAGGTGCGTCTCCAGAACATCCTCCGGAAACGGGGCGCAAAAGTAAGAAGGATATTTGAACCTCCAAACCATTGCGAACAACTTTTTCTTGTTGATGGAGCATCAGCTCACGAAGAGCTACTCCAGATCGAAGATCCTTTCCGATACACTTCGGAAGAAAAGGGGACCAGTGTAAATGAACCACCTCTGGTCTTACGTTGGATCACTTCCAAGCCTGTTCTTGAACCACAGCGGGATGTCTTGAACACATCCATGCAGCCGGCTTGCCCGTTCCAGTAAAGAACATGTTTCGTGAACGGGGCTGCAAAGATACATGATCCGATCACATACGCAGCCATTAGCTCAAAAAAGATCAAGGCGTGGTAACAGCGACCGGAAGCACCTTACCATTATAAAGGGTATGACCCTCCAAAACGAACCTGGCCACATAAGCCCCCATACCCTCTGCCGTAGCCCCGGCCTTGAAACCCGGGAAAGCCTGCCGGAGCATCTCGGTATCCACCGATCCCAAGGCCAGGCAATTGCTCCTGATCCCCATGTCCTTGAACTCTTCGGCCAGGCATTGGGCCATGCAGGCCATTGCTGCTTTGGACGCACTATATCCTATAAGGCCAGGGAACTTCACGCTATCCTGAAAACCGCCCATGCTGCTGATATGGACTATGTGCGAAGATGGGTCGCCTTTCATACGATCGATCAAGGCCTGTGTGATCATCAACGGTACTAGCGCATTGATTAGGAACACCTTCTCCAATTGTCCACGTTCATGATCGCCGATCGGGCTGGAATGGAACAGGCCTGCGTTATGCACCAATCCGATCACTCGGCGTTCGGCCACCACCTTCCTTATGGCCGCAGGAGTGTCTTCCCTGGATAGATCAGCGATCAATATCTCCACCTTACCCTCGCATTCATCTCGCAATTCCTCCAATGCTCGTTCATTGCGCGATACAGCCAGCACGCGCCGTCCATGATCCAAAGCCAGGCTGCGCGCTGTTGCATGACCCACCCCGCGTGCGGCACCGGTCACAACGATCAGTTCCTTTTCGTCAACCCCCATGATCTATATTCATACCTGTATGAATCCAAAAGTAGACGACAACTTTCAGCCATCGTGAAGTGCGGTCGTATTGGGGCGTGCCCCGCCTTTGGACATTGGACACAGGCTTCGCCTAAAAGATCTTTCACTTAAGGCGGGTCGCGCTATTCGTTCCAAGTACGCACTCGCAAAAGCCTCGCTTGCGGGCTTTCCACTGCTATCGCTCACGCGCTTCGCATTGCCCGATCCATCCATTATTACAAGATGGTTCCGTTATCCCGGATAGATCACTTCTTGTTCCTCCGATCCTTGCGCTCTTCTTCCAGTTGCATCCTTTCACGCTGACGTTCCCGCACTTCGGGATCGAGCACATCACCAATGTTGCGCATCTGTCGTAGCGTCCATTGTTGCCGGCCCTGTATATAAGGACCTGGTCTGCTACAACTGTAACGGATCGGGTTCGGCAGCGTGGCAGTCAATAAGGCGGCCTGCGACGGCGTAAGTTTCGAAGCCGATCGATCGAAACAATGATACGCCGCAGCTTCGGCACCGAAGATCCCCTTCCCCATTTCAGCTGTGTTCAAATACACCTCCAGTATTCGCTCCTTGGTCCACAGCAACTCGATCAATACAGTGAACCAGGCCTCCAGACCTTTTCGCAAGTATGTGCGGCCATGCCAGAGAAAGACATTCTTGGCCGTCTGTTGTGAAATGGTGCTCGCCCCTTTGATCCTTCTGCCCTTGCGATTCCTGTCCCAGGCTTTCTGCATCGCCTCCCAGGCAAAACCATGGTGCACCATGAACCGCTGATCCTCTGATGCGATCACTGCCAGCGGTAATGCACGTGAGATCTTCTTCAAAGGCACAACATCACGTTCAATTGGACCATGTTCATTCATACGCGATACCATATGCCATGTGACCGGCGCATCCACCATACCCAACAGGCCCACCCAGAGCACAGACACTATGACTATCCAGAATGCCGCCGATGCGACCCAACGCAGAGCTGAAGTGATCCGGCGCATGGCGCAAAGATGATCCCGATCGCACAATGAAGCGGGATCCCTTCTGAGATCCCGCTCCGGTACGGCAAGCTTCTTCCCTCGTTGCTATGCCGCGAAGCGTTCTGGCCTTTCCAACTCATCACCCTTCAATTCCTTCTTATGGAATTTCAAGTGATAGATGATGTTGGCGATCCCGACTGCGAATGCTACAGCACCCACATAGATGAAGACCTCCTCGAACGTATCCGGGATCATGGTATCCAACAGATAACCGAGGCCAAGGCCAAGGGCGGCGGCAACCCATTGCATGCCATCCTTCAACGCTTTGCGAGGATCGGGCGAAGGTTTTCGCAAGCCGAATTCCATTCCTCTTTCGATCATGGCCATGCGCTCGCGATGCCGTGTAGTGAAGAAGAGATAGGCTATTCCAAAGATCGATCCCAAGGTGAAGATGATCGCGATCATTCCGGTGATGTCTCCCATGGCTGCTTCGTTGTGTTGCTCATCTGACGCCGGGTCGGTCCAGGCGGTTACAGATCCATGGAAAATTCCGATCGGGTCCGGCGCCGGAAAGAGCGCTTTTTACTAATTGATCACTATGCGAGCCGTTGTAGATCCACCAGGTGAGATCATCCTGAGCAGGTAAACAGACCGCGCTACACCTGAAACATCGAGTTGATGGATCTCTCCCTGTCTATTGACAGAAGCAGGCTTGATCATCCGGCCTTGCATATCGATCAACTCAAAATTCACCGGTCCAGCATCGATCGATGAGATCACGCCCAGTACATCAGTAACGGGATTCGGGAAGACCATCAGATCAGGTGCTTCCATGTCATGGACACCCACGCCATCCTGCATGTATTTCACCAGAAGCATATCACCGTTCGAAGCGGTATAACCAACTCCAACACCCGCTACATAAACAGCTCCATCATTACCGACCGCCATTGAATGACCCTTATCACCCCCATCGGCCGGTCCGTTATGCCAGACATCCCAGACCTGGGAACCGTCCGGAGCGACCTTTATGCAGGCCAGATCGAAAGAGGTGCCTGTATTGGAATATGCACCCGCCACATAGATATGGTCCATACCGTCCACTTCCACGTGATAGGCCTCGTTGGAGAACTGCGTATCGCCACCGTGGTAGGTGACCCAGAGAAAATCCCCGGCCGGAGAGAACTTCGCCACCCCGATCCGCGAAGCCATATTGGAGACAAGTATGATATTGCCCTGCATATCAAAGGCAAGGCGCGCATCAGGATAGGTGAACGATGCTCCACCACTTGGAAATATCGTATCGAGCTCAGAGGTCCATTGTTCATCGCCCATGGTATTCAGCTTCCGAAGCACCATGATCCCTCCGGAATGAAGACCATACGAGTATGAATTGCCATCAGCGTCCACCAGAATATCCTCCAGGTGTTCGCTTACATTGTTCTCGGGACCTGGAAAATTCGCCATCCATTCCTCATTCCCGTCCGGATCGATCTTCCAAACGGCATGATCGCGCCAGGTGTTGGCTATGGTGGTGACACCATTGATATAAGCGTTGCCCATGGCATCCACTCCAATGGCACGTGCAAAATCGCTCCACTCATGTTCAGTGGAGTTGTCCAAGGTCAGGAAGTAGTGTCGGAAACCCGTTGGACTGAACCGTGCTACGGCGGCCTGGTCGTATTGGTTATTCCCATTGAAACCGGTCACCTGGCCGGCGACATAGATGTCACCATTATCTGCGATCTCCAGATCGGCCGCAAAGCTTCGTTGTATCGGCCCGAAGGAACCCATATATCCACTGCCGCGTAATGAGTCTGACCACAGAAAGCCACCATTTTCATCCAGCACAAGAATGAAGATATCGGCATTCAGGCTTTGCGAGTCTCCGGTATGCTTACTGTCTCCAATGATCACCACATCGCCACTGGGTGCTATCTCCATATCGTTGGGCAGATCATTGAATCCGTAGGTCTCATTGTTCCAGGTATGGCTCCAGATCAGATCGCCTTGCGGATCATATTTGCGAGTGACCACATCAACAGCTGTACCGGTGGACCAGGATGTACCTGTCACCACTACATTGTTCTGTGCATCAAGGCGAACGAATCTGGCTTCATCATAACTACCGGCGGTGCCATCGAATGTTCTCACCCATTCCTCTGCAGGGTCTTGCGCTTGTAATACCAATGCAGCAACGCTGGCAAGGGTCATCAACCCGGCTCTTCTTGAATATAACATCTTGATCTTAGGTTGGTTAGGAAGAGCCAAACTATTGAAAAAAAATAAATGGACTCCTAGTGATCAACACGAGGGATCTTCAGGCGAATTTCGATCCGACCGGCTCATTTTCCGGACAGCGTTCGCGGATCACCGTATTTCACAATTTCGTATTCTGGAAATTCCACGATCGCCAAGTTTGTAACCGCCTCCTAACCGTTCACGTCACATCTCACATATGGATGCGAGCCTCCTTTCGCGCATTCTCGCCGGTGACAGCCGTGCGTACGCGGAAGTGGTGCGCACCTACCAACACATGGTGTACACCGTATGCCATCGCGTGTTGCGCAATACCGAAGATGCCGAGGAGGCCACGCAGGATAGTTTCGTGAAAGCCTACCAGAATCTCCACAGCTTTGGTGGCACTTCGAAATTCAGCACATGGCTTTACAGCATCGCGTATCGTACAGCGATCAGTCACCACCGTTCGCGCAAGGCAGCGGGACGAAGAACGGATGAGCGATCGGCCGATGATCTTGTTGACCACCCGGCAGCACATATCGATCCTTCCACCGATCGCAACGACATCAAGCGTTACGTTGATGAGGCGCTAACCACGCTCGATCCGGAAGATGCGGCGATCGTGAGCTTCTACTACCTGGAGGAGATGAGCGTGGAGGAGATCGTAACCGTTACCGGGCTCGGTGCGTCCAATGTGAAAGTGAAGCTGTTCCGCAGCCGGAAGAAACTTTCCGATGCCTTGCAGCGATCACTCGGACCTGAAGCCGCGACATTACTTTTGGATCATGCCTGAGTTGAACGATAACGATCTGCGAAAGCTCTTCCGCGCTGCGGGAAGATCGAAGCCGGGCATCGATCTCACCGATCGGATCATGGCGCGGGTCGCAGTAACGCCGATCCACCGGCCGCTCGAGGTGAAGCCGCTGATCGGAAAGGCAGGCTGGTCCGCCATCGGTGCGTTGATCGTGATGATCGTGCTTGTATTGATCAACCTGGGTTCAACATCAGCGGAAAGTTCGTTGCTCGATCCGATCCATCGCGAGCTTTCGCGGATCCAACTTCCCTCCTTCTCTTTGCGAACGCAGTGGATCTACTGGTCGGCTGCGATCGCCGGGCTCGCATTCCTCTATAGCCTGATGGATCGGATCCTGGAGCGGAGGCTTCATTAAGACCGATCAGTTGAGAAAGCTGTTGATCGTATTGACAGTAATGATCATTGGAATGGTCCTGCTGAGAGGACCTATTTATCGCTGCCTTTTCAGATATGCCATCATAGGTGAAAGACGGATCGAGAAGATCTCACACCAGCAACCGACAGCGGGGCAGAATGATGCGATCGACCGATCATTGGAGAATGTGTCGGATCTACTTCATTTCTCTACTGGCAAGGTGAGCAGTGATCCGGAGGTTCTTATCAAAGGTGGTCCCGCAAACTGTATTGGATATGTTGCATTGTATGCAAGAACCTTACAGAGCCAACTCAAGCCGCAGAAATATAAGGTCACTCATGCGATCGCCAGGATCCATTTTCTCGGTCGTGATGTTCACCTTATGACGAATGACCCTTTCTGGAAAGATCATGACATTGTGATCATCGAGGATCTTATGACAGGGGAAAAGATCT